>CAXEIY010000299.1:0-32671 GCA_963996245.1 uncultured Planctomycetia bacterium | reverse complement strand
GGATATGTGCTTCGAGGGGGATTGCCTGATGAACAATCAACTATTGCTGCTATCGACGCCATAAATTCGTCGGAGAAGCCACTTATTGTTGTTGGGGGAGGAATACTCCACTCTTCGGGCGCCGGCGATGAAATTATTTCTTTAGCAGAACTGATACAAGCGCCCATACCGGCCAGCGCGAAAATCGGATAATAGCTGGGCACAGTGGCAAGTGCACACGCAGCCCCCACCATGGCGCCGATACAAAGAGATGGACCAAATATGCCTCCGTGCATTCCACAACTGAGACAGAACGCAGTGGAAGCTATTTTGAATACGATCAGGAAACAGAGCATTTGAAAAACATATTGTTCTCCCTGGTCTTGAATAACCTGAGTAGTCGTTTCCTCGACCAAACCCATCAGGTTAGGTAACCAGATCGCCACAATTCCGATAGCCAGTCCAGCGCAGGCCGGACGTATCCACAAGGGAACATGCAATCGCTTTACGAGTTTTTCAGCAGCCAGGAGACTGTGCATGTAAATCAGAGAAAAAGCCGCCGTGATCAAACCCACAATCGCAAAAAGAGGGTACTGACTGACCGACAACTCGGCCGGAGCAGTCAGATTCTGAAATCCATCGAACAACCGTCCATGATGAACCGCCAGTGCGTTTCCGGTTACGGCAGCGATGGTAATGGGCGCAAACGCCCGCAAAGAATAGTGCCGAATGATCACCTCATGGGTAAAAATGGTAGCGGCAATTGGGGTATTGAATGAAGTCGCAATAGCGCTGGCCACACCACATCCGAGAAAAGTGATTCGGTTGATTCTTCCCATCCTGAAAGCTTTAGCAAAACCGGACCCAAGAGTCGCACCAAGATGAACGGCTGGACCATAGCGCCCAACCGAAGCACCCAATCCGATCGAAACCACACAGATCAGGGCTGTCACTATACCCTCACCCATCGGCATCATCCCATCATTGGCGATACGAGCAATAATCGCGTCCGCTGGTCCGTGAGCACGGGTCAATCTGAAAGCACCGTACAACAATCCGATGCATAACCCACCCAAGACCAAAGCGGTAAGAATATGCCACTTGGGCACATCGCTGAATGAACCCTGTTTGTATTGAAACAAAACGGTTTCGGTCGATCGAAGAATCGGCAACCATGGAAACTCGGTCTCGGCAACCGAAATGACAAGATCTTTTCCCTCGTACCGAAGGTCGATTGCCTTCTGTCCATCTGGAGGTTGAACCAGGATTGCCGCATCGTCCATTACCCACTGACAAAGGATCGGTTCCTGTCGCGTTCCATCTCGTATAACAACAATCCTGCACTGCCCTTTTTGAGCCCACTGGAACTGGGCAAGGCCAGCCAGTCCATGTTTGTTATCCCCTTGAAAATTCAAAGTAATCCGGTTACGAGAATCAATCTTGTAGGAATACTGTCCACTGGGATATTCGGACCACTGAAAGTAGACCCGATTGATGATTTCGTCAAACGCATTCATAAAACCGAGCGTTACATACGATACTCCAATGCCTATCAGCACGGACAGAACAAGAACTAAAATCAAATCGAACCCTGCTGGTCCAGGTTTGTGTTCTTCATTGTTGAGCAATTTGTTTATTATTTGCGGCATGTCAACCGTCACATGCTTCTGTCGGAAAGACTTCAAACACTACCTTGAAATGGACGTATCTTTTTACCCTGGAACTCACCTGTAAACGACATCCCTGACGGTCCTCCTATCGATTACGAGTACGGAATTGCCTCATGTTCCTGTACCAGAATATATCGCAACAAATTACAGTAAATCCGGTATGCCTAATTCCGAGCACAAACCCTGTTTTATTGTCTATTCCGTCAAAGGAAGCTCACCCTACTTACCCCGCCATTTTAAGCTCAGCGAGAGATGCCCATTCCGGCGTTTTACAAGCCGTCACAAAGGTCTCAAGAAAATCAATCATCAGAATACTGCGATCCATGAACTCAAGACAAACGAAAACAGGTTTCCAGAGTAAATTGCCAGTTCTGTTTTTCAAACAAATGTCTGCGGGACCGAAACCTTCCAACCCCCCTTACTGCGAATGGACTACAGGGGATGTTGCCAGCAGATAAATATATCCACTGGTCCATGCCTCTTAAATCACCCCTCAAGTCATCGGTATGTTTCCTTATTGCACAGCGGGTATGAAATTCCTCTGTCAGACTCAGACACGGAATCCCTCGACTAAATCATGATATTTCGTTTTTTTGATTGAAAGCAAAGGTTACTTGATCATGAAAGATCCTATTCGATCTCAGCAGACCATGAATAGACGTCAGGCTATGCAACATTCTGCTGGCATGGCGACCGGAGTCTCCATTCTGCATAACTCGGCCACAAAAGATTCCCCAACAGACCTTTCTCCTGAAACAATCCGCGCCTATCTAAAAAAGCTACTCATGCAACGTGAAGACGTCGAAGGATGGCTGGCCAGTACTTTATTTCCATTTGGAAAATACGATGCACAACTCGGTTACATTCACATCGATCGCGATTTCAAAGAAGGGCTGGACGCAGCGGTGTGTCACTATCGCTATGACAAACTGAACGCCCGTCGTGCAATGTCACATGCCGGACAGCCTTGTCGCATTAATACTTATGGCAACAGCTTTACGAGCTGTGAGCAGGTCAGCGACGGCGAAACCTGGCAAGAAGTACTCGCTTCACACCTGGGAGAACCAATACGCAATTACGGAGTGGGTGGTTATTCCGTCTACCAGTCATACCTGAGAATGAAACGTGAAGAGGAACGCGCACCAGCCAAATACATTATTTTCAACATCTTTGACGATGACCACGAACGAAACCTGCATGGCTGGCAACGTTTTAAATTTGGTGTCAACCGCATCTCTGCCAACCCAACCGTGCCCCATGTCCAGGTCGACCCTGATCATAACCGGTTTCGTGAACATCCCAATCCCTGCCCGACACCTGAATCGTTACTCCAGCTGACCGACCTGGACGATGCATACACTTTATTCAAAAACGACTTCGTCCTGCATAATCGACTTCAGCGTCAAGCCAAACGTCAAAAAGGACTCCCCATCCCTCCCACAGACTATGATGATTCTGATCTCATGAGGCACGGCATTTATGCAACCACCCGGATCATTGAAAGGATCGAACAATTTGCAGCGTCAACCGATCGAAAAATACTTTATGTCCTGTCCTATGGTGGATACACACTGCGGCAGTTCATAATCGGAAACAAACGGTTCGATCAGTCACTCATCGACTTTTTAAAACATCACCAGCTACCATACATTGATATGATGACCGCACACGCCGAGGATTACGCAAAATTCCAGTTGGACATAGCTCCATACCTTTCGCGATACTTTGTTGGTCACTACAACCCACTGGGTAATTTCTTTTGCGCTTTCGCGATTAAAAATGCGATCGTAAAGATGACTTCGCCTAAATCACCGGCCTACCTTCCTCCTCGACGGTAAACAAACCCTGCCTGCTCATTTTGTGACAGATGGATCTACCAGATAGATGCTATACTGAAGGGTGTCCTCTTGATTAAGGTTAAATGGGCCGTATATGAACCGCCTGATTAGCACACATTTGATGATACACCTGTTCTGGGTCGGGGTCCTTTCCCTGACAACCTTGTTTCAGTCCGCCCGCGCAGACGAGAAAACGACCGCCTTTTTTGAACGGTCCATTCGTCCGGTTTTCCTGACTCATTGCACGGGTTGTCACGGACCGGATAAACAGGAAAGCGGACTCCGTCTGGACTCCAGAGAGTCCATGATTCTGGGCGGAAACCGAGGGGCCGCTCTGGTTCCGGGTAACCCGAACAACAGCAGAATCCTGCAGGCCATTGAACATCGTTCAGATTTAAAGATGCCGCCCGATAAGAAACTTAGTCCACGGGATATCACCAATCTCAAACGTTGGATCCAACTGTCTGCACCCTGGCCACCAATGGATTCGGACAACCATAAAATATCCCTCGCAAGCCGTCATCACTGGGCATTCCAGAAGGTACAACAGCCACCCGTACCCGACTATTCTGACAATCTTTGGACACGAACTCCTCTGGATGCTTTTGTACTTGAAAAACTCAACCAAACGGGTCTGTCTCCTTCTCCGCAGGCCGATCGACGGACTTTAATCCGACGCGTTTATTATGCCCTCACCGGACTGCCTCCTTCGGAAGATACCGTACAGGCATTCGTCGATGACCCCAACCCCCAGGCCTACGACCAATTAATAGACCGCTTACTGGCATCCCCACAATATGGAGAACACTGGGCACGGCGATGGCTTGACGTCGCACGATACTCCGATACGAAAGGTTACGTCTATGCGCGTGAAGAACGATTCTGGACTCATGCATGGGCTTACCGGGACTGGGTCATCGGTGCACTGAACCGGGACATGCCCTACAACCGATTTCTGTTACTCCAGATTGCGGCAGACCAGGTAATTGACTGTGAACCGGATGATCTGGCCGCCATGGGATTCCTCACAATCGGCCGGCGTTTTCTGGGAGTCCAGCATGATATTATTGATGATCGAATTGACGTGGTCTGCCGCGGAACCATGGGACTGACCGTAGGTTGTGCCCGGTGCCATGATCATAAATATGATCCAATCCCTACAGCGGACTACTACTCACTTTATGGAATATTTTCCAGCTGTGCAGAGAAACTGGTTGCACTCGACCCCTCTTCTGAGGATGAAGCCTTCGAAAAAGAGCGCCGTACCAGACAAGACAAATTGAACGAAGAACTTAAAACCAAACGGGAAGAATCCTCACAGAGGGCCCGTGAACGCCTCGGTGACTATCTTAACGCCCAAATGGAACTGGATAAGTATCCTCCGGATGGTTTTGACCAGATCTTTGAAATATCCGATCTGCTCCCGTCTTTCGTCAGACGATGGGAAACCTATTTAAAGTCTGCTGCGGAGCATCACGATCCGGTCTTTGTACCATGGCACGCCTACGCACGACTCAACACAGACGATTTTCCCACACAGGCAAAACAGGTACACCTGGAACTCCAGAAACTAGCCCACGGAACAGTCAATTCAAAGGTATTAAAAGCTTTCAACGAACCACCAGAAACTTTTCAGATAGTCATCGATACCTACTCCACCCTCTTCCGCAACCTGTTGAATGCACCGACAACCGCATCGCTAACCACGTCGGAAGCCAGTCAAGTTTCTGCCCTACCTGATTCCGATACGATCGCACTGCTCCAGGTTCTCCGTGGCGCATCATCGCCCTGTACCATACCCGACGAACCGATTGTTCATATCGAAGACTTTTTCGATACAGAAACCTGTGAGGCGTTATGGAAACTACAAGGCAGTTTTGACCAATGGATCATCCAGTCAAAGATTCCATCCCGTTATGCTTTAACGCTGGTAGATCGTGCTAAACCAAATCAAGCACACGTTTTCAACCGAGGTAATCCACTTTCCAAAGGGCTCGCCATTCCTCGTCAGTTTCTCGAAATTCTGTCCGGTTCTGACAGACAGCCCTTTAAGAAGGGAAGTGGCCGAATGGAATTGGCAAAATCCATTATTGATCCTGATAACCCACTCACCGCACGTGTTATTGTTAATCGCATCTGGGCTCATCACTTTGGAGAAGGCATCGTTTCAACTCCCAGTGATTTCGGCCTAAGAGCCACCGCTCCATCCCACCCGGAACTGCTCGACTGGCTGACCTCTCAATTTATAAAAACGGGTTGGAGCATCAAACAACTCCATCGAATGATTCTACTGTCTGCGTCTTATCGCCAGTCTTCTGCCCGACCGATCGAACGCGAAAAAGAAACACTGGCCATGAAAATCGACCCGGAAAACCGATTGCTCTGGAAACAGAATGAGCGCCGAATGACCTTCGAAGAATTCAGGGATTCTCTGCTGCTTGTTTCCGGAAACCTCCAGTCTAAGATGCGCGGTAAACCAGTCGATCTGTTCCAGGATCCATGGCCGAAACGTCGTACTCTTTACGGACTGGTAGACCGACAGTTCCTGCCGGGTACGCTGCGCATTTTTGATTTTGCAAATCCGGATCTGCACATTGCCAAACGCAGTGAAACGACCGTTCCCCAGCAGGCGCTCTATTTCCTGAATCATCCCTTCGTCGTGGAACAGGCACGCCATCTGGCTGGCTTGACATCCGGTCAAGAAGACAGCAAACGGGTACGTGCGCTTTTTCAACAGGTCTATCAGAGGAATCCCAGTACTGAAGAAGGTCACGATGCGATCGCGTTTGTTCAGTCGGTTACTGATTCCAGACCATCCCATGTTTCTCTGACCGCGGCAGATTGGCAATACGGCTATGGTTCCGTTGACGAGTCCAGACAACAGGTTCTGTCCTTCACACCTTTGCCGCATTTCACAGGCAATGCGTGGCAAGGCGGCAGTGAGCTTCCCGATCCGAAGCTGGGATGGGTTCAACTGACAAACCGTGGTGGTCATCCGGGCAATGATCTGAAACACGCCGCTATCCGACGATGGACCGCTCCCCGAGACATGACACTTTCGCTTCGAACCCGTCTAGTCCACGAGGCTGCTCCTGGCGACGGAATCCGAGCGAGTATTATCTGTTCGCGATCCGGACTTCGAAAATCGATCACTCTTCATCAACAGGAAGTGGATGTTAATGACGGACCACTAACCGTTCAGCAAGGCGATACGATCGATTTTGTCGTAGATATAAACCAGGTTCTCAATAATGACCAGTACCTCTGGAAAGTAACGCTTAACGAGTTATCTACGGAAAAATCGAAAATCACCTGGAATTCGGAAAATGATTTTTCCGGAGATTCCATCGCTCCACTTGGTCCGTGGGAACAACTGGCACACGTCCTGATCTGTACCAATGAGTTCCTGTTCGTTGATTAAAACCACTTCTTACCTGGAAAGCCGGACAAACTGTCATGACAGAAAAAAGTGTTTCTACCAATGGATTCACTCGACGAGAACTGTTAAGTCGCTCCGGACTTGGACTCGGCGCACTCGGACTGGCCAATATTTTGAGAGAAGATGACCTCTGCGCATCACAGAACCGGGTGGCCTCCCTTTCAGGACCTCTGAACAACCGTAAACCACATTTCCCTGGTCGAGCCAAACGTGTCATCCATTTCTTTTTGAACGGGGGTCCTTCTCACGTTGACACCTTTGATCCAAAACCGGAATTAACCCGACAGGAGGGGAAAAGCACCGCGGAAAATCCAGCAACTGAAAGAAAAACGGGAGCCGCGTTCCCCTCTCCATTCAAATTTCAACCATACGGACAGTCCGGCATTCAGGTTAGTGAACTGTTTGCACAGACGGCACAACACATCGATGACATCGCCGTAATCCGTTCCATGCACGCACAGGTTCCCAACCATGAACCTTCTCTCATGCTGATGAATTGCGGTGATTCCGTACAGCCCCGTCCCAGTATGGGGGCATGGGTTCTGTATGGCCTGGGAACAGAAAATCAGAATCTTCCTGGATTTGTCGCCATGTGTCCTGGAGGGCTCCCCATTAAGGATACAGAAAACTGGCAGTCTGCCTTCTTACCAGGGGCTTTTCAAGGCACCTATATTGATACACGTCACGAACAGCTGAGCCGATTGATTGAGAATATTGAACATCCCCAGGTATCCCGAATCGATCAACGAAAACAACTGAACCTGATTGCAAAATGGAATGCCCGACATCGCAGGTCACGTCTTGATGACCGACTCAATGCACGCATCCATGCTTATGAACTCGCCTTTCGTATGCAACTGGATGCCACAGAAGCATTTGACCTGTCACATGAACCTGCTCACATTCACAAACTTTACGGAAAAGGTGTGCATGCCCGACAGACTCTGATTGCTCGTCGACTTCTGGAACGCGGAGTGCGATACGTACAACTCTGGCACGGTGGTGGCCAACCCTGGGACAACCATGAAAAGATTGAAGAAAACCATCGTCGTCTTGCTCAGGAAATCGACCAACCGATCTCGGCACTGCTGACTGATCTCAAACAACGAGGCATGCTGGAAGACACGATCGTGTTATGGGGTGGTGAATTTGGACGTACCCCAACGGTTGAGCTCGGCAACAATGGAGATCCCAAGCTTGGTCGTGACCACAACCATTATGGATTTACCGTCTGGATGGCAGGCGGTGGGATAAAAGGCGGTACGGTACACGGCTCCACCGACGACTTCGGATTCAAGGCTGTCGAAAACAAAACCAGC
Source organism: uncultured Planctomycetia bacterium (assembly GCA_963996245.1). Taxonomy (GTDB): domain Bacteria; phylum Planctomycetota; class Planctomycetia; order CAXEIY01; family CAXEIY01; genus CAXEIY01. The sequence goes on along the minus strand of CAXEIY010000299.1, from coordinate 24,426 downwards.
GTACACGACCTTCACGCAACCATCCTGCATGCACTGGGACTTCATCATAAACAGCTCACCTATCGGTATGCTGGGCGTGATTTCCGGTTGACTGACGTACATGGTAATGTCATTCATGACATTCTGGCATGACAACGACCAGGACCTGTTCATGCCACGTGTGCCATGAACACACCACACCAGAAAAGATCCGTCCTGGAAGGTGTTTTATGGCGTCCTGTCAAGCGGAAGGGGTACCATGCTGTAATCACGTCAACTGACTTGCCGTTTCCAGAATTTCATCAAGAACAACCCCTTCGACATCGGTCAGTCGGAAATCACGACCATTGAAACGATAAGTCAATTTTTTGTGGTCAATGCCCATCTGATGGAGAACCGTTGCGTGAATATCGTGAGCATTGACTCTCTTCTCAACTGATTTGTAACCGAATTCATCGGAGGCACCATATTGAGCGCCCCCCTTAAAACCGCCGCCGGCAAACCAGGTAGTAAACGCGTTTGGATTATGATCACGACCTGCTGCCCCTTGTGAATCAGAGGTACGGCCGAATTCACCGCCGTAGATAATGATCGTTTCATCCAGCATGCCACGCTGTTTGAGATCGGTCAGAAGCGCTGCCGTCGGCTGGTCCACAGTCGAGGCGCACGCACGGTGGTTCTCATTAATATTGCTGTGACCATCCCAGGGAACATCACTTACTGCCCCGCCCGGAGCATTGGGACACGAAGCGAATATCTGGACAAAACGCACCCCTCTCTCCACCAGTCGTCGGGCTATGATGCATTGTCTCGCGTAATCCTTGGATTCGTCACGATTCAGACCATACATTTCCTGTATATGTTGCGGTTCCTGAGCAAGATCGAACGCTTCCGGTGCGGCGGTCTGCATTCGGTATGCCAGTTCAAAAGACTCCAGACGCGCGTTCAAGTCACGGTCAAACGGACGTGTTTTTGCATGTTTGGCATTCGCCTTGTTCAGTACATCTAAAAGCGACCGTTGCTGTTCTCCGCTCAGCTCTCCGGATCGATTAAGATTGTCGATCGGAGTTTCTCCTCGCGGATCCAGAGCCGTTGCCTGAAAAACCGAAGGCAGAAATCCAGACGACCAGATCGGGTCACCGCCACGTGGCTTGGTTCCGTGCATCACAACATAAGCAGGCAGATTATTATTTTCACTACCAAGCCCATAAGTTAACCAGGATCCCATGCTCGGATAACCCTGTCGGATCATACCGGAGTTAAACTGCAACATGGCTGGTGTATGGTTGTTCGACTGGGAGTAACACGAATAAACAAACGCGATGTCATCGACATGCTTCGAAATATTAGGGAAAATCTCAGATGTCCAGGCACCTGACTCACCGTGTTGCGCCCATTTGAAAGGTGATTTCAGACACTTGCCACTGGTAGTAAAAAATCCCGTTTTCGGATCTGCACCGGCAAGACTGGTTCCGTCCCGTTTCTGCAATTCAGGTTTGTAATCAAACGTGTCGACCTGCGATGGACTTCCAGTCTGAAAAAGCCAGATCACTGACTTGGCCCGAGGATTAAAATTGGAGGCGCGCACAGCAAGCGGATAATTCGATGATGATCGCGCTGATACCACTCCTTCCTGATGAAGCAGGCTGGTGAGTGCAAGGGAGCCACAGCCCAAACCAGCGTTCTGAAGAAAGTCACGCCGCGAGGTCGGTCGATTGATCAGGTGATGCTGCATGTGAATATCCCTCTCTGCTGGATCCGTAAAAAAGTGATTGGTATCCTGTCTTGTCACGATCGATTTCTGAACTTAGGTCACTCAATATATACAAACTCATTCAAACACAACATCAGATGACAGAAGTCTCTCACGGCAAGAGACTGTCTGTTGTCATCCTCACCTCTTAATGTTAACTGATGCTGAATAAACGTTTTCATACTCGCTGTTTCTTCTTCCGTAGGCGGTCGTGACAGAGCCAACTGGTACGCACGGTTCACGGTTTGCTCTAGCGAAGTATCTTCCTGGGAATACACCCTCTCAGCAAATTTTGACGCCAGCTCACGAATGATCGGCGAATTAAGGATAGCCAGAGCCTGAGGAGCAACGGTACTCTGCTCACGTGTGGCAATCCCCTGCATGGTATCGGGTGCATCGAACAATTGCAGCAACGGGATCAACTGACTCCGTTTGACCGTGAAATAGACACTGCGACGCGAACTCCTACTGTCAAGTGTTCCTTTTCCATGGGTCCTATTGTCAAGCGTTCCGCTGACAGCCAGCAAAGCATCGCGAATCGTTTCCGCTTCTAGACGTCTTGCATTCCGGCGCCAAAGCAACAGATTTTCAGGATCACGTTCACTTCCACTGGCGTTCACTTCGCCTGCCTGCATATATACAGCACTGGTCATGATCTGCTTGTGGATCGTCTTCAGACTCCATCCACTGCGAACGAGTTGATAAGCCAGCCAATCAAGTAACTCCGGATGAGATGGTTTTTCACCACGTGTTCCAAAATCGCTTGGTGTGGCAACAATACCTCGACCGAAATGATGGTGCCAAATCCGATTTACGATAACCCTCGCCATCAAATGGCCGGCACCATGTTTCACGTCAGACAGCCAGTCTGACAGACCGAGTCTCCCGGGTCTTCGTTTGTCGGTTTCCTCAGGATCCGTCAGCCATTTCTGTTCCTGAAAACCAGAACGCATCAGAACCTGAAGGAATCCCGGAGTTGCTTCCTGTTCTTTGTTATCAACATTACCACGCCGTAATTGATACACCTTGTATGTGTCTTCACCAAACTGGTACGTGGTGCCGCGAACGCGTGCTGAATACACATGTGTCAGGTCCGGTTTTGGTTCCAGTAGTTCACTTCTCTTGACGATTTGATTCAACTGTAACCATTCCAGGTCAAAACCCTTATGCCATTCGATCAGTCTGGTTTTCTGCTCCTGGGTCCAGTCATTCTCGGATAACTTCACAATGGCCTGGACGTCATCAGGAGCCGGCACATCGCTGATGGAAAAATAGAAACCGCTGGGTCCTTCCGCATTCACAATTTTCATTAATAATTCATTTCGACCTGCCCCGATCTGAATCGTGACTCGTTCCTGATCCTTCGCCGCAGTGGTCCGGTTGACTTTTTTGGATAACACCTCACGTCCGTTGACCCAGATTTTAACTCCGTCATCACTTCCCAACGATAACGAGAGAACCTGATGCGACGTTGAATCGATCACACGAAACAGATAATTCGCGCAGTGGGTACCTGTAAGCTTATCGTTATGGGCTTTTCCATCGTTCCAGTCGGGTTGTTCGGACCACTTCAACTTTCCGTCAAGAAAGGACCGACTCAGCTTCGAATCCCGCTCTGGTTCAAACACCCGGTCAAATGCCGCGTTAAAATCAGCTGCCGTAAAAGGCCCGACATGATACCAGGATCCGATCACGGGTACGGGAGCACTTCGCAGTGGGCTGGCAGTAAAGTAAAAACCAGACGGGCCTTCCTGGTTTACGATCTTAATCAACAGTTCGTTGCGGCCTTGATGAATCGGGACATCGACTACGTCCTGCCCTGCAGCTGCACTTCCAGAAGAAAGTTTTTCAAGCACAAGTTTACCGTTCACCCAGACTTTTATCGCGTCATCTCTGCCCAGTGACAAGGACACTGTCTGATCTTCCCTGGACTCAACGATGCGAAACAGATAATTAGCAGCATTTTCACCTTTGAGTGTGTTATGAACGGTCCCGTCTTTCCAGTCTGGATGAGGAGTCCAGTTGACACGGCCTTCCAGATAGGTCGCATCAAGATCCACTTGTTTCTCAGGAGGAAATATCTTTTCGAAAGCTTGTTCAAAACTTGTTTCAGGAAATGGACCGGCATGATGCCAGACGTCCAGTTTGAGCGACTCCAGTGCAGTCGACCTTTGCTGTATAACACGCATAACCCACTGCTTGAATCGATCTGGAAGCATCTTCTGCTCGTACTCTGTTCGATCTTCGATCAAGGGTGTATGGACTGCATCATATTGGTTCTTCGCTTCGCGGTATGCCTCCGGATGCATATTGATTCCCGTGTCCGTAAATCCGACTTCGGCAAAGCAGGAGATCATTCGGTAGTAATCAAATTGGGGTAGCGGATCAAACTTGTGGCTGTGACAGCGACTGCAGCCTACGGTCAGCCCCAGCAAAGAAGTTCCCAGCGTGCTCACCATATCGTCAAGCTGTTCGTAGCGGCTTCGCTCCCGTTCCTTCTGTGTCTGTTGTGTCGTAAACGGCCCCGCCATGAGAAATCCGGTAGCAGCAACCGTTCCAACGGCCGCCTTCGCCTGTTGGGTGGTACGTATGTCGAGATCCGTCAGAAGGTCACCGGCAATTTGGAGACGGACAAACTGGTCATACGGCATGTCTGAATTCAGCGCGCTAATTACAAAATCACGATAATGCCAGGCGTGCGGTCGGTCACCATCAAAGGCATACCCGTTACTTTCAGCAAACCGTACGATGTCCAACCAGTGACGTGCCCAGCGCTCACCGTAAGCCTTGTCTGCCAGCAGGGTGTCAATTAGTCGGCGATACGTGCCCGTTGGATCCATTTCAAATTCGGCAGAAAATCGATCCATTTCATCAGGACTGGGAGGTAATCCGATTAAATCGAAATAGGCACGACGTATCAACACACGACCTTTCGCCATGGAGTTGGGGGTTACCCCTGCCTGTTCCTGTTTCAAACGGACAAATCGATCAATCGGTGTCCGAACCCAATCTGCATCCTGTACATCTGGAAGTGCGGGCCGCACTAATGGTTGAAAGGACCAATGCTGTCTTCCAGATTCCAGATCCACACCTGATGTAGCAACAACAGCTACACCGTCACGAGGGTCGGGTGCTCCCATGTCTATCCAACGGACAAAATCCGCAATAATCTCATCAGGAAGCTTACCCGTAGGAGGCATTTGGAATCCCTCTTGCCTGAGAGCACTGATTATCAGACTCTCTGCAGGCTTACCGGGCACTGCCCCGGGACCGCTTTCTCCCCCTTTGCGTATTCCTGCACGGGAATCCAGCAACAACCCTCCTTTGAGTTTCTTTTTTGCTGATGCACCCGCCGAATGACATGCATAGCAGTGTTTCACAAGCATGGGGCGGATCTTCGCTTCAAAAAAGTCGATGCCCTTCTGGTCCGCTCCAGCAACCGGCAATACCCAGAAAAACAACATGCCCCACAGACTGACACTTTTTTTTATTAACATGATTCTCTATTTAACCCGGTTATTCCTCGTAACATGCTCACACCCTGGTCTCATTTCAAAGTATCCTGTACGGTGACTGCAGCGGAAACAGGCTCACTCCACCAGGCAGTCTGACAGATAATGGTTTCACTCCTTGACCTCTATTGTATAAGCGGCCAATATTTGAAATCAACCTGTACAGTCCTGTCGAACCGTTAACTTCATATTTCACAATCAGACCTGTCCCGTTGTTCGCTGAATCGTCTTGCTGCAATTGACCATGGCTGGAGATGGCATCCATGTCACAACAACTCATCCACAGCTTTGAAAAACTCTGGTTCTCTTTCCGTAGTCGATGGTGTAATCAGCATGATCTCAAAGGCGCGGTCGCGTTGAGTCATGACCATATCAAGATCCCTTTTTTTCACCGTGTCGTCAAAGTACACCCCCCTGACACACAGGTCGATCGACTGATACAAGACGCAACGGATCTGTTCAAGAAACTGCGTTTCGACTGTACCTTCACACTCTCACCTCTAGACCGTCCTGAAAATCTGACGGAACACTTGTGCGATCACGGTTTTAGTCCGGAACAACCGGCATCTGTAATGATCCATGAACACCCTCTCACACAACCGCATGTAACGGATACCGTAGAAATTGAACGTTCCGGAGATCAAGAATACGAAATGTGGGCAGATATTATGTGCCATAGCTTTCGTTTACCAAGATCCATGGGTGAAGTGGGACGTTCGGTACTGAATGATAATAAAACACACCGCTACCTCGCACGAAAACAGGGCGTCCCCGCAGGAACTTTGGCTCTCTATTCCCAGTTCGGGATGGGGTGCATTGACTTTGTCGGAACCCTACCAGAACATCGCCAACAGGGTGTGGCATCTGCGCTTGTTACTCAGGCTGTGCTCGACTCTCAGTCTATGGGTAACCAGTGGACGTTACTGGAAACGACTTCCGGAAGCGAGGCGGAACGCCTTTACCAGCAGCACGGGTTTCGCACCGTTTATCATCGAAAACGGTATACCAGACCATTCACGTAAAACCACTGACAACCACCTCTGTTTTGCACTGTAGACAGAGTGAAACAGACTGGAACTTCCGCTTTCCGGATGCCTCGAATATGCGCAGCAGTCACTCCACCCTGGTCAACGACCGGATCGGCTCACCCAACGATCCAACTGATTGGCAAACATCTGTCTGTCTTTCAAACGAAAGCCTGGTGGACCACCTGTAATCTGGTCGCTACCACGTAGATCATCGAAAAGATTACGCATGGCCAAACGTTCCGCAATATTGTCTTCGGTAAAAAGCTCACCTCTCGGATCAAGGGCTTCCGCTCCTTTGTCAATAACGCTCGCAGCGAGGGGAATATCAGCTGTAATCACAAGATCTCCTGGTTCCACCCACTCTACAATACATTGGTCCGCCACATTCATTCCGGATGCAACTTGAACGCTCTTGATAAACTCCGAAGAAGGAGTACGAAGCGGTTGATTAGCCACCAGCGTGACTTTAACTTTGCGTCGCTCAGCCGACCGATACAACAGTTCCTTAACCACCCCAGGACACGCATCTGCATCCACCCATATCTGCATGGACCTAGGCCCTCTCATTCGTACCTGTGATCACCTTTCCTTAACAATCGCAGCTCTAGCTAAAAGGTGCATCACATTCGTTTACCATCGTTCATTAATACTCCAGAACTGACAACGGATTGCTGACACGATGTTCCGGAATATCCATAATGACCTTTTTTCCGGTTACCATAACAGCCGGCAGCAAATAGTGACTCCAATGATGATACCTGTCCAGCAAGGGTACAGATATCCCACGGGAAAGGCGGATAGCTCTCTGCACTGACTCGAGTGATGGCCAGATAACATAATCGCATTCATTTTACGGACATTTTAAGAAGCTGGACACCGGAGTTCTTCATGCTACTTCCCAATCTAATTGCTTCACGGCGAGGTCGACTGATCGCCTTCTTTTTCCTCTACATGACAGAGGGAATACCACTGGGCTTCACTTCCACAACGATGGCCGTACAAATGAAACGGGCCGGCATTGGAGAAAAGGCCATCGGGATCTTTGTCGCCTCCCTGTATCTTCCTTGGGCGTGGAAATGGCTGATGGGGCCTATTGTTGATCTGGTTTACTCAAATCGCCTTGGAGCACGTCGAGGCTGGATCCTGGGTACACAGATCATGATGGTTCTCACTCTGCTTATCTGTATGCCAATTGAACTCTCTTCGGACAACCTGAAACTGATCACATTACTGATTCTGATCCATAACCTATTCTGCGCAACACAGGATGTCGCCATCGACGCGCTGGCGTGTAACGTACTGAGTGAAAAAGAACGTGGGCTGGCAAACGGCTTGATGTTTGCCGGTCAAACGCTGGGTGTTCCATTAGGTGGTGCCTGCGTACTTTACCTCATTGAGGGAATTGACCTTTGGTGGCTACCAGCCTTACGAGACGGTATTCCGGTTCAGTCCGCATACTGGTTCGTAATCGCCTGTATTCTGCTGGTCACCACGTTGGTTGTCATTCCCATGAGAGAAACACCACACGAGCGCCGTGATAACAGCAGAGGACCGCTTCAAACAATCAAAACTGAAATTGTCTCCTACCTTACTACGACATGGAGGTCTTTTGTTGGAAAACCGATCGCCCGTTATGGATTGCTGTTCGCACTGCTGCCAGCCGGGGCAAACGGTCTCAATCTGGCACTCCAGAAAACCGTCGCCGTGGAAATTGGCTTTTCCGACGGTGATATTGCTGACCTGGAAGTAGCATCCAGCATCCTTTGGGCGGTGATGTGTGTTCTAGGCGGAATTATTTCCGACCGTCTGGGGCATCTCAAATGCCTGGCTGTTTTTCTAGCTCTCATTTCGATTCCAACCTTCTGGTGCGCCTACCGAATGCAGCAGGAAAATGTGATCCTGCCACGACACATGCAATCTCGGCAAGCGGCGAACTCCATTATTGCGAAAATTGAAGAGCCCTCCTCGACCGTCAGCACCAACACCGTGAATAACCAACCGATTGATGAAATCGGTGACGATTCCACAAAAGGCAATACCAGGCAGCCGGGAATTTTTCAAGGTAATCAAATTCCACCGATGGCACATTCGTTCTGGTGGGCGGTCATGATCTACATGGCATTTCAAGGCTTGATGTATGGCACACGCACGGCCATTTTCATGCGTATTGCCAACCCTGATGTAGCTGCCACTCAGTTCACCGCATACATGGCTATGATGAACCTCGTTATTTCCTACACCGCCTGGTGGCAGGGATATACCATTGAAAAATATGGCTACCCGACTACGCTGTACCTGGACGCCATCCTGGGATTGGTATGCATCGCGATACTACCGATGCTGTACGACAGGAGTCGACCAACCGCATAGCGATTCGGAAAATCGGCAACGCACTCACATCTCAAGCCAGAAGCGAATGAACCACTTTTCCGTAGACATCGGTCAGTCGGAAATCGCGCCCCTGAAATCGATAGGTGAGCCGTGTGTGATCGAGTCCCAGGAGGTGCAAGATGGTCGCCTGAAGATCATGAATATGGACCGGATCCTGTACAGGATGAAAGCCCAGGTCGTCGGTCCTGCCTACATTTGCTCCGGGTTTCATCCCCCCGCCGGCAAACCACATCGTAAAAGAGTGCACGTGATGATCACGGCCTACCCGAGCCATTTTTTGTGGTTGTGCCACGGGAGTACGCCCGAATTCTCCACCCCAAATAACAAGCGTATCCTCCAGAAGTCCACGACGTTTCAAGTCCTTGATGAGCGCGGCAACCGGTTGATCCATTGTGTGACACATGGGAGGAAAGTGATGAAAAATATCTGCATGATGATCCCAGTCACCCAAACTGAGCTGCACAAATCGCACACCACGTTCGACCATGCGTCTTGCGAGCAGACAATCACGTGCAAAATCAGGAATGTCAGGGTCCACCCCGTATAGATTAAGTGTCTCCTGCGTCTCATCGCTCAAATCGATCAGATCCGGGGCACTGGATTGCATACGAAACGCTAGTTCATACGCCAGTATACGTGACGCTATTTCCTGGTCACCGGTTTCAGTCAGACGCTCTGCATTCAGGCCTTTAATCGCATTCACCAGCTGCCGTTCACCGGCCTCGGTAACCCCTTTTGGTCGATCGAGATTCAGAATCGGTATCCCCCCTGATCGCATCTGAACTCCGTGATGTGATGAAGAAAGAAATCCACTGGAAATGATCCCATCATGTGCCTGTGGCACAGCGCCCCGAACCATGGAAACAAACGCCGGAAGATTGGAAGACGGACTGCCCAGACCATAACTAACCCAAGATCCCAGACTGGGGCGACCTGCTGTCCGAAGACCGGTGAACAAAAACAATTGAGCAAGAGGATGAACGGTTTCTTCGGTGTTTACCGTACGTAGAAAGGTCAACTCATCAATCACTTCCTGAAGGTGTGGTAAAAGCTCTGAGACTTCTGCACCTGTTTCTCCATAACGTCCAAACCGATAGGGACTTTCGAGGAGAATTGGCTGCTTCTCTCTTATCTGTTCAAAACGTTCTCCATCAATATAAGAAGCGGGGATGGGCTCCCCATTAAATCTGCGTAGATGTTCCTTGTCATCAAAAAGATCCAGATGACTGGGCCCTCCCATCATCAAGAGATAGATCACTCTTTTAGCTTTAGCCGGAAAGTGGCCTGGATGGCTGTGCGCGGCCTGGGAACAACTCTCCAGATCCGTCAAAGAGTGCAGTGCAAGTGATCCCAGGCCCAGACCACACTGGGTGAGAAACCGTCGTCTGGGACAAAACGCATGATCCTTACTCACAGGACTCTCCATTCATTTTCACCCAGCTGGTACTTCCTGTTAACAGGTTTTCAACTTCACGTCCGGCAGCAAGACAATCCCTGTCTGGAAACGGGTAGCCATCTGCCAATGCAGTGTAAATGCCATCCCGTTTATTCCCGTGTTATAAACTCATCCAGATTCAACAGGCTTCGGGTAAGAGCCATCCAGGCAGCCGCTTCACGGACATCGATTACTGAAACTCCAGGCGGATTCCGTCCCATTACCGTTTTGGCATCTTCCAGATTACGCGCAAAATGTACACGCTGCAATTGGAGCAGCTCATCTAGAATTGTTCGTTCAGAGGTCGTTGGCTCGCGTCCCAAACAGAGTTGAAACAGAAGCCGGATACGATCTTGCTGTCCGGAACTCTCCAGTAAACGCCAGGTCAAAACGCGGGCGCACTCGATAAACCATCGATGATTCAACAAGGCCAGGGCCTGCATCGGAGTATTGGATCTCTGACGACGTGTACAAGACTCGCTCGCATCCGGAACGTCAAAAAGCTTCATATAGGGATGAGGTGTCAATCGCCAGAAATGAATATATAACCCCCGACGATAAACGGACGCTCCGACGTCGGCAATCCAGGTACTCTTGTCGGCCCTTCCCTCCATCACGCCATCTGCCTGATAGGGAAATACACTCGGCCCTCCAATCTGACGGTTTAAGAGTCCGCTTACCGTGAGAGCTTGATCTCGAATCACTTCCGCTTCCAGCCGCAGTCGCCTCTGTCTTGCCAGCCATCGATTGGAAGGATCCTTTTGTTCCAGATCCGGCCGTGTATGGGATGACTGACGATAGGTATCAGACATCACAATCATGCGGTGAAGTCGTTTAACCTGCCAGCCGTTGTCGATAAAATCTCTGGCCAGCCAATCCAGCAATTCCGGATGTGACGGCCTGGTTCCCTGTAAACCAAAATCGTTTTCTGTGTCGACCAGTCCGGTTCCAAAATAGTGCTGCCAGATTCGATTCACGGCAACACGTGCCGTCAACGGATGCTCCGGGGAAACCAGCCATTGAGCCAGATCCAGACGTGTGTGTATTTCCCGCTCGGGAAGTGGAGGAAGGACCTCTGGAACACCCGGTTCCACCTCGTCCCCTGCATTCGAAAAGTCCCCTCGAATAAAAACGTTTGTTTTTCGTCGAGCCTTACTTTTACTTAAAACCGGAATGGCATCCATCGCTTCTTCGTGTTGCTTGTGGGCCTGAATGGAGCGTTTCAGAACCGCATATTCTGGTATCGTTTTCCCATATGCCTCCAGCAGCATCTGTCGCTGATCTGAGCTACGTTCTGATTCAGGCACTGCAAGAATAGTCTGCAATTCATCTGGCCATTCGGCTATCTGTTCCGGCGTCATCTGCAGTACCCAATACGATACCTTCTGGGCAAACCGTTTCTGATACTCGTTACGTTTCTCTACCAGTTGGTCGACTTTGTGTCGAAAACGAGTGCGTAGAGTCTCATGAATGGGTATTTCCAGCTTTAATGGAGGATCGTCGGATTGATTAAAGAACGCAAATAGCTGGTAGTACTCCCGCTGAGACACGGGATCGAACTTGTGTGCATGACACTGAGCACAACCGATTGTTATGCCCATAAAAACACTACCTGTTTTGTTCACACGCTGCACCACTCCCTCTAAACGGTTCGCTGCTGTGTTGTTGTGATAGAACGCAGTTGCGATTCGTTGTTTAAGAGTCGGCTGAGGAAGCAGATCACCGGCTATCTGCTGTATCACAAACTGGTCAAACGCCATATCGCTGTTCAGGGCATCAATAACCCATTCACGAAAAGCCCAGACACTGCGAAAGGAGTCTCCTTCATTACCCCCACTATCTGCATATCGGGCACCATCCAGCCAATGTCTTCCCCAGCGCTCACCAAAATGCGGCGAAGCCAGAAGACGATCAACCAGTCGTTCGTAAGCTCGAAAATCTGTGTCATTCACAAATGCAACCCTTTCATCCAGGCTCGCCGGTAAACCGGTCAGATCCAATGTGACACGTCGTAGCAGTGTCTGCCTGTCCGCTTCCCTTGAGGGTCTTATTCCTTCCTGTTCCAGATGTTTGCGTATGAATTGGTCGATAGCACCAATAGTCGGACCTGATCGGGTGAGAGAGGGGATTGTGACACGAGGAATCGGCTGAAAAGCCCAGTGGGCCGAATTGCTTTGATGACTCCGAATCAAGCGTGAACGGGCTGGCCAGCTGACCCCATTTCTGATCCACAGATGCAGATCTGAAACCTGGTCTTTGGTCAGCTTCTGGTCAAAAGGTATCGTGCAGTCAGCAGCCTCCTGGACAGCCTGGATTAAACGACTATGCTCGGGATCACCGGGAATAACGACCGGTCCTGATCTACTTCCCGCCATCAGTCCGTCCTGCGAGTCGAGCCGTAATCGAGCCATCTGTTTTCGATTACCGTGGCATAAGACACACTTTTCGAGCAGCGGCTTTATCCTCTCATCAAAGAACGCTGCTACTTCCTGGTCCTTTTCAGAAGCAGAACACACCCAGGCGGAAAGAAAAGTCATTCCGGTAATAGCCAGCAGTCGTAGATGTACCATAAAACCCAGTTTAGCACAGATTCCTGTGATCGAATCGAATGAAAACTATCCCGCAAAAGAGAATCGAAACCCCCGCAGATATTCAATGGAACTTGTTCCTCTTAGGACGGTATATCCCCATGTGGATTTTCTGTAAACATGACTCGGTCAAGACACACCAACGTGACCTAACCACTCTCCATGGCAATCAAACAGGTGGAATGACAGTCGGATTACTTACAGGGCTAAACACCTTACCCACACGGGAAGAATCCGGACTCCCGATGTATTCAAGACCACTTGATTGTTATGCTGTATGCATACAAGGTGTATGTTCCACATCCATCTACCTAACCGATCTCATGGAGAATCCCAGATGCTATCCCATGAACCACGCCGACAGTTTCTAAGAAACATCGCCTTCACGTCGGCCGCTTTCTCGACACCAGGTTTGATGGCAGAAGAATTGACACGTACCGCCCGACAGGCGGAAGGTCCTTTCTATCCCGACAAGCTACCTCTGGACACCGATAACGACCTCCTGATTCTCAACGATTCCCTCACACCCGCGGTAGGCACCATCACGCATTTAACTGGTCGCATTCTGGACCTATCCGGATCACCGCTCCGCCATGCGGTTGTCGAGATCTGGCAGGCTGACAGTGCCGGCACATACCTTCATAGCAGGAGTAACCAGAAGGGCCGCGATAGAAACTTTCAAGGTTTTGGCCGATTTATGACCGGCTCAAATGGTGAATACTACTTTCGTACCATTAAACCCTCAAAATATGTGGGACGTGCACCTCACATTCACTACGCGATTTATCAAGGCGGCAAGCGCCTGTTGACAACACAACTATACGTAAAGGGTGACCCACAAAACGAGAAGGATTTCCTATTTCGCGAGGCCCAAACACCGGAAGCCCGGGCCACTCTTGTTACCGATTTTACCCCGATACCAGAATCCCGAATGGGCGAACTGGCAGCAAACTGGGATGTGATCATTGGTAGAACTCCGAAAGACCCCGAACGGACGTAAACACAGGCTGCCAACCAGCCGTGGACACGTCAAGAAATGCCCGTTCAGGTCCGTGATGTTCAATACTCAATCGGCCGGTCTTCAAAATGTCGTTGAACACGGTAACGGATCGACAGATCAACGTCATGAATCTGAATTGCGGCGTCGATTGCTGTATCCGCCTTCTTCAGGATAACGCCCACCGTGTTATCGCCGACTTCTGGAAAACAGCCCGGTGTGAGCACAAAGTCATAAATGTAACCATACGGATGTAGTGCTCCCAGTTCATACAACCGGTAAGTATGATCACTCAGCTGACGAATCGAATCAGACAGTGCACAGCCATTGAGTTCCACGCGGATATCATTAAGCGATGGTTCATGAATCGTAAGCCGGATGCGCAGCCGGACCTCAGATACTTTTCCCTCCGCATGGCGTCGTGACAAATCGTCAGAAACTCGTAACCGCACCTCTACTTGATCACCTTCTTCGAGCGTTTTCGGAAGTGATTCCGGTACGCCAGGCAACCAGTCATCCGAGGGTTCCTGACGTCCTATACTGGCGCGAACTCGATAACATTTATCAGCGCTGGAAAGCATATCTGGATGACCAAGCATTCGCAACGTTTCATACTCCTCAGAAGTCCACGGCCAGCCATTGGGCGTCCAGTGGTATTCGACAATCGCAAAACCATCTGCCCCACGGGCATAGGCGTTGCTTGCGGCAGCCCAGATCATCGGTTGGGTAGCGGCACGTTCGAGTTGTCGTCCGAGCAAATCGCTGAAACCGGCGATCACCCTGCAATTCGAACCCGTGGTTAGCTGTACAGCCTGTTCAAGGGGCCAGTCCTGATCCATTGGCGCCTCGGTCAGTCCCGGAAGACATACCAGTCCGTCAATCAGTTTTTCTTTTGTCCAGGCAGGCACGTCATACCCCAGAACTTCCCATGCGTCAGGATGAGCGGGAACACGGACATAGATTCGCTTACGACGCCCCTGACCTTGCTCTGCTTCACGAGCAACATGACTGAGCTTCCTTAACCATTCTGTTAGATACGGTGCCAGTTCCTTTACCTGATCAAAACGGCAATAAGGAACAAACGTCGTCATATCAATCTCAACACCATCCGTTGCATATCGACTAAGCAGCTCGCTGAAAACCCGTAACCGTTCTTCTCGCGCCTCTGTGTGCAACAGGTTAAAACGGCGAGGCGTTGTCGAGTCTGCACGAGAATCATTTTCTTCTCCTACTTCGAATTGTTTATGGTCATAGGCGAAATCAGACTTTCTTCCCAGGCCTCCGTCCGTTTCCCGGTCACCTCCAATCAACGAAAATGTATTCGACGCAATTAAGAACAGTCTTTTTTCATGACATCGATCGCATAATAAAGTGAGTGGATCATGTCCGTCTTCAATGAGTTGCTTCAGATGTCGACCGGCTCGATACCAGACCGGGTGTGTCCATTGTTTGACATTGTCTCCCCACTTCTGAGCAACGTGACTGTCATAGAGCGCTACTCCACCTTCGAGCCCGGCTTGATAAACAAGCGTGTCTGCCCCGCTGCCAACGAGCTGGTCAACGGTGATCAGAAAATCTTCCGGAGTCAAGGGAGGAGCAAACTGATACAGAGGTGCAGCGTGACGGCCATCGTCGTACAGCAGAACACGTGGCTCTGCGGTGATTGACACCAGGGTATTCTCAGCTGCAGTCAACGCCGCTTCGCCTGCGACAGCTGGAGCAGCGGTACTCAAAGATTGCAGAAATTCGCGACGTTGCATCGGGCACTCTCCTCGAAAAACATGTCACGGTTGTTCAGACTGACTGGAATGGCTGACCCGTTTTGATTGCAAAGCAGATAACGCGCCGAAACACTCCTCAGCTCCGTATTTGAATTACAGCCGGATTGATACTGGCTCGCCGTTTCAACCGGCTGATGGGAACGGGCATGAAGCTGTATAAACCTTATCAATACCTATGCTGCCGGGCGTTTCCCGTATTGGAATGATCTTGTTTTCAAGAACATCTATCACGGTTTGAACATTCATAAAAACCGCATCTTTTCCTAAGCACGCAGCGATATGATACAAGTAGCGATGAAGAAAGGCGATCACAAACCACGGGAACTACGATGTGAAATCCTTGCTGCGATGCCGGGCCTCCTGTACCTTGATTCTTGGGAATTTTGGCGATCGTAATTACCGGAGCTACAGACGAATTCTGACCAGCATAAACCACGGTCATCTAGCGAGTTATGAATTTGCTTCTGAGAATATTCTGAACGTTTTCCAGACAGGCAGGACGCCCCTTGACGATTACTCTTACCTGTTATAAGAAAACAGCTGTTCCACCAGAAAAGACGCCTGATCTGGTCTACTACTGATGTCTACGGCACAAAACAATCTCCCCGATTGAATGGGCTTGAGTTAATCTACCGTCAACCATCCCCTTGCCCTGGTCGGATATCAACCGTCCTTTCACTCTGCTTAATAACATGCCCTAAATGTTCAAATACATCGATAGAGTGCCCTCATGCTATTTGCCCATAACGATCTCAGAGAATTAACCAAACGAATATTTTCAGCTGCCGGATGTGGGCTGGAGGAAGCCGAACGCGTTGCGATGCTGCTGGTAGAGTCGAACCTGGTAGGTCACGATTCACATGGCGTGATTCGTATTCCGACATACGTGCAATGGTTACAGGAAAAAAAGGTCCTCCCCAACCAGACCATATCCATATCGGTTGATAACGGACCCGTGCTAGTAATCGACGGACAATTCGGCCTGGGGCAGTCCATCGGTTATCAAACTATGGAACGTGGAATTGAAAAGGCTTCTCAAGAAGGAGTAGCCGTTGTCGCACTGCGTAACGCCGGTCATCTTGGTCGTATTGGTGACTGGCCATTGATGGCCGCCAACGCGGGAATGATCGCTGTACATTTCGTAAACACCAGCGGCGCAGGCATGCTCGTTGCACCGTACGGAGGTGTAGAACGAAGATTGTCTGTTAATCCTGTCGCAGCCGCCGTTCCCATCGAAAACGCGCCCCCGTTGCTGTTGGATATGTCAGCTGCTGCCATCGCAGAAGGAAAAGTACGTGTTGCCCTCAATAAGGGTGTACCTGTACCAGAAAACTGCTTGATTGATGGAAATGGCAATCCTACACGGGACCCTTCCATCTTTTATGGTGATCCACCAGGCTCCATACTCCCAATAGCCGGACACAAGGGATATGGACTTTCCATGATCATTGAAATCCTTGCCGGAGCCCTGACCGGCGGATCCTGCAGTAACCCAAAAAATGCCGACCGGGTAGCCAATGGAATGTTATCGATCATCCTGAACCCACAGCATTTTATAGATAAGGATTATTTTTTTCCGGAAGTCAATCGCTACATTGATTTCGTAAAACAATCACGGACACGCATGCCAAACGGTGAGATCCTCATGCCAGGGGAACCTGAACTTCGAACGAAAGCAGAAAGGATTCGCACCGGAATCGAACTGGACGAAACAACCTGTGACCAGATTGCTTCAACGTGCCATGCACTGAATATTGATTCCGGATTTTCAAACAGGCCCTCCCAATCATGGAAGAAAACATATGGCAATCTAAACATTCCTGGTGTTGAACCGGATGACAACAACTGACAACTGCATCGGTGGTGTCCATCGGTTAGAGACCAGCTCTGCTCAGCGGGCCCCGGATATCATTCAACCTCCGTTAACATTGGCACTCTGCACAGGCCCGGGTTATGCTTTTAACTCGTTCTCGTTTTACTTATCGTTCAAAAGCAATGGTTGTGCTGTTCCGAGCTGGGTCCACCTGCTGCGGCCAGAACCTTAACCGAATCTCCTCCCGTGCCATTACATGAGAGTGACTTCCCATGAAACTCACATCTACGGTTGCGTTGCTGCTCTTGTTGACTTCTTTCTCAATGAATCGCGCTTCTGCCGAGGAACTCATTCCACTTCGCGCGGGACCACTTACGATGGTATTCGACGTTGAAAATGCCATGCTGCGTTTTGTCCGGTATGGCCGTAAGGAAGTGTTGCATGGGATTAATGCTCCGGTACGCAATCAGTTCTGGGGAACACTTGCTACCAAAGTAACCGGGTTAAAATTGAATGATGGCGGTAACCATTTCACACTGCAGTTTGACGTCACGTGTCAGGAACGGGACATCGACTTCACCTGGAAGGGAACGATTACCGGTACGGAAGAAGGCCGAGTCGTATTTACTTTTGACGGTGAAGCCCAATCTACTTTTTTACGTAACCGTCTTGGTTTCTGTGTATTGCATGGTCCCTCTGCTGCCGGTCAGCCATGGTTGATCGAAGATATCCACGGTAACAAGAAAGCCGGTCATTTTCCCAGTTTCATATCACCTCACCAACCCGCAAAGAACATCCGCGTCATTTCCCACAATGTAACCGAGGACATATGGGCAGAAGTGCGTTGTGAGGGCGATGTTTTTGAAATGGAAGACCAGCGTAACTGGACCGATGCATCCTTCAAAACTTACTGCACTCCCCTGGAGCTCCCATTCCCGGTTCAAGTGGCCCAAGGAACCAAAATCAAACAACAGATACAATTTGGCATTCACCGCAAAGTCGTTCCGGGGGCGCCAAAACGTTTGCTTCCTTCACCTCCTGCACCCTTGGCACAGAACAACATCGCAATTACGATATCGGATCAAAGCCATGGGATGCGCCGACTACCTGGAATCGGCCTGCAGACATCCAGTCAGGTAAGCGAACTGTCCGACCTTCAACTGGCACGTTTGCGACAATTAAATCTGGATCACCTGCGTGTTGCCTTGAATCTCGTAACCGATCCACTAACAGAAATTCTCACTCAGGCTACGCACCAGGCCAAGGCACTGGGAATCGGACTGCACGTTGCCCTTCAGTTTGGCGAGCATCCGGAAAAAGAACTGGAAAAACTGGCCTCAGCGGTACAAACAACTCACCCCCCAGTTACCGCCTGGTTCGTAATGGCAGCAAACGCCCATACCATTCAGTTGACAAGAGGATTTTTAAATGACCATAAACAAAAAGCGATGATAGGAGTTGGTGAAACACATCACTTCACGGATCTGAATCGTAATCGTCCAAAGGACCCAAACCTGCAGCTGGTTTCATACGGTCTCAACCCTCAGTGTCATGCCCACGACAACCTGACTATGATTGAAACCCTCGCCATTCAAGGGGATACCGTCCACAGTGCCCGACAGTTTATCGGTAAACACAGGCTGATAATCAGCCCGATTACCCTCAAGTATCAGGTGGTAAGTCAGCCGCCTCTAGAGGGAGAATTACCATCTGACGTAGACGGACTTAGACAATCCTCACTGTTTGCTGCAGGCTGGACTCTGGGCAGTATCAAATACCTGTCAGAAGCAGGTGTCGAAGCACTCACCTACTACGAAACAGTAGGATGGAAAGGGATCATGGCACCGGACAGAACAATCCCCTTACCACCTGTTTTTCAGTCCCGGCCGGATGAAGTTTTTCCGATTTACCACATACTGAGAGAGGTCGCTGATTTCACTGGCGGCGAGGTGGGTAAGGTCCAGTCCAGTCAACCTATGTCCGCAGTAGGTTTGATCTTGTCCAAAGAAAACCGATTGCGTCTGCTACTGGCAAACCTGACCGATCAACCTCAGTCACTGGTCATCGAAGGCCTGACCCCCGGTACGGCAAATGTCTTTTCTGTCAACCAGTCCAATAGCAGCATGGCCAGACGCGATCCCGAGGCATTTCGTACCCGACCAGGAACACCTTTCTCTGTATCGGATCATAAACTGGCAATTCAACTGCCTCCTTATGGCCTGGCACGCATCGATCAAGAACGTTAATACCCTCATTAACCAGTGTAATCGCAACGCGATTTCTGTTAGCGGCGGTAACTCGAACCCCAGACAGAAAACACGGTGCGATTACCATTTACTGTGGTCATGCCCTACAGCCCGATCAAAGTGGGTATAGCCCCCATCTACAAAGATGAGTTGTCCAGTCGTATGGGATGCTTTTCCGGAAGCCAAAAAGACAATGGTTTGAGCTACTTCTTCCGGCGTCGTCAGCCTTCGGCCGAGAGGCACCAGATCTCCGACTGCCTTGCGGGTAGCTTCGGGATTACTCTGAAGCTGGAAGAACTGCTCGTACTGATCCGTGATACATTCCGCGGGCATCACACAGTTGACACGAATCTCCTCTGCAGCCAGCGCCACAGCCCACTCACGGGTCAGTGCGGTAATGGCACCTTTCGCCGCGGCATAGGCGGAAGTGTGTCCCTGACCTGTAACGGATACCTTGGAACCAAGATTAACAACACATCCCGGCCCTTTTCGCAATTTCGGCAATGCATAATGCATCATGGCATAGACATGTAAAAGATTACCTCTTACGGCAACCATGAAGTCTTCCGGAGAGGCTTCCAGGCCAAGGCCGTCATTGAACCCGGCGTTGTTCACCAGAATGTCCAAGCCTCCGAAACACGAAACAGTCTGATTTACTGCCGCCTGGCACGCTTCAGCTGTCATAAGATCCGCTTCGACAAATGTTACCTCGGGACCCAGCACCTGCGCCAACTCGGATCCGTTTTTCACATCCCGGTCCACCAATGCTACCTGACAGCCTTCCGAGGCAAACAACTCAACGGTCGCAGCACCGATACCCTTCGCTCCACCCGTGACCAGTACACATTTGTTGTCTAATCCCAGATCCATAAAGTCCCTTGCCTGATTGATTGTTGACCCAATACCCCTCTCTACACCACATCCCCATCCGGACCAACTACTCCTTTAGTTATCAGAAAACAACCGTAGGGTCGCCGTTCTGAAGTAGCCACTACAGCATAAGTTTTACCAGCCTGTTCATAGAATTCGTGCCGCTCAATCGACCCCATTTTCCATTCACGCCCGGAATTGTTTACGGCTATCTGGTACAGCTCATGGTGGATTTCGAGTGTGGCCTCCGGTTCTCCTACCACCTGCATATGCCGAATGGGCGTTTCAACATAACTATCCAACGGAAACACGGAGAAAAGAGCCTGCGCAACTTCCGGAATACCAACACCATCCAATCGGATCACTTCACCGTGCACCGTTGAAGTCGATACGGAATCCGCTGGGAAATTACTGTCTACAAGAGTCAGAATATCTCCATGTCCCATGGCGCGCAACGCATAAAGCAGGTCAGGAGTAAGGAGTGGATCCAGATTTTTGAGCATGGCAGGTTCCCATCATATCGACTTTCTGTATTCTGGCTGGTTATGTTAGACCATGTTACTCCTGAATCCAATGTACTCGTATAGAGAAACACATGGCGAAGCAAAAAAGATGGTCTTCTTTTCCAATCTTTCGAATGTCGATACACCCACAAAAAGCGTAACGGTATCGGACCAGAATATAAGATCCTATTCTGTGAAATGTAATCCAACAGCGAGATAATGGCGCAACATGAAAACATAGTTTTTTGTGCATACACTCCGTTAGACTGATCTATCCATGCGGATATGTCGCATCGTATTCTTCGACATCAACGTCACTGATTGGTTGCAGCGATTTTGACACCGTAGTTCTGAGTAACATCACAACAGCTGTACTCAGACAAAATATCGCAAATATCCAGTACCCGACCATACCCGGGGTCACTTCTGAGTCTATAATTCCCGGGCCGAGGGATACGATAAGCAATGCTGAAATAAAATTATTAAACAGATGACAGGTAATGGACGGGAGAATTCCGTCAACACGATAAGCCAGAAATCCCAACCATAAAGCAAGCGGTATCAGTGCCACACTCTGCAGAGGCTCCATGTGATAGGCTGCAAAAATAAAGCTGCACAGAGAGACCGACTGCCATGGTGGCCACCGCTTAACCAGGCGAGTCTGTATATATCCACGGAAGAACATTTCTTCGACAAAGCCAGGCAAAACGGATATCAAAACAACAAAGACAACTGCCTGTTCAACAGACAGATTCTCTGCCAGGCGTTCAAACGTCTCTAGGTAGGAAGACTGACTCGGATCCAGAACACCAAGCCACTCGACAACAAGCACCAGCCAGTCACCGACTACTCCACACCCAAGACAGGCAAGGCACCACAATGGGACTAACCGAAGCGAAACGTCTCCCCAGCCAAAATTCAAACGCGCTTTCCAGGGAACTTTTGATAGACAGGTTGCGGTTACCAAAACAGCAAGAAGCGCCAATTGTGAACCGACCACAATAGCAAAGAAAAAATTCGGATTTCCCAGTAACTCTTGCTGTAATGCATCCCTATCTACACTCGGCATTCCAATGGATTTATCGGTTACCTGGAAATTGGAGTGGAAAAGACTCAACGCGGTGAAAAATCCTCCGATGACACCACCCACAAGAGACTGCGCAGCAATCCCCGCAACCAAAATAAAAAAAACGGTCCATAGTCGCGGTGAAGACCGTTTCCGTGAAGGAAATTCCACATCGACGGTTTTCATGAAGCGATCTTTCGTTCCAGGGGCCCGATCACTCTGCTTGATTCATCCGGTTTAGTCCCGGCAACGATCACTTCCATCAAGCAGTTCCACTGATAAGCTCACGTATTGCACCTATTTTTCGGACTCCCAAACCTGATTCCTGACAGGAAGCAATGCCCGTTCCTATGGAAACGCGGCCTCTGACCTGCGGATCGATTGATCTCACTGGAAATAACAACACTACCCCGGCTCACTTAACACGTTTCAAGACACCGGTAATGTTCGGAAGTTTCTTACCATCCTGATCTTTTCTCTGGGTTACTTCGTGAAAACTATCTGGCCCGAGACAGGTAAAAAGGACTGTGGAGTAGGTGATCGTGCCATCTAGATGCCAGATGGTATCGTAAAAAGTCATTTTGGTTCCCGCTACAACTGGTTCCGTATTCGGTTCCTTCACCACTCTCTCAAAACGACTGCCATCTTCAAAATGCCCTACACCTTTCATGCTTTTTGTTTTTGGATCATAACCAAAAAGGAAGGTTCCGCTTTCACCAATCCATATATTGCAGTTTCCGACACTACCAATACATTTGGCTTGCTCGGTGGTCGTGGTATTGCCTTCTGACGACTCGATATGCCAGTTACCTTGAAAATAACTGAGATTTTTTAATAACTGTTCCCTTTCATCAGCCTGTGACACAAAAGAAGTTCCCATGAGAACAACCATGACCATACCACCCCCGATGAAACTTTTACTGTTCCAGCTGGAATGGAAAAGAAAATGTGCCGTTCGATTCAGGCGTGAATACAGGGTGGATTCCGTTCTTGTTTTAGGCATGAGATTTCCTGGAGGTGTACGGGGAAATAAAAAAGCATTTGCGAACGCACTTATAACAAATGGTATGGTTCCAGTCCAATATCCCGACACGGAAGCAGGTGGCCTCTCCATTCGTCTGTCAATGGCTTGAAACAAGGAACCTTGAAACGCTATTTCCTCTCTTGGCTATCCGCCTTTCCCGTAACAAGAACACGTGCCGACATGCTCCAACCATACCATCGGAACCTCACCTGAAAAATAACCGTGGCCGCCACTCCGAAAGACCGGTGATCCTTCAACATTCCAATCCGGGTTTCGACTGACATTAAACGGATCGCAATTCGCCGTGGAGAAACTCTTGTGTCTTGTCCAACACGGAATCCTGCTGAGTACCAAATCCACTCTGATCGAAAGAAGTGGCGCGGGGCCATCTACCGTAAACGCATCGGATGATTGTGCTGTTACGATAACTCCGTTGGGCCGTACACTCCAAGCAGTTGAGAGTCATTTATGATATTTGATAAAATAAATATTCCAAAAACAAATATCCCTCTACCTCATCTGGAGCAATGTGACCATGAAACGTCGTAATTTCTTGCAGAGCTGTGCTGCAATCATGACCACAAAATCCGTTCGTGGTGATGACCGCCTGTTCACCCCTGCAAGCCGACCGGTACCGGGAATCATTGATGTCGGCAGCGCGAAACAAACTTTTCTGGACAATTTCCTGCTGTTCGAGGCCAGTAAAATACGTCCGGTAATGACGCAACCAGAGACGTATTCAAAAAACCCGGTGCTCGTGGCTGATCGACCGTGGGAACGCAAGCAGGGAGTGCGACTTTCAGGGCAGGCGGTGTTATATGATGAACAAGAAAATCTATTCAAAATGTGGTATGCCACCGCAGCCGATCCCGACGGTCGTTTTCCATGGTGTTACGCCATTTCCCGGGATGGATACAACTG
Source organism: uncultured Planctomycetia bacterium (assembly GCA_963996245.1). Lineage (GTDB taxonomy): Bacteria > Planctomycetota > Planctomycetia > CAXEIY01 > CAXEIY01 > CAXEIY01. Next base: position 519 of record CAXEIY010000299.1, on the reverse strand, counting down.
GGAAAAGCCCGAATTGGGAATTCACGAATTTGGAGGGAATAAAAAAAACAACATCATCACGGTATGGAACGATCCCAGTTATTCCAGCGTGATGAAAGACCCAAACGACCCGAATCCACTACGTCGTTATAAGGCTATGGGTGAATACGACGGACCCCGAGCTAACCATACAGGAGGTGCCGTTGTGGCATTTTCACCAGATGGCCTGCACTGGACCGAGCATCCAGGCAACCCGGTTATCCGACATGGCCGTAACCTCGGTGATGGCCCAACGCTGATGGGATGGGATCCTAACATCCAGAAATACCTTTTATGGCCACGGCCCGGGCACGGCCTTGCTCCCGAGATTTACGGTACGGGTGACCATCGGCACATTCGCTCACACGCCTATTCGACCAGTGACGATTTCATCCACTGGACACCTGCCCGTCTCATGCTTACACCCGATGAAAACGAACGATTTGACCATCAGTTCCTCACCCTCACGGGAAGCCTGGACGGCCCGTTCTACGTAGGACT
>CAXEIY010000298.1:0-31396 GCA_963996245.1 uncultured Planctomycetia bacterium | reverse complement strand
TCCTATTCAGGCCAAGGGGATTCGCATTCGTATTGAGGCTACACACGACGGTGGGGCAGTCCAGCTCGATGATATTGAAGTATGGTCAACGGCAAAAGACGATACTCCAAGTGTTAATGTAGCACACCGGGATTTGGGTGCTTGGGCAGAGTCTTCACCCACGATAGCAGCCAATCAGGGAAAAACGGCTGAGACACTACTGGATGGACAGCGGCAACTGTTCCTTTATTTTAACGCGGTCAGTCAGTCCGGAGTTTGGGTCAACATTTATTTCCAGCAGCCATTCGAGGTGAACCGGATCGTTGTGAAGCCACGCGGGCAGTCGGTGCCGGTCGACTATCGTATGGATGTAAAAACACCGGACGGAAGATGGATAGAGATCGTCGATTCACGTGACCGCATGATTCATATGCACGACCAGCGTACCGTCGATCAGGTGGAATTAAACGGTGTAGATCCCAGCCAGACTGCAGCGCTTGTAGAAGCCAACCAGGCAGCGCGAAATCTGAATACGCAATACAAGTCACTTCGTTCCGGGTATCAGGTGGACATTGGTTCTTTCGTGGAATCACCAGCTACGTACATCTTGCGGGGAGGTGACCCTTTTCAGAAAGGCAGGCAGGTCGAACCCAATATTCCCCAAATTCTCGGTGATCTGAACTTGCCTGTGACAGCTTCGGAACAGGAACGACGCGCCCGACTGGCGCGTGTTATTACCGATCCGTCTAATCCATTGATCGCCCGGGTTATCGTAAATCGGATCTGGCAGTATCACTTTGGGACCGGAATTGTGGATACTCCATCTGATTTCGGATTCAATGGGAGTTACCCGACTCATCCGGGTTTGCTGGATTGGCTGGCGACCTATTTGCTGGACCAGCGATGGTCACTGAAATCCGTCCATAAAAAAATCCTGCAGTCGGCTACGTTTGGACAAGCCAGTTTTACACATGAAGCAGGATTGAAAAAAGATGCTGGTGTGCGTTTGCTGTGGCGGTTTCCCCCTCGAAGGCTGGAAGCCGAGGTGATACGTGATTCGATTCTTGCCACCAGTGGTAAACTAAATTTGAAACGATATGGCCCGGGATTCAGTTTTTTTAAGACAAGTGAGAACGCTTTTGTAAGACGTGTGACGCGAGAAACGTTTGATGAATCAGGTTGGAGACGGATGATCTATGGAAAGAAAATACGACTGGAAACCCCCGGTATTTTTGGTGCTTTTGATTGTCCAGATGCGAGTCAGATGACTCCGAAACGATTCCAGTCTACGACATCCGTTCAAGCATTGAGTCTGTTTAACAGTCAATTTGTAAGTCGGCAAGCCCATTTCACCGCAGCGTTGATTCAGTCTCAGATACCGAAAGATGCAGATACGTCAGAGCGGGTAAATGCGGCGGTTTACCGGCTACTGGGTCGACCAGCAAGTGACCGTGAACAGGAGTTGCTGAAACCGGTGGTGCGTGATCAGGGACTCGCACCGTTGTGCCGGTTGCTGTTTAATTCCAATGAATTTGTTTTTGTCAATTAAAGGAACGCGTCTGGGGTATTCTCGATCAAATCAGGACCGGCCGGATGGCGAAAATATCGACCGGGATGTTTTTTCCGGAAAGGTACAGTGAGACTATGCGGACACATCTGCTCAATCGACGTGACTTTATTGCCCATGCTCGAAACGGTATCAGCAGCATAGCGCTGGCATCTCTGCTTTGCGAACAGGATCTCATGGCGGAAGGTAGTGTCCCCATTGATTCCTCGGATCCATTCCGTCCGCGTCTGCCTCAAAAACGGGCGCGTGCCCGAAATGTAATAGTCGTGTTTTGTGCCGGAGCGCTGAGTCATGTGGACTTCTGGGAATTTAAGCCAGAACTGATTCGATACCATGGTAAACCGCTTCCTGGTAACGAACGCCTGATCTCATTTCAGGGCGAAAATGGAGCCCTGCATCAACCTTTGTGGAAATTTCGCCCACGAGGGAAATGTGGGAAAATGATTTCTGACATTATTCCTTACCTGGCTGATTGTGTGGATGATATGACGTTCCTGCACTCGGTGACCACCAAGTCCAGCACGCACGGCCCGGGAGAAAATCTCATGTCCACGGGGTTTAACCGCGAGGGATACCCCGGCATGGGGGCATGGGTATCGTACGCTCTGGGGACGGAAAATCGTGACTTACCGGCTTTTGTTGCTATTGAGGATCCACGAGGTACTCCGCAGTCAGGTATCAATAACTGGACAAATGGTTTTCTACCAGCTGCTTTTCAAGGGACTGCTTTCAGTTCGACTAGACCCGTTCGTCATTTGACACCGCCTGTGGGGAGCAATTCTGTTAAGGACCGTGTGTTGCTGGATGTGTTGCAGCGTTTTAATCAACAGAAACAGCTGCGTTATCGGGGTGACACCGATCTGGCGGCACGTATTTCCAGCTATGAGCTGGCTGCGCGAATGCAGTTGTCCGTACCCGGTGTGACGGCCGTTGATAAAGAGCCAGAACACATTCACCGATTATACGGTGTGGATTCAAAGAATCCGCTTAAAGCGGATTTTGCTCGAAACTGTATTCTGGCCAGACGGCTGGTGGAAGATGGAGTTCGATTTGTCCAGTTATTTAATGGGGCCTACGCGTCTGCCGGAAGACTTAACTGGGATACGCACAATTCAATGTCGGACCTGGTTCCTGGACATGCCGAGATTCTTGACCAACCCGTAGCAGGACTGCTCAAAGATTTAAAGCAGCGTGGTCTGTTGCAAAATACCCTGGTCATGTTGTGCACCGAGTTTGGACGGATGCCCATGTTTCAGCTTGGAAACACCGGTCGTGACCATAACCCTGAAGGATTCACCGTGTGGATGGCCGGAGCAGGACTCAAGGGAGGCATGTCTTATGGTGCTACTGATTCCTTTGGATTTCGCGCGGAAGAGAACCCGTTAACGGTTCACGATGTTCATGCAACACTCATGTATCTGCTTGGAATCGACCATGAGCAGCTTACTTACTACCATAATGGCTTGCAGCGAAGGCTGACCGATGTACATGGACATGTCGTGCGAGAAATACTGGCATGAATCAGCAATTCGGACTGCTGTTTTATGAATTTCCGAGCGGGATCAAGGATGTTGGGTCCCCGGATATTACGGGAGTAAGGTGAACGAAGAAAGAGAATCAGAGAGGAAATGAAAACTCAAATTGCTGTATGATAAGCATACCGTAAACAGAGGAAATACCGTGAGGCTGCCATGAAAACAGTCGGAGATTTACGGATCAATGCGAGCGAGCGACGCAGCGTGGTGATCCTCATGCTATGGGCAGGCGGTTGGATGGTCTTGCTGGGCCCTCTCATCCCAGACCAGGTGTTCGGTCAACAAGATCAATCGTTTGAGGATCTGGCAGTAGTCTACCAGCACGAAGTACTGCCGTTACTCAAACAGTTTTGCACCGATTGTCACTCCACTCAAGAGAAAGAAGGCGAGCTGGATCTTGAGCGTTTTGGCCAGTTCCACCATGTCCGGCTGGATTCTGCCGTCTGGCAAAAAGTTGATGACATGCTGAGAATGAAGGAGATGCCTCCTGCAGACAGCACACAACCTTCACCTTCGCAGTTCCGGATGCTTCGCAACTGGGTGAGTGGCTATCTGAATACCGAGGCTCGAGCACAGGCGGGTGATCCCGGCCCTGTGGTATTACGTCGGCTCAACAATGCTGAGTATACGTATACTCTGCGTGAGCTGACTCAAATTTCAACCCTTGATCCGGCACGTGAGTTTCCTTCGGATGGGGCAGCTGGTGAGGGGTTTACCAATACCGGAAATGCACTGGTTATGTCTCCAGCATTATTTCGAAAATACCTCGATGCAGCTCAGGAAACGGCGAGACACGTGGTTTTGTTACCACAGGGATTTCGGTTCTCGCCCTATCAGACCCGTCGAGACTGGACAGACGAATTGCTGGCGAAGATTCGCAGTTTTTACAGTCGCTATTCGCAAACGATTATCCTGGGTACCGGAAAAGAAGTCGGCAATAAGAATGTTCATGGTGATTTGCGTATTGGCAAGACAGGTCAGTTGCCTCTGAAGGAGTACTTTATCGCCACAATTGCTGAGCGTGATGCGTTGGCATCGGGTTCCAGAACGTTTGTTGATGTGGCTCAAGAACGCGGATTGAGTACCCGTTATCTGAAAACACTCTGGAAGGCGCTTACTTCTCAAATACCGTCAGATCTGATGGATGACCTGCGGGCACGCTGGCAGGAGGCGACAGTAAAAGAGGTGTCTGTTCTGATAAATGAGGTAACATCGTGGCAAAGGGGGCTATGGACTTTTGGTCCGGTAGGTCTGATTGGAAGGACCGGCGGTCCCACACGATGGATGGAACCGAAGGATCCTCTGGTAAGCAGCCAGGAATTGCGTTTTCCGATACCGAAACGTACGGACAATGAGGACGAAGAGGACGTCATTTTTTATCTTGTTCTTACGGATGCGGGCGACGGTAACGAACATGATCATGTTCGCTTTCAACAACCGAGACTGGTTACTGAGGATATGCCAGATATTCTGCTTGAAGACATCGAAGGACTCGATGTAGCTCTGCTGTTTTCAAAATTCTCCAGAAATCAAAAGACCGTTCCAGATTCTTTTTCCGCCTCTGCACCTGCGGTTATCCCGATTCAAATTCCAGCTCATATTGCCTCGGGACGGGAATTTGTAACCACGATGGTTCTGTCCGATGAATCGGTGAATCGAGGCAGCGTACAGGTTGAAGTGACTTCTGATGAACCGGATTGCCTATCACCAGGACTGTTGTCCAGTGAGTGTATTGTCGACTTTTCTACCGTTACTCAGGTGTTCTCGGACAGTCGAGCGGTCTCCTTTTTGCGACCGATTGTTGTCGGGGAAAAAAGTGATATTCGAAAGCGATTTTCGAGATCGATGGAAGAACACCGCAGTCTGTTTCCGGCAGCGATATGCTATACGCAGATCGTTCCGATTGATGAAGTTTTGACTCTGACATTGTTTTATCGAGAGGATGATCATTTTGTGCGATTGATGCTCGACGAACGAGAACGTACAGAATTGGATCAGCTATGGGATGAATTTCATTATGTCAGCCATAGTGCTCTGTTGCATGCGGATGCTTTGGAACTGCTTCTGGAGACTATGAGCAGTAATCTTAACAAGGGGCCGAACGAACTTGTGCAGTATCAATCGATGAAACCGTTAAGTGAACCATTTATGGATCGGGCTGAGCTGTTTCGGAAAACCTTGATAGAGAATGAAGCACCGCAGCTGCAAAGCCTGATCGCATTCGCAACAAGGGCGTATCGACGTCCCCTGGAAGAACTCGAGGCAAAGGGCCTCCGAATGCTGTATCAGACACTGCGTAAAGAAGAAGTGCCTCATGAAGAGGCATTTCGTTTAACGCTCGTGCGTGTTCTGACAGCACCCGAATTTCTTTATCGGCTAGAGGATCGACGGTTACTGGCAACGTCCTTTGCGAATTCCAGTTCATCGGACCAGCCATCTTCGCATCCGGTTTCAAACCATGAGCTGGCCAGTCGGCTCAGCTATTTTCTATGGTCGACGATGCCGGATGACCCGTTGCGTGCAGATGCAGATGCACTACGGTTGGTAGATCCAGGCAGGCTGCTTGATCACGCACGACGCATGTTGAAAGATGATCGGATACGTCGACTGGCGATCGAGTTTGCTTGTCAGTGGCTTCAGATTCGCGAGTTCGATCAACTGGATGAAAAAAGCGAGGTGCACTTTCCACGATTTGCTGAGCTTCGTGCTGATATGTACGAAGAGTCCATTCTCTTTTTTACCGACCTTTTTCAGAGTGACCGGTCTATTCTAAGTATCATTGACGCAGATCATGTTTTTGTAAACGCTTCACTGGCGGAGCACTACGGAATCAAAGAGGTAAGTGGATCCGAGTGGCGCAGGGTGGACAAGGTGCGCCAGTACCAGCGAGGAGGTCTTCTTGGTCAAGCTACCTTTCTGTCCAGACAGTCAGGTGCATCAAGATCCAATCCAATTTTACGTGGCAACTTTATTTTCGAGACCCTGCTTGGTAACCGAATGCCGCGTCCGCCTAAAGAAGTGCCCGAACTGCCAGGCAGCATTCCCAACGGCCTGTCCGAGCGAGCTATGTTTGAACAGCACACCACCGTTGCAGCTTGTGCGAAATGTCATGATCGCATCGACCCTTATGGGTTCGTTTTGGATAGTTTTGATGCCATCGGCCGCTTTCGAGATACGGATTCAACGGGTCATAAAATAGATACTCAAACGACTTTGGAAGATGGCACACAGATTGAGGGCTTGGATGGTCTGCGGGAGTATCTTCTCAAGGACCGTCGTGACTCCTTTGTTTACCAGTTTTGTAAAAAATTGCTCGGCTATGCCCTGGGACGTTCTGTACAGTTGTCCGACAAATTGCTGATCGATGAGATGATGCTCCGTCTGTCTGAAAATGACTATCATTTTTCTGTGCTAATCGAAACAATAGTATCGAGTGACCAGTTTCGTGAAATTCGCGGAAAGCCCATGCATAAGGAGTCTTAACATGTTCAATCCGTGTACTCGTAGGACCTTCCTGCACGGTGCGGGGGTTTCCATGGCATTACCTTGGCTTGAATCCCGGCCAGTATGGGGAGAAGAGTCGATTTCTCGTGATAACAACAGTGAAGCGCCGATCCGGTTTGGTGTTCTGTTTTCGGGAAGCGGATTTCACCGTGGACAGTGGTGGGCCTCAGGTAACGGCCATGAGATGGAACTGGGACGTGCGCTGGACCCACTCCACGATTTTCGTGAGAAGTTGTTGTTTGTCAGCGGTCTATACAATGCCGAGTCTCTCAAAGGGAACATTCATAGCTCCCAGACCGGTAATCTGCTTTCCGGAGCCCCTCTGGCATCTGGGGGGGAGATCCGAAGCGGAACCAGTATCGATCAGGTACTGGCTAACTCGTATGGGCAGGACACCAAAGTTTCCAACCTGGTTCTGGGGTGTGAAAAATCAAATCCCGGTGTGCATAAAAACTATTCCATGCTCTACAGCTCACATATTTCATGGACTTCGGCTACAACACCGACTCCTCTTGAGTTATATCCAGCTCTGGCTTTCGACAGGCTGTTTAAAGATACGGCCAGCCGCGGTGAAAAAAGTGTTCTTGATTCTGTTGGAGAAAGCGCCAGGTCGTTGCGACTTCGGGTCAGTGGGCGCGATCTGCAGAGGCTCGATGAATATTTCAGTTCTGTGCGCGAAGTAGAGCGGCGTATCGAACGGGCTGGAAACCGTGGTGAGCTTCAAGGCTGGCGGCCGACCATCACGCAGCCTGACGTGGCCCGACCTGACGAGGGTCTTCCTCAGAATATTGAGGAACACATGCGTTTGATGTGTGACATCATGGTACTCGGTTTCCAGACGGATGCGACACGTGTCAGTACTCTGAAACTTTGTAATGACCATTCGTATATGCGATTTCCCCAGTTGGATAACAATGGACGTGGGCACCATGAATTATCTCATTCTGATCGAGGAACGGAGATATCAGAAGCTTGGCTCAACGTCAATCGACTTTGCACGTCTCAGCTCGCATATATAGCACGTAAACTGGATGCAATTCAGGAGGGAGAACGCACGGCACTGGACAATTCGATACTGTTGTTCTGTTCCAGTATGATGACGGGAAGTCACGATTCGAGCCAGCTTCCTCTGGTGATCGTCGGTCGCGGAGGGGGCAAGCTCGAAACCGGTCGTATTCTGGATTACCGTGAGAAGTCAAATCGAAAGATGTGCAGCCTGTACCTTTCACTGATGGATAAGTACGGAGTACGTCACGAACAGTTTGGAGACTCACGTCAGCGTCTCGAAGAAATCTGATAAGCGAATTGGCCGCACAGTTGACTGAAGACACCATGGCAGGTTTACGTCTGACTCTGTGATGAGAAGTGGTAACGGTTCCTGAGTGGGCACCGTCTGGCAACCCCTGGGGGCTACGGGAGCAGAGGTGGTGTGATGTCGGGAAGTGGGCCCGACAGGGATCTGAGCATCGCAACCAGCAGGTCGACCTCAGAGATGCTCTGTGATCGTAGTGCTTTGATGTCAGTGCCGGAGTCGGGGACTCCACGGTAATAGAAAAGGACGACATCTTCCAGCGTCTCGATTGAACCGTCATGCATATAAGGCCCGGTTTCCGCAATGCTGCGCAGACTGGGAGTACGGAATCGGAAACGATCGTCTTTATTCCCGGTGATCTGGGATCTTCCCATGTCACGATACGAGACGCCCAGATGGTAAAATTGTTCATCACTCAAAAGAGGACCATGATGACACGCGATACAGCCAGCCTCCCCTCGAAACAGTTCGAGTCCTGCTTTGGCGTTCTTGGAAAGTGCATTCTTGTCTCCCATGAGGAAACGGTCGAAAGGTGAAATCCCGGTGATCAGTGTCCGCTGAAATGCGGCCAGTGCTTTGCCGACAGCTTCCCGGGTAGGTGGCGTGTCGAATACGTTTCTGAACAAGTCAGCATAGCCTTGAATTTCCAGGAGTTCTTTTTCCAGTGCATGGAGAGGCTGGTTCATTTCGACTGAAGACCAGATAGGTTCAAGTGCCTGCTTTTCCAGGGTAGATGCGCGCCCATCCCAGAATAAACGGTTATAAAATCCGACGTTGAGACAGCTGGGAGTATTGCGTTCCAGTGCTCTATTGCCAGAACCCAATGAAACACGATTGTTATCACCAAAAGCTTTGTCTGGCATGTGGCAGCTGGCGCAGCTTAGCTGGTTGTTTCCGGAAAGCCGGGGATCAAAGAAAAGCATTTTACCGAGCTTGACCTTTTCAGAAGTCGTTGGATTATCTGCGGGACTGGGAGGCTGTTGAGGCAGGGGGACCAGTTTTCCCGCTTGAGTGTGCGGTCTGGCTTTCCGTGTTGGAGTGAAGGAAAATGGCAGCGATTGGTTTCCTGATGTTGGCGAGATCCGGGGGGTGGAATAACGTGGAGTGGTGGTTCTGAGACGGTTTTTCACAGTGGTTCGAAAGAGCACGGGGGAGAAGATAGTGATTCGCTGTTCTGCAGGTGGCAGGATCGTGTGAAACTCTGTGAGTGGTTCCGCGCAAACGGGTCGAATCGCATAGGAAAATCCCGCCCATGTAAGGATCAGTGTGAAGTGAATCAGTCTGAAGTGAATCAGTCTGCTTGAATGCATTCGTAATCTCCATAACCCATGATTACCGCCTTAATAATACTGGATCAAAATGTGGAAACAAACGGACGGATCGGGTGGTGAGGGGACCATCAGCATCTGACAAGGGTGATTATTGGACTGAAGGGTCAAGTAAAAACCCTTTTTTGGTCTGCTTGAAACGTCTACGCGTTGTTCTGGCAGGTTGGAAAGTACCATCACCTCTGCCGTTCAGTACAGAGAAACTGTGATGACGGTAGTTGGCCGTTAAAAGGTCCAGATTGTCGTCGCCATCCGCATCGAAGGTAACCACTCCATAATTGCCCAATGCAGTCAGATAATCAGCATGCATATCAAATTGGCCAAAACCATTGTTGAGAAATACACGGATAAAATTCTCAGTCCAGTGGGTGACAGCAAAATCGAGATCTTCATCTCGGTCAAAATCTCCAACTGCGAAGAAGACGCAGTGTTTTCCACCATCCATCTGTTGTTCGGATTGAAAGGTACCATCACCATTACCGGTAAAGAGTGAAAGAGTCGAAGATGCCCAATTTGCGGTTAGAATGTCCAGTTTTCCGTCACCAGTGAAGTCCCGAGCGCGCACATCGTTCACTCGGAATCCTGTAGTGGTCAGCACTTGTCGTCTGAGAACGGAAGTACTGGTGAAAATAGAACGACCGGGACTGATCCAGAAGGAGACGGTGTTTCCGAGTTCATTTGGTACCAGTACATCCGGAAAGCCATCATCGTTGAGATCCGCTATTTCCACATAGTAAGCAGAAATACCCGCCTTTAATATGATCGGATCACGAAACGTCCATGGTTCCAGTCCTTGGCGCAGATAGAGCCGTCCTGTGGAAGTGTCCCCGGTTCGTCCTGTGCCGCGTGCCGTGTAGACCAGATCAAGCCGCCCGTCCTGATCCAAATCTCTTAGTGCAACTCCCTTGGCATCGCTTTCCGTCCGGAAACGGGCCATCGGACGGAAATGACCTTTTCCCTGATTACGGAGTAACAGGACAAATTTTCCCCGACATCCAATAGCCAGATCGAGTTTGCTGTCACCGTCGAGATCTCCGGCTGCTAAGTTGAAGGATCCATCGACAAATCCGGGGCCTTCCCACCGATTTATGGCAGTAATCGAAAGGTGTTCGAATTGTCCCTGATTATTACCCTGTTCGATGCTTAGCATGCCAAGGTCATGTAATCCAACCGCAAGGTCGTACCTGCCATCGGCCGTGAAGTCAGCCGCGAGCAGTTTGTACGGCCCACCTGTCCGAGGGTTCTCCTGGGCTTGAGACAGAGTAGCGATTGGATGAAAACAGAGAAGGCACAGGTAACCATGGATTTTCCAGCGCTTCATGATGAGTCTCCCGGGATAGGCCGGAATATAAACGCAGCAACCGGGGCAATCGGGTTGTTATGCGATTACGTCCCAGATTGGTTCACCACCGAGCGCAACAGGAATCGGTCGGCCCGACTGGTCTGAAATCATCTGGGTCGGATCGATTCCCAGTAATTGGTATATGGTAGCAACGTGATCGGCAGAGGAAACCGGCCTGTCTACCGGCCAAGCCGCGTGCTTGTCACTGCGACCGTAAATAGTACCTTGCTTAATGCCGCCACCGGTCAACAGGATAAAGCCGCACTGGGTCCAGTGATCGCGTCCGGCGTTGTTATTTATTTTGGGTGTACGTCCCATTTCTCCCATTAGAATGACCAGTGTGGAATCGAGTAGACCGCGCTGGTCAAGATCTTCGATCAGGGCTGAGTAGTATTGATCCAGCATGGGTAGATTGAAGTTTTTCAGTAGTTGGAAATTATGGCCATGTGTATCCCATTGACCGGCTCCGATTTTTCCATTCAAGTGAGATTCCGTTGTCAAACCGACAAACCTGACTCCTGCTTCGATCAGCTTTCGGGCCGTCAATACACAGGATCCAAAAAGATCCTCTCCATAACGACTCCTGACGCTGTCGGGTTCTTTTGTAAGATCGAAGGCATCTCGTGTTTTGCTCGAGGTAAGCACCTCTAAGGCTTTTTGCTGAAAATAGGAGAGGCTGTTCACAGACGGGTCGGATCCCAATCGATCACGCTGATCATCAATTTGTTCCAGCAAGGTCTGTCGACGGTCTAATCGGTCAAGGGTGATCTGGGGTAACGCGTCGAGTGCTGGTAACAGGGGTTCAGCGTAAGGAGTAGGTGGGTTGATATGTGCGTTTCGATTGGAGGTGTTTTCCCGAAACTGTGGTTCATAAACCGTAAACAATGGATCGTAGTGATGGCCGAGAAAACCACCGTAAGGACCTGCTCGTCGCTTGGACTGACTGTGACCGGTGAATGCAGGCATCCAGACAAAGGAAGGTGTGTCTGGACTTCTCATTCCAAGGAATTGCATGACCGATCCAATGCATGGATGATCGGTCTGCTTGGCGACATTGTTTACAACGACCGGCCCGGAATAACCCGTCAGCATGTTATAAGGGCTATGGGTGTTGTAGAGGTGCGAATGGGTCCGAATCAACGCGGAGTGTTGCATGGTCAGTGCTGTTCGGGGCAACCATTCACAAATCTGCAGTCCTGGAACCGAGGAGTTAATGGGGTTAAATTCACCCCGAATTTCTGACGGGGCCTCCGGTTTCATATCAAACATGTCTATGTGGCTGGGGCCACCGATCAGGTTGATGAGAATCACTGATTTGGCGGGACCTGCAGTCTTGTGAGAGGCAGCGCTCAGCATGCGTTGCAGTGAGAGGCCTCCCCAGGACGAAATCGCACCCACTTGCATCACTTCGCGTCGGGTGAAACCGTCGCACATCTGTCGCCCGTGTCCGAGGATCCGTAACATAGATATGCTCCCTTTGTGAGATACTCACAACCTATCACAATACTGCTGGTGTGTCAGCAGAACGTAGCTGCTGCCGCCTGGTTTTACGAAGACTGTTCGATGGAATGTGAACCATCGGAAGTTTACAGCCTGCTTGGGATCAAGCGGGAATGAGTTTCTGGTGCAGGGTAACAATACCCGTTCAGGTGCGTGGCACAAAACCACGGGACGGATTCCAGGGGCCGTTGGGATAATCATACTCAATGGCCAGTTCCAGATCGGTAATCTGGACAGGTAGTTCCTTGGCAAGACGTTCATTCTGCTGGGATAATCGGAGGATTATTTCATTATCACCACAGTTCACCGAGTCGGCCGGTATGGCGAAGTTCTGCCATGTTCTGATGAGGGGATTGTAACCGCCGGGTTCGAGTGGGTTTTCACAGACCAGTCGATGGCCATTGAAAGTGACGTCGAGTTGATCGATTACAGTTAAGTTTTCCAGATGAATGTGCAGGCGTACGGACCGGGTACGTGTGCCCGCCTCCTTGAGGTTGTCGGCGACTTCGAGGTGGATGGATTTCGGTTGGCCCGTAATCGATGAAGGGATCTGACGTTGTTCGATCAGGCATTCGCGAAAAGTTCCGTCGTGTCTCGTGACGGCATAGCGTTTGTTTCTGTACTGCAGACGAATGGGATCCGCGATATCGTCCAGTGCTTCCCGGTTGTCATAGTTGTAGGTTGGACCGGTGCCAAACCAGTTGAACGTATACATGCCATCCACACCGTGATAGTGATGCCGTGCAGCGATAGCGCGAATCATATCTACTGACAGAGGGAGCGTGACGGGTGGGTTATAAAAACAACGCGTTACACCCCCGGTATGGCCGGCTTTGTAGCCCTCTTCTATAGCGGGGTTAATACGTACCGGTGTGTCTCGGGCCAGTTCTACCCACGGACGCATGTCTTCCTCCATATCCGCATTGAAAAAGGTGGAAGGCACAACAATGTCCACCAGGTCTTCTTTGATCCAGGTGGCAACGTCCAGTCCTAGATTTGTGGCACCGGGAATGTTGTTCGGGACACGTACACAAAGTCCGATGGCTTTGCCTTTTTTCTTGCCCACTTCGTCCAGTGCTGCGCGGGTCTGACGCATAAACTGGGTCATCAAGGGAGTGTGCTTCAGGACTTCTCCGTGCCGGAAGAATTTTGGACAGCGCATGAAGTCATAGACAAAGCCTTGGACATCATAGCGTTCACAGGCTTCGACTGCGGTGTCGAGTCGAAGACGACGAACTTCCTCGTGAGCAAAGTCTTGGAAGTAGGCACTGTCACTTTCACCTTTGGGACCGACCCCATCTGGTCCAATCTGATATTCCGGATGATCGGAATAAAATTTACTTCCAATCAGTCGGTACACCTTGCCCTCTGCATCCGTATGGTGCCAGTCATTCATGCTGAGCCGGAACCAGAAGTCGATGCCAATGCGTTGCGCTTCATCCACCTGGACCTTCAGTGGATCGATTCCCTGTTGCCACAAGTGTTTCAGGTTTTCAGCGTGTTTCCACAGATTGACTCCTCCCATAACCGTTTCGGGGTTGTTGAGTCGATCAACGATGAATTCCATCCCGCGTACCTGTGTAGGATAGTCTGTGGTGTAACCGGTGTTATTGCCAAGGGCACAAACATAGGCATCAACCGGTGTCCCCTGGAAGAAACCGAGGTGTCCCTGGGCCAGGGTTTCGATAGATATAGGGGGATCATAAAAACCGGACTGGCCACCATTCTGGTCCCACATGACCCGATAGGATTTATCCAGTCGCCCGGCTGGCTTGGTCCTGTGATTTGAGGGGAGGGGAGAATCTTGATTGCCGGAATCCGGGTTGAGTTGAGCTGCAGCCTGGTTTGCTGCACCGGTACTGGCAACGATCCCACTGGTCAGAAAGGTTCGTCGTTTCATCCTGCACTCCTTAAGTTTGAGAATGACGGGGTCATCGTATCGGTCGGCTGCCTTGGTTGCAATTGTCAGTCGTAACGTAGAAGATGATACAGGAAAGTACGCAGCCTGTTCTGTCAATTCAAACCGGATGCGGAACAGGAGACCGCCCATGGATGCCGTTCAGTGAAAAACAATATACTGGTTCAGAGACTTTGACATCATGAATCCTTTATCCGCTTCGTTCACACGCCGCGAGTTTTTGACACAGTCGCTTCCTTTATCTGCCATGGCAGCACAGCGGATCAAAGCGACTGATCCGGCAGGATCCTCCGAGGAGGACGTATTTCTGGATTCTGATCATACCGCTGCAGTCCATCGCCGCCGCCGCATCGTGATGATGCAGGATGCCTATGGAGATGGTCATCAGGGAGAACCGTTTGCAGGAAAATTTGAGGACTGGCTGGCGTATCGCTTCGATCTTATCGATCAGACTGGTAATCAGATAGATTCGGTATGGTGGGACATGGCGGCGCTGGATGCCTGTTACCCCAGCCGTGTGTTACCACCGCATCAGAATGAGAATCTCCAGCGTTTTCGGGATCGGGGAATCGATTGCCTGGACGAACTGGTATCTCAAACGCGTCAGCGAGGGTTGGAGGTGTTCTGGAACCATCGCATTAGCGAGGTGGAGCTCGACGGGAATCAACATCCACTCAAGAAGAGGTTTCCGGACTGGGTGGTCAAAACCTGGTGGCCGCACGGGATGTGGAATCTTGCAGCCGACGGTGTACGTGACATGACCGTCGCCATTATCACTGAGTTGGCAGAGAACTATCCACTGGATGGTATCCAGATTGATTTTGCTAGACATACTCCGGTACTGCCACCAGGGCATCAGTGGGAGTTACGCGAATATGTTACACAGCTCATCCGTCGTGTGCGATTAGCGTTATTGAAGGTGGCAGCTCAACGTAGAAAACCGATGCTTCTTGCGGTACGGGTACCGGGACACGTGGAAGGTTGCCGCGCCGATGGGTTTGACGTGGAAGCTTGGGCGCAACAACGCCTGGTTGACATCTTTACGATCGGTACTCGAACCATAGATGTTGACATAGAGGGTTTTCACCGGCTTTGCCAGGGACGTGATATTCATGTGATGCCCTGCTGGGATGATCATCATGCCATGGATGCCTATCAATGGCAGTCAGTGGAATTTCTAAGAGGTACATACTCGAACTGGTGGCATCGAGGTGCGGATAGCGTCGCGACATGGAACTGGTCCAATGCACGGGCGGCAGTCTGTCAGGCAATGGGCAGTCAGCCTGGCCCGGTGTCTCAGGAACAGGCACTTGCTGAAATTGGCAGTCCAGATACACTTCGGTTCCGAGACAAAGTTTTTGCAGTCGATCGTCGCGGAGGCTTTCCCTGGTCGGAAGGTTACTTTTCCCGGAATGCAGAGGCACCGCTTCCTGTCGAGTTGTCCATTCAGGAATGCCGACACCGAATTACTATCCGAATGGAGGATCAGATACGGGATCAGTCGGAAAGGATTCAATCGGTGGTGTTAAGACTGATTTTTTCCGGAATCAAGCATGGTAACAGCCTGGAGACCCGTCTTAACGGTAAGGTACTGGACTTGTTGAAGGAGGATTTCAAATACAAGGATAACCAGATTCTGTCTCCAGCGCCACAACCCAATTCGGGGCGACTTGCCCAGCTTCCAGTCGATCCGAATCAAAGGTTGCTGCGACTCGATTTTGCCTGTCCTGTCTCAGTGTGCCGTGTTGGAATCAATGAGGTGGAAGTACGGCTTTCAAAAAACAACCCCGAACTCTTTTTGGGGACAGCCAAACTCGAGAAGGTCGAATGTCATATTGCGTACACGGGGTGAGAACCAAGACGGATACGGACCCGGGACATGATCTAAGAAGTCGTCATTTGTGCAGGTACGAGCTTTTTTAGGGATAGGACTTTGCGGATTCAGGTGTATTCCCGCCATTCCGTTCGTCGGTCCATGTGATTTCCGGAAGTGTGCTGAACGGTTTAAATAACCAGAATTAAGATGTCGTTGTCAAAGCTGTCTGCGGATGTTTTTTTTATCAAACAGGACCAAACCAGCTTTCTGGTAGGTTGGAAGGGCTGCGGGGTGGTCCAGACTGCAGGTATGCAGCCAGAAACGGTTCGGTTGGTAACTTCCGATGTGGTTAAGGGTCCATTGTAGAAACCACTTGCCCAGGCCCTGACCTATAAAATCGGCTATTAATCCAAACTGTACCAGTTCAATGTCGTCCGGCTTGTGGCAATCGAGCTCAGCAAAACCAGCTGGAGAACCTTTTACATGCAAAACATACAGTTCGTTGCAGGGATCCTGGATGACATCAGCCAGGGCTGTGTCTGAGAGCTGGCGGCGACTAAGCCAGTGGTAATTCTGGCCAACAGCGTTGTAGAGAAATCGGTAATAAGATACGGAAGGATTTTCGATGTGGAGTACCGTTCGAGATGCTTGAGGTTCTGGTGGCATGGGATGAAAAGGGGCATGCATTTCAAGGTAGTACACAGTGACTTCGACCCGTTGGTTTTCAAGGGTAAGCTGTTCGCATGCTTTCAACAGAGCTTCCAGGGAGGGTGTGTCCGCGAGCCGGTGGTCGTTGCCGATTTCTACAATTGCAGAAGACGGCAGATGGCTACATTGTGCCAGTTCTTCGGAGTCAGAAAAGGGAATTACTTCATCATCACGTGCGTGCAAAAGAAGACAGTTGGACTTCACCGTAGTCGCCGTTCCCCAGTTTTTCCACGCCGGACACAACAGTACCAAAGGGGTTTGTGTACTGTTCATATTCATGGCAATGGCGCCACCACGTGAAGAGCCTACAATGACATCGGGGTGATGTTTGGTGTGAAGACTTTCCGCTATTCGAACCGATGTTTCAAAATCGTCATCAGGTAGTGGGGGGTTCAGTACATGGTGACCTTGTTCTTTGAGAAACGTGGGTTTGCGACCACCAGGAACACTGGTCCAGCCGTGGAGAAAGAGAATGTTCATCGTCTGGTTCCGTTTTGAAATCGTCCGTTGTGTGATGAGTGATTCGTGCACCGGTGGTATAGGACTGTCCGAATCAAAAGGAGACCATCGGACGCGGGTCTGTCCTTAGGCGGCACTGGATAGTGCGCCTTTCCGAGTTTTCCGATAGATTACAAGTTGTTACCCGTAATCCCAGTGTAGCGGCTTTGTTTTCATAGACGGTTTTTGTCGGTACTCGATCTGCCCATTGGCACGTTCATGTTCTATGATAACCGATGAGTCGTAGGCTCGAGATTTTTCATAGCCCCGTCCGACTGCATTTTTTTCGGGCAGCAGAATGAAAATGCCATACCTGAACCACGAGGAAAACCATGTCTGTTTCTGCATCCACTATCATTTATACCCAGACCGATGAAGCGCCGGCACTGGCAACGCATTCCCTGCTACCGATCATCCGGGCTTTTACCCAGTCGTCGGGTGTTGTGATGGAAAAGAAAGATATTTCCCTTGCCGGCAGGATCCTGGCCAATTTCCCTGATTATTTAAACGAAGATCAAAAGCAAAGTGATGCTCTTTCCGAATTGGGAGAGTTGGCCAAGACACCCGATGCCAATATTATCAAGTTACCCAATATCAGCGCTTCAATTCCTCAGTTGACGTCTGCGATCAAGGAGCTGCAGGATCGGGGTTATGCGGTTCCCGATTTCCCAGAGGAGCCACAGAGCGATGAGGAACACGCCCTTCGTGAGCGTTATGCCAAGGTGTTGGGGAGTGCCGTGAACCCCGTACTCAGAGAAGGCAATTCAGATCGACGTGTGGCCGCCCCGGTTAAAGCGTATGCGCAAAAGAATCCCCATCCCATGGGTGACTGGAGCAGCGAATCCAGGTCACATGTTGCGCACATGGATGAAGGTGATTTTTTTGGAAGTGAACAGTCCCATGTCATGTCTGATCCTGGGTGTGTTCGGATTGAGCTTCTGGGACAGGACGGCAATGTCACGGTGCTTCGTGAAGCGGTTGAATTGCAAAGCGGTGAACTGATTGATGCTGCCGTAATGAGCAAACGTGCGCTCCGGTCCTTTCTAACCCGTGAGATCGAAGATGCCCGGGATCAGGGCGTTTTGTTGTCACTGCATCTAAAGGCAACCATGATGAAGGTATCTGACCCGATTCTTTTTGGGCATGCGGTCAGTGTCTATTATCGGCAGGTATTCGATAAGCATGCCGAGGTTCTCGATCAACTGGGGGTAGATCCTCGAAACGGCCTGGGTGACCTTTACGCAAAAATATCAAAATTACCCGATGACGAACGCGCGGTGATCGAATCGGATATCGAATCGGTGTATCGAGAAGGGCCGCTTCCTGCCATGGTCGACTCGGATAGAGGAATCACCAATTTTCATGTTCCGAGTGATATTATCATCGATGCGTCGATGCCCGCCGCTATTCGTTCGTCGGGCCAAATGTGGGGGCCTGATGGAAAGCTTTGTGATACTAAATATATTATTCCTGATCGGTGCTATGCTGGTGTTTATGACGAAACCATTCGTTTCTGTATTGAGCATGGAACCTTTGATGTTACCACGATGGGGAACGTATCCAATGTCGGTCTGATGGCCCAAAAGGCCGAAGAATACGGTTCACACGACAAAACTTTTGAAATCCCGACTGCCGGAACGGTTAGGGTGATCGACGAATCGGGTGAGGCACTACTGGAGCATTCTGTGGAAGTGGGTGATATCTGGCGTATGTGCCAGACCAAGGACGCAGCCATTCGTGATTGGGTAAAACTGGCGGTTACCCGTGCTAGAGCAACCGGAGCTCCGGCGGTTTTCTGGTTAAACGAGAAACGTTCGCATGACACCTCTCTCATTGCAAAGCTGAATCAGTATCTGCCGGACCACGATACCGACGGTCTGGAAATAACGGTTCTGTCTCCTGTCGAAGCAACACGTTTGACCTGTCAGCGTGCGCGGGAAGGGAAAGACACGATTTCAGTGACGGGCAATGTGTTACGCGATTATCTCACCGATCTTTTTCCTATCCTCGAACTGGGTACCAGTGCCAAGATGCTTTCGATTGTTCCATTGCTGGCAGGTGGAAAATTATTTGAAACCGGGGCGGGCGGTTCAGCCCCCAAGCATGTACAGCAATTTGTCAAGGAATGCCATCTTCGATGGGATTCCCTTGGTGAGTTTTTGGCTTTGGCGGTTTCATTGGAAGAATGCGCAGTAAAAACCGGTAACAAGCAGATTCAGCTTATAGCAGACACACTCAATCAGGCAACGGGGCTTGTTCTGGACAATAAAAAGTCACCATCACGTAAAGTCCATGAACTGGATAACCGTGGCAGCCATTTTTACTTGGCGCTCTATTGGGCCCAAGCGTTAGCTCAGCAGGAAGAATATCAGGATCTGCGCGAACAATTTGGTCCTCTTTATGAACAATTGGCAGAGAAAGAAGCGGTCATCATCGAGGAGTTGACGTCAGTGCAGGGACAGCCCATGGATGTCGGCGGTTACTTTTATCCCGATGAAGAAAAAGCGTCAGACGCGATGAGACCGAGTCCTACGTTTAACGCGATATTAGACAGTTTTCTGGCCACAGAATAATAGGTCTGATTCGGAAATTTCAGGAATGCCAAATGAAATTCCGTTGGAGGTCAGGTGCCGCGTGTTCCTGGCGATTGACGTGCTTGTTTTTTGGCAGTATTTGGGATAGCATCGATCACCAGTGCCCTGTTATTTCTGTCCAGGTGGAGTTGTTTCCAAATAGACAGGCTGTGTCCAGGGTGAGGGAGACCGATACGTGACTTCGATCTTTGCACGCCGAATGGTACTGTTGGCCGGGTTATTGCAGGTGCTTTTCTGTACCTGTCAAGGACTGGCGAATGGACCATTTGAAAAGGCTACCCATCTGTTGCGCAGCTACTGTGTTGGATGCCATGGGAAAGATCTGGCTGAGGCACAGGTGGATCTTGAATCCATTGCGGCTGATCCCATGATGGCTACGCAGTTTCGCCAGTGGCGAAAAGTGATCCGAATGCTGGAGCAACGAAAAATGCCTCCAGCGCAGGCTGATCAACCTGATGACAGAGAACGACAGCAGTTGATTTCAACGATTCGAAAGAATCTCCATGAGACGGCAAAACTCCGTGCGTCTGATCCGGGCGATGTGATAATCCGTCGACTGACGGCTGCGGAGTACGGCTATACCGTGCTTGATCTAACCGGACTTGATCTGAAGTTCAGTGACTTTGTCAGCGATGCGGTCGGCGGCGAAGGTTTTACCAACATCGGCAACGTTCAGTTCATGCAGGATTCTACGATGGAGCGTTATCTGAACGGGGCGAAAAAGGTAGCTGACCACGCGGTGATCGGTTCTGGACCACTGTTTTTCTACGAAGTACCGGGAAAGACAGGTTTTGAGCTTTCGGCGATTACGCGTATTCAGAATACTTACCGCGCAAACGGGTTTCGCACGTCAGCTGGGGAAGGTGGGGAAGGCTTTGGTATGGAGCGTTATGCTCGTGCGTTTTTCACAGCCTGGCTTTATCGTTATCGACGTGAATTAGGACGCGATGAGGTGACTCTTGACTTGCTGGCAGAAGAGCAGGATGTCAGTCCTCGTTTTGCCCGTTACATATGGTCCGTGGTGACGGCCGGGAATTCCTCTTTTCCGACATCGGATATTGTTCGTCGTTGGAAAGCATTAAGCGTTCCAGATAGAAATCAGGAAGAGGACTTGGACAAGGTTCGTGCGGAGTGTGTTGAAATCCATCAGCTTCTCACAGACTGGCAATATCGATTTGCCCAGAATGCAGATGATAAAGAGCAGGCCCCGACCCTGAACGCGAGCTCTTTTCAGTTTGCCACAACACAGCAGTTTGAAATGAATGTGAACTGGCCAGAAGGAACCAAGGCATCCCATCTGCGGATTCAGGTTGAATCAGCTAACGGTGCCATTCAGCGTGGTGTAACCATCATGTGGCGAAAACCGAGAATCCAGTTTCGTGATCCCGATCAGCAACTTGAGGATCCAAAGCCGCTTCAACAAGTGTTAAATTCCCATGATATTCGCAGGCTCGAATTTGGCTACCATCCCGAAGGTCGTGTGATTGATTCAGACGATTTTGTTACGACCGGGACCACTTTGACCGCTTTTGCGATTCCAATCCCCGCCGGGGCCAGGTCGGCCGGCCTGACGATCACCGCGGAACTCGATGTAGCGCATAGTCCAGATGGAATTGTCCGGTGCACGATCAGCCAGGAAGAAGAAACCGATCAGGGAAAGCAGGTTTCTGCCCTGCTGGCCAATCCAGAAAGTGAGCGAATCCGAGAATGGAGAGCCGGTGTTCTTGACTTTGCACGTACCTTGCCACAGGTGTCACACCGTGAGCCCGCGCCATCTGATAGAGATCCGATTCCCTATCCATTCGACAATACGTACAACAACCCGATAAGAAATGAGTATCACTATAAGGTCAAATACAATCGAGATGATTCATTTCTGGTCAAGCATATGATCGGTCCAGCGACACGACAGAGTTTGGACTATGCCTGGACAGATCTGTTGGGTTCGTTTGAGTATCATGATGCATACCTGAGACTAATGGCAAAAGCGTTGACGGTGGATCTGGGTGAGGGTCGTATTGCCGATCTCAGTCCGTCCTGGATCAGTCAGTTACCAGCGGACGTACGACCTGAAGTGCGTAAGCTTCAAAGTAGCTTCCGAGAAATTCGTCAGACATTTCAGGATTCCCAATCCCGTCATCTCGAAGACGTTTTACAGTTTGCGCACCGTGCCTGGCGACGCCCTCTTTCAGAAGGAGAGCAGGATCAGTTGCGGTCCTTTTATAAGGGGTTAAAGAGTGCTGGCAAGCATGATCATGTGCAATCCATTCGAGGTGTGTTGGCCCGTATTCTGACGGCTCCACAATTTCTCTATCGTGCAGAGCGGCCTGTTCTGAATCAGGAGCAGGCTGTAACATCCGGAAAAGATATTTCTGAGGTTGTTGTTGCACTTGGTGATTGGGAATTGGCCAGCCGTCTGAGCTATTTTTTGTGGTCTTCGCTGCCTGATGAACCGTTGCGCAAGGCGGCATCAGGTGGAGAACTGAGCAGACCGGAATCACTGGTCAATCAGGTCGATCGAATGTTACAGGACCCGAAGGCTAGACGACTGGCCGCAGAATTTTTCGGTCAGTGGTTCGGATTCTATCAGTTTGATCGCTATCGAGGTGTCGACCCCAAGCGATTTCCAGAGTTCACGGATTCACTGAAGGCATCCATGTATGATGAAGCGGTCTCTTTTTTCGAGCATCTGATTCGTAACAATCGTCCTGTCAGTGACATTCTGTTTGCCAATTACTCTTTCTTAAACCGGCAACTGGCCGCTCATTATGGGATCGATCAAGAACCTCTGAGTGACACAACACAGAGGGTTGAGAACCTGGAATCATACAACCGGGGTGGTTTACTTGGTTTAGGAGCAGTCCTCACCGTTACTTCTGCTCCACTGCGTACCAGTCCCGTCAAGCGGGGTGACTGGATTTTGCGTCGTGTTCTCGGTACCCCGGTGCCTCCTCCTCCGGCCGATGCGGGTTCTATTCCTGCTGATGATCTGCTTAATGACGGATTGACAGTTCGAGATCGCCTTGAATCGCACAGGCAGAATATATCTTGCAGAAATTGCCATGCAAGAATTGATCCCCTTGGTTTTGCATTGGAACACTTTAATGCAATTGGTGCACGGCGCGAGACGTATCGGGACAAAAAGATGATTGAAACCTCTGGTACACTTAGTGATGGTACGGTGATTGAAGACGAGCCTGGTTTACGTCGTTATCTTCGAAAACAGGAAAGACTCTTTCAACGTACCCTTTGTAGAAAACTGGTCGGTTTTTCCTTGGGGCGGCGCGAGTCGATTGCCGATCTGTTGCTGATTGAAAGAATGTTGGACGATATAAAGAATAGTGGGCGATTTTCGGATTTGGTTAAAACGATCGTGGCCAGCCCACAATTCCGATACAGTAAAGTAGCAACAGCTAAACCGGAATAGGGGAAATGCAACCATGAAACAAAGCTTGGTTTCAACACGTGCTTCAGAGCGGTTTTCCCGCAGAGGGTTTCTCAGAGGTGCCGGTCTGTCCCTGACGCTTCCCTGGATGGGGTCTCTGCCGCTGCGCAGTGAGGAATCCGGTAAACGGATTCAGATATCTGATTCGCTAAAGCCTCCATTACGTTTTGCCTGTATTTACTTCTCCAATGGTGTGGAGCCGGAACACTGGTGGGCGCGAGGCAGCGGGACGGAAATGGAAGTGGGGCCCGGACTCGAACCACTTCATCCCTATCGTGAAGATATTGTTTTTTTACGTGGTCTTTACAACGAACAGGCGATTCGCAATCACAGCGCGCATCTCGGGCGCATGCCCAATATGCTTTCTGGTGCCTGGGTCAGCCTTGATCAGAACGATATTCGTGTTGGCCGCACGATGGATCAATTGATGGCGCAGCAGATTGGAGAGCACACCTCGATCCCCAGTTTGGTGTTGGGAATCGAACCAACGGAGTTACGGTTGGAAGATGGATTGTCGATGATTTACGGATCCTGCGTTTCGTGGGCTTCAGAAACCAAACCGGCAACAAAGGAAATTTATCCGGCACGCGTATTCGATCTGTTAGTAGGAAAACACACAGATCGCGAGTTGGATCGGAGTATTCTCGATCAGGTTCTTGAAGATGCGAGTCGATTACGGGTTCAGTTAGGTTTCGGTGATCGTGCCAAGCTAGACGAATATCTCGAATCGATTCGTGATATTGAAAAACGGATTGATCGTGCATCCCGAGACGATCGACTGGAAGGCTGGAAACCGACACTTGTTCATCCGAATATGGTACGTCCAGGTGAGGACCTGCCTCAAGATATACCGGACCATATGCAGCTGATGCTGGATCTGATGGTCTTGGCTTTTCAGATGGATAAAACCCGTATTGCCACGTGCATGCTTAACAATGACCTTTCGCAGATGAATTTCGGCTTTCTGGATGGAGTGCAGGGGAGCTTACATCTAGACCTCACGCATAATGGCCGGAATCCGGAACTTGAAGCGATGTACCTGAAGACAAATCAGTTTCACGTTCAGCAATGCGCTTATTTATTGAGTCGTCTGAAAGCGATCGATGAAGGCGGTCAGTCACTGCTGGACAGTGCGGTGTTAATGTTTTGTTCCAACCTGTTTGATGGCGACAAACATGAAGCGGACCAGATGCCGATTGTCTTGGCCGGACGAGCAGGTGGTTCACTACAAACGGGGCAGGTGCTCGACTATATGGATCGGGGAGACGACAATCGTCGAGCCTGCAGCCTGTATCTGTCGATCATGGACCGAATGGGTGTTTCGTTGACGCATTTTGGTGATTCTGACAGACGTCTTGCAGGCATCTAGCACACCAAAATGGGACAAGGACGTTTTGCCCGTATCCTGGATAGGTCAACACGCTTTTCGGGTAAACGAACCTCGCGGTATAATCCTTGGTGAGGCCGGAAATGTTCCTAATCCGAAGGGTCGTTTCCGATTTGTAAGATTCTGTTTTCAAATGGACAGAATTCCTGTGAGGTCATTAGATTAGGAAACTGTTTTTGCGTTGTCTGTGTATCAATCCGTGAAAGTGATGTTTCAATGAAAGAACCGATTGCCTATTTAAAGGGCGAGTTTGTCCCGGCTTCTGAGTGTGTGCTTCCTATTTACGATCTGGGAATTGTTCTGGGTGCTGCGGTTACTGATTTTCTACGGACTTTCAATCAGAAACCGTTTCGAATGGAGGAGCACGTGGCACGTTTTTACCGATCCTGTAAATATGCGAGAATTCAACCCCCTGTTGATTTTCAGCAAAGCGTTGCCATTTCGGAAAAGTTACTGGCGGAAAACAGTGCCATTGCGTCAGGGGAAGAGCTCGGTCTGGTTTATTACATGACCGCTGGCGAAAACCTGGTGTATGCTGGCGCAGCGGGAGTATCCGAGGAAAGGACCCCAAGCTATATCCAGCACACGTTTCCGATGCGTTTTCACCTCTGGCGAGACCAGTTTCTGAAAGGCGCTCATTGTGCCACACCCGCACCACGTCACTGGCCTCCCCAGTGTCTGTCTTCCAAAATCAAGAATCGAAATCGATTGCATATGTGGATCGGGGAACAGGAACTGCATGAACTTGATCCGGATGTGGTTGCGTTGTATCTGGATATCGATGGCAATATTACGGAGACGGGAGGATCCAATTTTGTCATTTACCGTGACGGGAAGGTGATTTCACCACGGAAGAGAAATATATTATGGGGTGTGAGTCTGACCGTTTTGGAAGAAATCCTTCTGGAAATGGGCGTACCTTTTGTCGAAGAAGACATACAGACTTACGATGTGGTCAACGCGGAAGAGGCGTGGATGCCATCCACCCCTTATTGCCTGAGCCCTGTTGTCCGGATTAATGGTGTGCCGATAGGTGAGGGAAAACCCGGTCCGATGTGGAGAAAAGTACTTCAGTGTTGGAGTGAACGAGTGGATAAGGATATTTACCAGGAAATGGCCGGCGCTTCACAGGAGGTTTGACCAGGGTACGAACCGTGATTTTCCGGATGTTCCACGTTCAGAATTATCTGTACGAGTTAATTGAGGATCGTTTCGTTACCTTTCGGAATAACGCATCCGGTACATGGATATAGGGATGAAGGAATCCATCTTTCAAGTGCTTGAAATATAGCTAGACAATAGATCGGTTCGCGGATCAGGCAGCTTTTTAGATTATCTTGGTTCCCTGTATCCGAGTCGATCCAGTACTGGGTTGGGGGATCCGAGTGTTTCAGAAAAGGAATCAATCGAATTGATCGAAAAACGAAGGACGCTCTGGGATCTGAAAAGATGGGTTCTCTTGGCCGTGATCGTAACCGGTTCACTACCCTGCCACGGTGCGGAGCGATTGACGATCCGGGTACTCAGTTACAATATTCATCATGGTCAAGGGGTGGATGGGCGACTGGATTTAGAACGAATCGCCCGGGTTATCCGTATGACTCATCCCGATCTGGTTGCGCTTCAGGAAGTGGATCGTGGGACCGTTCGTGCAAAACGTGTGGATCAACCGGCCATGCTGGGGCGCTTGACGAAGATGCAGATTGTATTCGAACAGAACATTCCTTTTGAAGGTGGGGATTATGGTAATGCAATCCTTTCCCGATATCCTGTTAAGAGCTATCGGAATCATAAGCTTCCGAGATACAACCAGGGTGAACAGCGTGGTGTGTTGGAAACCGAGATCCTGTTACCCAGGGGTTATGGGAGATTGATGTTCTGGGCCACTCATCTCGATCACAGGGTGGATCCATCTGAGCGTCTGGCATCGGCCCGGGCGCTGGAAAGGATCGTACGAGCAAAAGGGTCGCTTCCCGGGATTCTGGCAGGTGATCTGAACACGCAATTGACCGGACCGGTTATGCCGATTGTTTTACGCACCTGGATCAACAGTAACGGATGTAAACCGTTGCCAACCATCCCGGTTAAGAAACCAGTCAGACAAATTGATTTTGTGTTATTTCGTCCTGGAAACCGATGGCTTGTTCAATCGGTTGAAGTGCTGAATGAAGCCGTTGCTTCGGATCATCGGGCTATTCTCGGCGTGCTGGATCTTTTGCCTGCGCAATAAAGGATCTCTTGTTTGGAAAGGTAAACCTATAAAAAGAACGGGAGGTTTTCGGATACGAAGTGAGCTACTTATCCGCTGGAATTCAGTGCAGCTAAAAACGTTCGATATTCCTTAAATACAAAGCATCGCCGTTTCTTTTAAAATGGAATCGTCCAATGTACAGACACGCTGGCTGGTTCTTTGGGCTTTGTTACAATCGGCATAGTAATTTTAAGCAGGGTAGCAAATGGATCGTAGAACATTTATGGCATTGAGTGCCAGCAGCACAACTCACATCGCTCGTGCCTGGTATGACCCGGTTCTATCGACCGAAGGTGTGGGAGATGTGAAAACCCCGACTTTTTATCGATATGACATCGGTAATGCACCCGGAAGACTGCATGAGCCTTCGATCGGAAGCGACGGCAGTCTCTGGACATCCCCTCTGGATGGTAATCTTTGGCGCTATCAGACGCAGACAGGTCAGACAGAGGTATTCAACCTGTCTCAACGGACCGGATCTCCATGGAAAGGATTGCATCTCTGGCCGATTGCGTATCGAGATCAGGTTTACTTGTGTACACCAAAACGGTCTCAGCTGTGGGTGTGGGATCGTAGGGCAGGACAGATTACACAACATGCCTTTCCTCACTCGCAACCTTCCGTTTATGGCGGTTTTGCCATCGAATCACGAGAACACCTGTATCTTTATGACACCCGTCATCAGGCGGTTTTGAAATGGAATCCGGACAACGGTCAGGGAGTGTTGTTTCGTTGTCCTTATTTGTTGTCCGGAACGCTTTACATGTCGTTTGTTGATTCTGAGCGACAAGAAATATGGGGAAGCACTTATACCGGTAATGACATTGTGCGTTTTGATCTGACTTCCGATCAATGGACCGGTCATTTCAACTGTCCGTATTCGGGCGCAACGCCTACGGCTGGTGGAAAGGTGTTTCAGGGAAACACGTTATATATTGCCGACCATTTAAATGGGCGAATTATCCCGTTGAATGTCGATTCAGGTTGCTGGGCAGAGCCCATTGCTGTCCCGGGATATGGTGAATGGTTTGGGTATATGAGCGGGGCCTGGCTGTTACGTGAAAAGCTTTACTTCTGTCATTCGACCTGGAAAGGCGGAACGGACTCGATTGATGGCGAGCCACATCATTTTATTGGATCTTGGACTGTTTTTGACCCCGTCAGATCGTGTTTTTCCAGATTGGATCTTCCTGTTCGGATGGAAGAATCACGTAGCGACCTGCAATCGGATTATTGCATCACGTATCAGGATGAAATGTACATTCTAGCGGTAGATCGTAAAGTGCCCCGGCGCGCTATGGTCGTACAAAGCAGTCAATTGATGTGAGGGGTGATGTAACGCTGGGTTCCTGTGGCCATCGCCAGATGTTGTTTGCTATCCATGGCTTGACGCCTTATCTGTGTGTAAAACCAATGAGCAGATCCCAACAGAGAAACAGCTGGTTGTGTTCCATGGTACGGCTATGTCCGACGATTGTTTTAGATCGGATACATCCGTTACCAGGTGAAATCACTACCTGATCAGAAAAGAGAAACATTGATGTTTGCTTCCATTCGAAACCGATTGCACGGTCCGTTTCTTTCTCGTCGTAAGGTGCTGGGCTGCGGAACCATGACCGCCAGTTCCATGGCTTTGTCCGGCCTCCAAAATCCTAAGACAGAATCCCTTGAGCACTATCTGAATCATCTCGAAAGAGAGTATCAGGGAATATTTGCCGTGCAGGCATTACGACTGGACCGGGCGGGATCGTTTAAATTGCGAGAAGAGCAGGTTCTACCCACCGCCAGTGCGTGCAAGGTTTTTGTACTCTGTGAACTTTTTCGTCAGGCTGAAGAAGGGAGGCTCGATCTCAGTGAGCCCCTTTCATGGAAACCCGAGTTTCATCGGCCCGGAGATGGTGTGTTGCGTGCCATGATACCAGGACAGAAACTCTCCCTTCACAATATGGCCATTCTGATGATTATGGTCAGTGATAATATTGCAACCGCTACACTTGTGGATCGTCTGGGGCCAGTGAAAGTGACTCAAACCATGCGGTCCTGGGGACTTGATCATTCCAATCTTTACTCAGGACTTCCAGGAGGTGCCAATGCGCGTCGGATGAAACAACCCGTCAGTACGGCTCGGGATATGTGTCATTTGATGCAGTTGATCTACCGTCATGAAGTACTGACTCCGGCATCGTGCAAAGAAATTGTTCGGATTCTGAGGGCGCAACGTTGCAATGACATGATGCCACGCTTTATTCCAGTTGGAGAGGACTGGGGACACGCCGACACATGGATTGCTAACAAAACCGGATACGGTACCTGTCGTGTCGATGTGGGATTAGTAAAAACACAGGAACTGGCTCTGTCACTGGCCTTGTTTTTCAAACCACATCAGGCTCCCCGGAACCGTTTGAAATGTCTGGCAGACTATCCGCCGGTGCTTGCCATGGCACTGGCCAGTAATGCTGTGTATCAACACTTTTCTGGATCGGAATAGTCCCGTGTTTCAGAATGGTAGCGGTTTACTTGACGATACGATTCTTCTGGGTAACAATGTGATGCCTGACAACGGGATCCCTGAGATAGGTATACCGGGTCAATCATGCGAGTGCAGGACAGCTGGCTCCAAAAGAATAGAATCCGTTTTTTATGAAAGTGATCCATGCAGATGCGATGTTTTTTCAGAAATCTACTTGCCACTGTCATGCTGATGATGGTCGTGGTGTCATCCGTGAAAGCAGAGGGGCTTGATATTCCTAAGGGTCTTAAAGCGATGCGGGTACCAGCTGACAATCCGGTAACGGAAGCCAAGATCAAGTTAGGAAAGCAGCTGTACTTTGACAAACGTTTGTCGATCGACAACACCGTTTCCTGTGCTTCCTGCCATGACCCCAAAAAGGGATGGTCTAACGGCGAACGCTTTGCCACGGGAGTCAAGGGACAAAAAGGTGGACGCAGTGCACCAACAATCATCAACTCCGGTTATCAGTATTACCAGTTCTGGGATGGACGCGCGATTCAGTTGGAAGGGCAGGCGCTCGGGCCCATTGAAAATCCAATTGAGATGGCGATGCCGCTCGACAAACTCGTCGTGAAACTCAACGGAATTGACGGTTACCGCAAGGGTTTCAAACAGGTCTTTGGTTCAGCCGATGTCACGAAAGAAAATGTAGCCAAGGCGATTGCTACTTTTGAAAGGACGATCTTGTCGGGAGATGCACCCTACGATCGTTTTAAGGCGGGTGATACTTCCGCCCTGTCCATCGCCGCTCAGCGTGGCATGAAAGTCTATTTTAACAAAGCAAACTGCAGCGCCTGTCACGCCGGACACCGATTCACCGATGGCGGCTTTCACAATGTTGGAGTCGGGATCGATGACAAGGATCCTGATATCGGACGCGTGGCCGTCAGCAAACTGGAAGGTGACCGCGGTTCGTTTAAGACTCCTACATTACGAGAGATTGCGAGAACGGCTCCCTATATGCATGATGGCCGGTTTGCAACGCTTGAAGATGTGGTTGAATATTACGTCAAAGGTGGGGTTAAGAATCCACAGCTGGATGAAGAAATCTTTCCACTCAAGCTTTCAGACGAGGACAAGAAAGACCTTGTGACCTTTCTCAAGGAAGGTCTCAGTAGTGCCAGTTATCCCGATATCGCTGCTCCGGAGTTACCTAGGTAACGATTCGAAGATCCGAAGCAACCACCGGTTATGACTGAGCGATTCAAGTTGAGATAACCAAGGAGATAGAAGGATGAAATTGCGTCGCGTGTTTGGGATTATTACGGTATTGACCCTGATGGTTACGGTTGTACAGGCAGAGCCTGAAGTGAAGACTGTTCTGGACGGTCTGACCAATCCTGCTGGTATTGCCATTCAACCGAAAACTGGTCATGTATTCGTCAGTGATAGTGGTGCGGGTCGTATTATTCGTGTTGATGAGAGAGGAGCCCATAATGTCATCACGGGTTTTCCTCTCGGATCCTATGGTAAAGGACCCAAATACGGTATTGGCCCCCTCGGACTGACGTTCATTGACAGGGATACATTGGTGGTTGGTGGTGGCGGACTT
Organism: uncultured Planctomycetia bacterium; assembly: GCA_963996245.1. Lineage (GTDB taxonomy): Bacteria > Planctomycetota > Planctomycetia > CAXEIY01 > CAXEIY01 > CAXEIY01. The sequence goes on along the minus strand of CAXEIY010000298.1, from coordinate 648 downwards.
CCTGATGGTGAAGAGATGCTGCGGGTATATAAGGTCCCGGCCGCAGGGGCCTCTGCTATCAAAGCCCGGGAGATGGCTGCAAGTTTCAGGCTCACAGGAGATGCGGACACCAAGGGTGAAGGAAACTTCTATGGGCTTGCAAATAACGGCAAGGCCATTTTCGTATCAAGTAACGGAGACGATACCAAGGGGTGGGTAGCCAAGGCTTCTCTGAAAGGCGGCAAGGTTACTAAATTCGAACGATCCATTGCTACCAAAGAAGTGGTGGAGGTTGACGCTCCGACCGGAGTCGCCATCGCGGCTGACGGTTCTCTTGTCGTAGGTCAGCTTGGTGAAATCACGGTTCCACAGGATGCCTTGATCAGCTTTTATGATACCAGAAGCGGTAAACTTCTGGACAATTTCGAAACAGGTCTATTCGATATTACAGGCTTGGCATACAGTCCCAAAGGTAAACTGTTTGCTACCGATTTTGCCTGGATGGACACTTCCCAGGGAGGCCTGTTTGAGTTGAAGGTTGCACGTGGAAGCCAGTCTGGTGTAGAGGCGAAGAAAGTCCTGTCGCTGGATAAACCAACGGCACTGACGTTCAGCGACAGGGGTGAGCTTTACGTGACGGTCATAGGCACTTCGAAGGAAGGTTCTCCG
>CAXEIY010000297.1:0-17483 GCA_963996245.1 uncultured Planctomycetia bacterium | reverse complement strand
TTCGCATAACAACGCACTTACCCATCCAAAACAGACGTAGATTCCAAGATCAAAACTATATCTTCCATGTGAATTCGTCTGTCACTTCCTGGCGTATGTTCGAAAAACTGTTCGATTAGATCGCGAATCTGATGTATACGAAGGGAGTAATATATGTATTTTTTTCTTCGACTTGTTTTAACTAGTCCAGCTGCCCTCAGAAGAGCCAGGTGGTGACTGACAGCAGGTTGACTCCCGCCCAGCAACTCCACCAAAGCATTGACATGTAATGATCCGGACTCGCTTTGAGCCAGATACCATAGAATACGCAAACGCGTTTCATCGGAAAGCAATTTAAAAATCTGGGCCCCTTGAGTTACCAGTCGATCGAATGATGGTGAGGGAGGATCTGAAGGGGCATGATTCATGGTGTTCATATGGATTGTCTCAACAGGTGGGATTAAGCAACTAGGTGAACTCGCACCAAAACCGTTCTAAAGAGACGTTATTACATCAAAACCATTTTCCTGAATCCCTCTTCGATTTGGGCACAAATCAAAACCGAATCCCCCGGTTATCTGACACAGGTTGTTACAATAGAAGGATTCCTTTGCAACTCGCTTATTCAGCTCACGTCCACCAAAGTCAAAACAGAACTCACAAAGACATGCGAAACAAGATATCCTTCTGCACCAGACAACATCAAACGATTTAACAAAACATCAACATGGCAGTCCCTACCGGGTTACTGTCTTACCGTGTTGTATAACAAATCGACACTTCATCGGAAGATAGCTGAGAAGCACAAAACGCAACACACTTATCCTGTGATTATCAAGAAAGAATTAACGATTATGAGTGAACTGGCCAATCCTGCAACACCGGATCTTCAACAACAGCTCATCCACCTGAAACAGGATCTGCACCGGTTGCGCCGCCTGAGCCTCTGCGCTATTCTTGCTCTTTTAATAGGTTTTCTGACACTTTTCTACTGGAACCAAAACCCAGGACTCTCATCCAACGCACCGCTGGAAACAACAGGACTCATTCTTCGTGACATTCGAGGAGAAAAACGCGTTGAATTCAAGATTGATGATACCGGGCAACCCAGTCTTCATTTTTTTGACCAGTACAATAATGATCGAATTCGGTTGGCGCTGGATCCCAACGGTCGACCTCGACTTGCCATGACCGATGGTCGAATGCTTCGTCTCTGGATGGCGGTCAATAACGAAGAATCCCCCGAACTTTTTTTTCATGACCAGACCAGCGCAAAACGTGCTGAATTGCGATTGGACCAGACTGGATCACCTGCACTGCTCATGCTGGATCACGAGGAAACACCTCGTGCAGCATTTGGAGTAGACGAAGAGATGATTCCAGGTGTCCTCCTCCATGGTCCGAAAGAATCCCGCGCTGACCTGACGATTCTTCCCAACGGAGTACCACTCCTTGGACTTTCTGATATTAATGGGAATGTCGTTTTTCGTGTGCCTTAATTCAAAACCGTAATCTCAGGAATTAACCACCGTAACTTCCGCTCCCTGATTACAAAATCGAGACACAGACACTTGAAATGCCTTCTCGGGAAAAACTTTTTTGAATCCCATTCGCAAGGTGTCCGCATCCGCGTTGGTTTCAACAATGCCAAACACGGTCGGTCCCCATGAGCTCTGCCCTACACCCTGGACACCTTCAGACCGGAAATACTGGATTGCTCTTTCCACTTGCTTACTCGAGTAAGGACCTCCCTGCCACATGGAAAAGCATTCTCCGACTTCTCTATTGAATTGGTAAACAGACTCACTGAAAGTGCGGAAGTCGGACTCAATCAGAGAAGGTAACAAATTCAGCATTACCAGACGGCATAGCTTACCCGTTGTTTCAATTGGAATTGGTCCCATATTTCTGAAGGCCTGTTCTTCCCGTTTTCCGGAAATACCCTGAGCAAATGTCGGAATAGCCAGTACGACACGCCATGCATCTGGTATAGCAACACGGGACAAAAGGGGAGCAATCGATGATTCCTCAACCGTTCCCGACTCTACAATAAGCCCCCCCCGAAAAAAGCCATGGGTTCCTACCGAAGATCGTCTTCCCCGGTCAGCCATTCTTGCCAGTTCGTTAATTCCCACGGATTGCTTGTCGCACAGTTCGCTAACAGCACGCGCGACAGCTAGGCCCAGTTGGGTACCACTTCCTAAACCGACATGAGCAGGTGGGCTGTGACGTACATGAATCGCAAGCGCAGAAACAGACTGCTGCCCTTGCTGAGCAAGGTAGTTCAATGCGTGATTTGCGACATGCCCCACTCTTTCTGATTCGAATCCAGATGCCAACCCTTGTTCACTCGGTAAAGCTTCCAATTCGACACAGGGATGCTCTATCATCGCTCCCACTCCGCCAAATTGTCGGATCCCTGAAATTCCAAAAGACAACAGACCAAAATGGAGACGACTAGAACATCGAACTTTCACTTTCATTGCGAGACTCTTTTTATTGAAATAATGCTACCCCGAAAACGGGATCGCCTGATCTTCATCCCTCATTTTAAGAAGCCTTATCATTTGGATATTGCTGCACATAATCCTGCAATAGTTCAAATGCCCGATGCTCGTCTTTCCCCCCTGTTTTTTCAACCAGAATAAATAACCGACGAAACTCATCCTCGATAGTTTCTCTCGGCGTGAATTTCACTCGAGTTGCAAGAATCGCTGCCTCGACAACAGCATGCTTAGCTCGATTTAAACCAAAAAACTCTCTTAGGTAACCTTGATGTACTACCCGCGTTGTCATTTCCGTTCTCAGATTAGAATCATCAATCTCCTGAATCTCAAACTCATACCATCGGCAGGCTTTCTTTAATACCATTCCATCAATCTTTTCAGCTGGGAACATCAATGGTGCATCCACGCTGCCAATCGCCGCGCTGGCTAACAACAATACATCATCAATGACGTGAAATACCCCGTATCCGCGGCACATCAGATTATGACACGTATGGGACTCGGGAAAGGGGCGTAAAATCAATCGCTTGCTTTCCAAGTCAACCCGCGGCCCCATGGGTGCAATATTCACTGATTGATCGTCATTCTTTGTGGTAACAATCCCTTCAAGAATCATTCGTACCACCATTTTCCTATCCAGCAAATGGCTATTCTGTTCTTCCAAGTGATCTCCGATCCGGCAAACCGGTTCTCCGACTGATTGTGTCGTTCTTTTGCCTTTCCGTTAATCACGGCGTTGGAAGATTACATCATACAATCCCTGACTTAACTACTCGAACAGCTACCAAAATGAGCCCTGTTCACCTCCACACATAAAGGATGGCTGATCGCATTATACACCGGAAGGCATTTTCGATTTATCGAAACACACAACCAATATGAACGGGATACCATAATCTGCCTCCTCTTTCTTTTGGATCCATCCTATTTGCAATGACACACCAAATATTTTTTTGAATCGTTACCCGACTTTATGGTCGTTAATCGTATTCTGTTCCGCTCATTTTCACAGCTATTCACTCTCCTCATTTGTGATTCTGTAGTATTATTCTGTACAATTTCAGCGTGATCATTGCTGAATCATGCCTGATCACACTGAAAACCAATAACCCCGTCGAGCAGCAGCAATCGTCCTCACGGAAAACCACTTTTCTCATTTCATACTACTTTCACAGGAACATCAAAAACGATCACAGCACTGGTTTTAGACTATCAATCGGCTTTAACTGACATCGATACACAGGAACTAATAGACACCACTGGTATCTTCTTTTAAGAGGAACCTTCCTATGCTGTACACACAAACAGACTACATCCGATAACACACAGGATGGCTAACCAGATGACCTTTATATCCCACTCCCAAACCCGACCTGTTGTTGTGCCTCTGTTTTCGTTACACAATGTCGACGCCTCGAACGAAACACATGCAACTTTGACAAAAACGATACTTGCAGTGATCTTCATATTTGCAATGGTTCTTTCCTATCCCAAGAACTCTACTGCGTCTCAACCTCATGTAAACCGCAAGTACACTTCCAAACAACCCGTCAGCCAGAAACCATTGACCTGTCCTGAAATACCAGCAAACGACAGATGGACCATTGCCCGGCATGATGGCCAGACGAACTTTCTTTTTCCGCTCGATACACCGATAACCCCTACTATGCTTCCCCCTGTTTCCCGGACTAACCTGATTCATGTCTACCCGGCAACTCTCCCAGCCGTTTTGCATTCAGCTGAACAGCAAGATGACCGTTCACGTCCCCAATACGAATTTCACAAAAGTTCCGATCCCGCTGGAACGGGAAAATTCTTTCTTGGAAGAGAAATTGCGCAATACATGAGCTACCACGGTGCACCCTGGCTGGTTCGACCCGAACGCGAAATGGAAGAACAGCCTGACGTCATGCTGGACAGCCTCAACATTCAACCGGGGCAAACCATTGCGGACATCGGCGCGGGAGTCGGCTACTTCAGCCTCCGTCTGGCAGACCGAGTCGGATCAAAGGGACAGGTACTGGCTGTCGACATACAAAGGAGAATGCTGGCTTTACTAAAAACGAACATGCGCAAGGCCGGTGTGAAGAACATCCGCCCTATTTTGGGATCCGTAAAAAATCCTCGCTTACCCACTGGAAAAGTTGACCTGGTATTAATGGTGGATGTCTACCATGAATTCACTTTCCCGATTGAAATGATTCTTGCCATTCGCCAGTCGCTCAAACCAGATGGACGTATTGTATTTGTTGAATACCGAAGTGAAGATCCCGCAGTACCCATCAAGCGTTTACACAAAATGAGTGAACGACAGGTCCGAATAGAAGGTAACGCACTCGGACTTAAATGGCAGGAAACCATTCACTACCTTCCCTGGCAGCACGTAGTTATTTTCCACTAAGGCTTCCAATGGTCCAGTTGCTGAATTCCAAAGTCGCATCCTTCCCAAGTGATTCGATTCACCAAGGCTGTTATCCGGTCAAACACAAAGAGCGATCGTTTTAACCAATCGTGTTTTTCAAACTGTTCAGCAATTTGACCGATGCTTCAATATCCGCCTGTTGACGTTGTGGATCATGCGCAATTTCCCGCTCGATCGTTAGAGGCCCGTCATACCCGATTTCGTCCAAGGTGCGCAGATATTTTTCAATATCAACATCACCTTCACCCAATGGCACCTCTTCCCCCCATTCCTCACCAGGTCGGGCGGCCCATTTGGCATCTTTGCAATGAACGCTACGTACGAGGTGACCCACTTTTTTCAATGCTTCAATGGGCTCACCACAACCGTAGAGAATCATATTTGCAGGATCGAAATTGATAAAGAGATTGTCAGCCCCTACGGCCCCAATAAAATGCAGCAGATCTTCTGCAGATTCCTGGCCCGTTTCGAGATGAACGTTCTGGCTATTCACTCTGCAGTGGTCGCACAGGGAACGGGTGGCCGTGAGGATCTCTCCGAACAAAGGATCGGACTCATCATGTGGAATAAAACCCAGGTGAAGCCCCAATACATTGACTCCAACAAGTTTTGAAAAATCAGAAATCTCTTTTATTTCAATCAGTCGCTCTGCCCTGGTATCAGGCGGAACAAGGCCAACCGTATTTTTCACCGTTGGAATATCTGCATAACTTTCTCCCTCGAAACCACCAAAAAAGGCTGTCACCGTAAGCCCCGCCTGCTCACAAAGAGCTCGAAAAGCTTTTGCACTTTCGGGTGATCGGCTCCCCTTGTGTGGTGTGTGAACTTGTACTGTCGGAACTCCTGTCTGCTGGGCAAAATCGAGACTGACCCCTAATCCCGCATCGACAGATGTGAATACTCCAATCGGCCACTTTTCCATTGTTCACTCTCCCTGATACTACAACCATCCAATCAGCCGTTAACCTTTGGCTGCGTCTTACGGACGTAGGTACCTAAACCCGCCCTCATTATTCACCCTATAAGAGAGTAACGAACCAGACACGAATCGTCTACGCGCTGTCTGTTCCAACGATCCGCGAAACATGGGCTTTGGCTGAACACTCCAACCTTTGTGTCCACCCTTGAAATGGTGATTCTCGATGACAAATAATCTGATCGCTCAAGGTCTTAACCAGACTCTGCTTGTACTAGAATCTGAAAAACCCAGAAATGGTGGATACGGTGAACGTCGGATTACGATAACGCGGTACCACGTCTTGATAAACCGCCACAGAAAACGGTACACCAGGCATTCATCCGAAACTCGTTACGTCGCCGCTGGAATTCAGCCATCCTCAAAGTAAAGACACCGAGAGAACGGACCTGCAAGGGAAAACCCTTACTGTGTGCCCGTCATCTCGGTGTCTTTGAATGATCACACAACAGCAATTAAACGTAACGATTAGAACGAATCAGCGCCCGGGTTACCCACGCGATGGAAATGATCCTTGTCAATATAGACAACCTCCATCGATTCATCCCGATGTGTGAAGGGGATTGGCCAGTCACTACGGGTGGTACTATCAAAATACACACGGACTTTGTAATGACAGTGATGTAACTGAGCAGGGCCTACCAGAGGATAAAACCGAACGTCATCCACCCAATCTCCCAAAGGCTCGGTAACGATTCGAACATTGTTTCGCTGCATTTCACGAATGAAGGGAATGTTCCCCGATACGCTTGGTAATGCACGCATGATTTCATCGTGGGATGGTGGATCCTGACAAAATGCCGGAGCGAATTCACCTTCGATCGGCTGTAAAATGGGAACCCGATCATAGCGTTCCTGCTCCCAAAGTGAATCCTCCAGCTCATTCTGAAGATACGGACTCACTGGAATAGGAAAAAGTGCAGCCCCGAACTCTGGCGAGCTAGCAAATATGCTCGATGTTCCAAGGTCGGCCACCTTCATTATATTACATCCAGTGGCAGAGAAAATGATCAGACCTCCAACCCACAAAAGAGCCCGACTCTTAAGCCATCTACACATCACAGTATCCTCCTGGCCATGGTCTTCACGACGAGTACCCGAATGTTTCCGTTAATTTGCTCCCTTCAGTTTGAAGACGGTTTCAAAAATCTGAGGGAGGCTGGTTTCTTTCAATCCGGCACCGTTCCAATGGAAAGGTGCTTCTAACCTGTTTTATCGCCCATTTACCTTGGTAAACTTTCGGGATTTTTCGGACTTCAGGGAATCTGACGAATCAAACCCCTGTATCAAAGCAAACACATAATCTAAAAAATCCGGAATTATGTATTTTTTCGGACGTTTTTTGTGGTCAAGATCACTGAAAATAAAAACCCATAAACCGTATGCATCGAAAAAAAAGCCGTGTCAGGGTTCCACCCCAACACGGCTTCAGCAAATAGTGGTCACCTTCCTGGCGACCATCAGAATCTGTCAGCTAATCATCAAAATCGAGAAACCACCATCCATCGTCCCATTCCAGAGTTACCTTGCGCCACCCCAGGGGAACTTGTGGATAGGGATAGAATGGCCCGATAAATGGCCACGCTCTGGGAGAATACTGCTGTGGGTAAGTCACTTGCGCATAATTTGGATGCGATGCATAACTGGGCCAAGCATAGGGCGGAAAACTTGCTATGTTGTAGTTCGTGCTAGGTGCAATCGAACTCGTATTATAGTTCGAGGATGCTGCGGGTATGTGATTAGGTGCGTTGCCATTCTGAATTGCAAGGTTGTTGGTCAAATGCAACTGAGCGGTACCAATCGCATTGGAAACCGTCACCTGAGTGGCAGTTCCTCCTGAAATCTGTAGCTGATTCTGTACATGTACAACACCTGTAACAGTGCGAGCTAACTGCTCGGCCTGGGCCAATTGCAAAGGCTGCAATACTGTCCCCCCAAGTTTGGCGGTGCCACGAGTAAATTCAATCATAATTTGACAACCGTTGAACTGACCGCGAGCTTGTAGCACGCGAGCAATATTATCGGCAACCTGCTGATTGTTTATTACGGCTGAGCCTCTCGTGACCCACGCATCCGTCGCGCTAGCCAGAGTAGGTGCCGAAACAAGCACGGCCGCTAAAATCCATTTTTGACACCCGAACATTACTAGGCCTCCTTCCTTCACGAACTCGTGTTATTCCCTCTTTTCCGAAATGCGCTACGTGTTTTCACCCATGCGGGAAGAAACACCTGCGATGTCGGATCATTGCGTATCAAAACTCCAAATACTTGTAAGTTAGCGATCTCTTCACATTACTTCGTGAAACCATCCCTCTTAGCTTGACAAAATCAGCACAATCTCTGTTTTCCCGATGACAAGATGTTCCTGATTCCGCCGGGGTATTGTGTTAATCACTACAACCCTGAAAACCGGCACCCTCAGCGAACCTGGTTGCGATTCATAGGCCTCCATTTGTCATTTTAAAAACAGGCATTGTAGTTCTTCCATTCGCAACAAGATGGGAGATATAGGAAGACCTTGTGGATGTTTTGCATCTGCGATACCGCTGCACAACGGCTTCGGCAAGACATGTGTCTCCTTTATTACCGGCGTGAAGTGCGAATCCGATCGATGGAAAATAGCTACTCGGAGGCAATGCGATACCCGATGCTATCTCTCAGAATGTGAGTTCCCTTCGAAATCCTGGATTTGCATCGTTTGGACTCCAGCCTTTCCGGTTACCATCCTTCGCCTGATCCATCCCCAATAAAGAATCACCCCTAGACCACATACCGTAAACGAAACGACTGTGGCTTTATGAAATTCCCGCGGGATAGAAAGGACGGCAATGATTAATAATAGCCAGATGATAGCCAACAGACTAATCCCCATTCCCCATCGCCCGAGGGAAAACTGACCGGGTCGTGTAGCCAATGACTTGCGCCGCATAGTGTATGTCACCACAGTCAATAGATACACCAACGCAGGTAAAACCGCCGCAGCTGCAAGTAATTGTTCCAAAGACTCGGAAAAACGCTCTGTCAGTACACCCAGACTGGCAACAAACAAAATCGCTGGAATCGGTGCCGCTGTCCTGCTGGAAACACGGCATAACATCGTGCTCCCGGGAAATACATTGTCCCGAGCCATCGCATAGACCATGCGTGATCCAGAGGCCATAATGATCAGACCGCAGGCAAAAATAGAGATCACCACTAACAGAAAAAATGCCTGAGCAACTGTCTTTCCAAGGTTGTTTTCAATAATCAAGGGCAACGGATAATCGGATTTAATAACTGTGTCCAGATCTTGAATCCCGAGCACTGTAACAACCAAAAAGAACAGACCGACAACCCCACTGATTACGACTGAACCTATGACTGCCTTGGGGACTGTCCGGGCTGCATTAATTGTTTCCTCAGACAAATTAGCTGCCGATTCGAACCCGACAATCGTGTAGGCACCCATTAATGATGCCATTATCCACACGGGTAGATAAGATTGCCCTTCCTGCAACGGAGCACGAGCGAAAAGAATCTCAAAAGAAGGCTGATTTCGAAAAATCAGTACCGCAAAAATACACACTAGACCGAGCATACCAACGACCTCGGTAAATACCGCAGCCGAGTTAATGAGATCTGCAAAACGCACACCAAAAACATGAATCAAGGCCTGCAGAGCAATAACACTATAAACGATCCATTTTAATTGACTTGATCCATCAGGAATTTCCCATACATGTCCAACCACACTTGCAATACCGTGATCGACAGACGGGATGACAATGATAAGAAAACACACGGAAATCCAACCTGTAAACCAACCCCATCCCTGTCCAGCCAATCGTGTTACCCACTGGTACGAGTATCCCGTGAGTGGAATTTTGGCCGCTAATTCGGCAAAAACCAAGGCAACAAGCAACTGACCGATAATGACAACAGGCCAGGTCCAAATTCCAGCTGGCCCTGACCGATCCAGTACCAGTTCATAGTTAGCAAATATTCCCGTCGTGATAGAAATGAAAGAAAATGCGACTGCAAAAGAACCAAATAAACGAATCGTCCGACGAAGTTCCTGTTTGTAACCGTAAGCGGACATAGCCCTCTGATCTGCGTTGTTTTCGTGCCCTGTCATCTGATCTTAACTCATCACAAATGAGAAGTTCTCTAGTTTTGCGCTACGAAAGACCGCTGTTGCTATCACTAAAAAAACGCCCCAGGCCAAAGACTGTCACCCAAGATGAATCCGTTGATTGTCTATCAACCTAGTCGAGCCCACTCGCACAGCAACAACGGCAAGCACCGACTCATCCCTCGGGCTAACCGGCTGCAGTGTTTCAGGAGAAACAATTTCAACATACTCGGTCTCGCAATTGGGAGTCGTTTCAATCATTTCGTTCATTTCATAACAGATCTTTCCGAAATCACGGCAACCGTCACCAACGCGTTGTTGCGCCAGCTGCAAAACTCGGTACAGTACGACAGCACATTGACGATCCTGACCTTTTAAATAACGGTTTCGAGAACTGCAGGCCAAACCGTCTGACTCTCTTATGATGGGACACGCACGAATTTCAATTGGGATATGAAGGTCTTTAACCATCGTCTGGATAAGCAACATTTGCTGGTAGTCTTTTTGCCCAAAATAGGCACAATCGGGAGTCACGACATTAAATAACTGTGTAACAATGGTTGAAACACCTCGGAAATGATCTGGGCGAAATGCGCCTTCGAGAACCGTACTGAACCTTTCCACATCTACCCAAGTTGAAAATCCCGCTGGGTAAATCATTTTTTCAGGAGGTGAAAACACCAGATCGACCTGTTCGCTGTTACAATGCGCCAAATCTTCTTCCCAGGTTCGCGGATACAGGTCGTAATCTTCTGCCGGCCCAAATTGTGGACGGTTCACAAATAGTGAAACAACCACAACCTCACACTCCCGGCGCGCCGCACGTATCAAACTCAGATGACCCTCATGCAAAGCGCCCATCGTCGGTACCAGACCTATGGTCCTCAACGAACTCCGTAGCCCGGCTACTCGTCCCCTCATCTCTTCCACCGATTCAACGACTTCGGTCGCTTTTCCTGACTTTCTTACCGACATACTTCTCAAGAATCATCCCTCAGGAAACAAGTGATTGAATTACTAAATCAATTTCAGATTCCAGTTGTCCTTCCTGCATTACTTCCAGCACAGGAGTTGCAATCTGACTTTTCAAATATGTAGCTAACAATGGTTTCCAGCGATTACCACCGCTACTGACGTAATCTCCAGAATCATTCAACCATATCAGGAGCGTTGCTTCGAACACCTGTTTTCGCAAACCAGACCAGACGTCCCAAAACTGATCCAATTCAGACCCACTTAAATCACACTGTGCTTTAATCCAAGCCAGATCATACCATTGACTAGAAATGATCCATGGACTCCTGAAACCACCAAAACGACTCCTACTGAAACACTCCGCATAAGTTTCCAGAAATTCTAAATGCCGGGAGAGCATCTGAGGAGGCGAATATCGGATGGAATTTTCACAATCCATTTCCAGAGTGATTGCAGGTAATCGATGCGATAAAGTCTGAAAGAGCCTCTTTTGGCGGAAGTCGTCCAGCCCCAGCAATACCAGAAAACCTGGAGAACGGGTCATTCGATCAAATAAGTTCTGTATGGTAAGCCCCAGTGTTGGATGCATTGCACTGGGTGCGATCCGGGTCATCGGCTCCAACACAAAACGCCGATAGTGCATACGTGGATGGGGTACACACAATTCTGGCAGTTCGATTACGTCCTGATCATAAAGCAACAAATCCAGGTCAATTGACCGAGACGCCCAACGTTCTCCCCTCACTCTTCCCAACGCTTGTTCCACTCCCAGCAGCTTTACCAACAACACTCGTGGAGCCAAGTCCGTCTGCAATTCAATTGCGCCATTCAGATAGGTATCCTGATCGTCCGGACCGCCAACCGGACGTGTTTCAATTAGTGGGCTGACCGCGGTAATTACAATGCGAGATTCTTCGCCCAGCAATTGGATTGCACGGCGAATGACACTTCTACGATCACCCTGATTCGATCCCAACGCGACATATGCAAGGGCCATGATTTTTCATCGGCTGTACAGCGATCGTCCCTACGTGAAATAACGCTGACTAGCTCAGATCGTGAATTGGCCAAGAAGCTCAAGAAATTCCGAATTAGTCGTATATTTTGACATTTTCTTCACGAGTTCTTCCATCGCTTCGACATGATGCATGGTAACAATACTTCGGCGAAGCATCGTCACTCGCTCCAACGTCTCTGCATCCAGTAGTTTTTCTTCCTTACGTGTACCCGACTGACTGATATCAATCGATGGCCATACTCGTCGATCCGCCAATTTCCTGTCAAGAACCAGCTCCATATTCCCGGTGCCTTTAAACTCCTGAAAGATGACTTCGTCCATCCGACTACCGGTCTCAATTAAAGCCGTAGCGACTATTGTCAAAGAACCACCTTCTTCAAATCGCCTGGCACCACCAAAAAGTTTCTTGGGAATATCCAAGGCCCGCACATCCACTCCGCCGGACATCGTGCGACCTGTGTTTCCCACCACCTTATTAAATGCCCTTGCTGTACGAGTAATCGAATCCCACAGAAGAAACACTTGTTTCCCTGATTCGGCAAGTCGTTTAGCCCTCTCCACAATCAATTGAGCTGTGCGAACATGACTTTCAATATCACGATCCATTGAAGATGCAATCACTTCACCCTTGACACTTCGCCGCATCTCCGTCACTTCTTCTGGACGCTCATCAATTAACATCACCATGAGTTCCAGCTCCGGATGATTTTCCGAAACCGACTCCGCAATATGCTGCAACAAAACTGTTTTTCCGGTACGCGGAGGCGCTACAATCAAAGCGCGCTGCCCTTTCCCGATAGGGGTGAGTAAATCCATTACCCGCACCGTCAGCCGCTTCGGATCCGTACCCAGTTCAAGGCGAATATGTTCGAAAGGATGCATTGGTGTCAACTTGTCGAATTCCGGCAGTTGTGAGTAATCTTCCGGCTGCATCCCTTCTAGCGTAATAATCTTCTGAACACGTGGACCTTGCTTGGGTTTTGCACGCTGGATTCTGGCTTCAATTAGCGCACCCTCACGCAATCGATAGCGATTGATCATATTGGTCGGAACAAAAGGATCTTTATTGGTGCGCGAGTAATCATTCTCCCTATCTCGAATGAATCCATATCCACGCGGGTGCATCTCTAAAATACCGGTAATTATATTGTCCGTACCCTGATCATTGGATGAATCATGGCCGGCAGCCTGTGAATCACCCGATTGGTGATGGGAACCTTTGTTATGAGATGCCTTGTTGCGCGACCGATTACGAGGCGACTTATTGCGCGGCGCCTTCTTATTGGAAGAAGTCATACAACCTTCTCAGATGCTTGTTACAAATTACCCGTTTGAGTCAGACATGGCGAGCAATGATCCCATTTCCAGCTCTGTACTACTCAAGTCAATTTGTTTGTCATTATTGACACATGAGCAACACAAACAGAAACGACAAAACTCCTTCTCCCTGCCTGTCTCCCTTCTGGCGCCCCCTGCCTGTACAGCGGCGGCGGCCCCACACGAACAAGCCAGGCACCCAATCATCTGGGATCCTCAACTTGTTACGCTAACTAAGTAAGTAACGGCACCTTATAGAATCGGGCCTCCGTAAATACAACTTGAACCAAGTTGCACCTCCTTCTCCCAACACTACTGCAACCAAGTGCCAGAACTTCCTTCGTATCCATGCCAAGCTGTCATCGAAAAGACGGTTTCCATCATGGTTGCTACTGTAAACAACGAATCCTCCATCGCGGCTATCAGTAACTATCTCCACCAAAATAAACACCTGGCAATTTATTACTTGCTTTTGCGATTGAGCAGCGTGCTTTAACCGCAGCACACCTGCCGATCATCCATCTTTCATAACCTGTTATATCGAAAAAATTCTACAAAACAGCGTTAGACTTTAACGTGGGTCGTATGCGCCGCCTCAGTACCGTCAGAAAGCGGTTTCAACTGATAATCACCAAAAACATTCGGCGCCTCCTTTTGAAGGAGCTTCAATATCTGAACCGCAACTTTTCGAATTTCTGTTTCAGCATGTTCGTTCGCACGTAACTCTACAAAATGCCTTGCTGCACGCGCATTGGCCGTAACAAATATTTTTGTCTCGGTTGCGTTCGGTAACACACTTCGTGCAGCCTGCCGAGCCAATTTACGCCTCAATGTCCGATCTTCAATATCGGCATATTTTTCAGTTAACGCAGCAGAAAGTTTTCGATACGCGTCCTGAGACGTACGTATCGTATCAAGCCACAACTCATGAAGATCCGGATCTTCGGCAATACAATCTGGCTCTACAAAATCAGCACTCGACTCATCAACATATCGCTGACTTAATTGAGAATATCCAAATCCAGCACGGTGCCGAATCAGCTCGTGGGTAAAACTCCGACTGACTCCTGTAATTATAAAATTCCAAGCCGCATGTTCCAGAACACTACCGTGTCCAACTTCCAGAATATGCCCTATGTAATCTTTATTCGTACGACGACGGCGTTTGGAACCAAAACTCATATAACACACACGCCCTGACACCTCAATGAGACGTTCCCCTCCCACTTCAGTATCCGTTTGCCATGCTACACCATGATCGTCGAGAAACGAATCCAGCGAAGCCTGATCCACCTGTTGTCTGCCGACCAAATATACCTTTGGGTCACGAACAACACGAACGTCTGCATCCATCGGTGCAAGTGCCACCGAACGAAGACTCCTTACCGTAAAATAACGGTGTTCGAAGACAGCTAGAGGGAAAAAACTACTCGGCTAACAAGCCAAAGTCCCCTTCGCCTGACGAGAAAGCATGCGAGCTGTAGCTCGACTCATAACTACAATATTACCTTTTATTATCTTTAACCCTTTGCAGCCGCATAACGTTCCGCGACGGCCTGCCAGTTGACAACATTCCAAAATGCGGCGATGTAATCAGGTCGCCTGTTCTGATAATTCAGATAGTAGGCATGTTCCCAAACATCGATTCCGAGGATAGGGGTGTTTCCGTGGGACAACGGATTATCTTGATTCGCCGTGGACTCTACCACAAGCTGCCCCTCTGAGGAAACACTCAACCACCCCCACCCACTACCAAATCGGGTAGCTGCAGCGGCAGCAAATTGCTCTTTAAATGCATCTAAACTACCAAAGGCTTCATCGATTGCTTCTTTGAGCTCTCCCTCTAGGGTGCTACTCCCTGGACCGATTACAGTCCAGAATAAACTGTGATTCGCATGACCGCCACCATTGTTGCGCACTGCCCCACGTACATCCTCAGGCACACTATCAAGGTCCTGTACCAGGTCTTCTACACTTTTTACTGCTAGATCCGCATGCCCCTCAAGTGCCTTGTTGACATTCGTTATATATGCATTGTGATGTTTGGAATGATGAATCTCCATGGTGCGCGCATCTATATGCGGTTCCAGCGCATCATATGCATATGATAAATCGGGCAGCGTGTACGCCATTACGAAGTCCTTCCTGGTCTTTTATGAAAAATCGAGTGTCTCGGCTACTGAGTAAATGCGGGAACTGCCTAAGCAAACGAGTATCGGAGAGGGATACTCTCATTTCTTTAATGAATGCTTATACCACGCTATTTTATAATTGCAACCTGAATTACGGGCCCAGAGGCTGCCTGCAGGCAAACGCTCTTTCAAAAGTATCGGCCGGAATAGCATGGTAAGCAGCGAACTGCCTAACCAAACAGTGTCTGGAAGTACCTTTACTTCCATCAAAATTAATTTTCCACTAAAAAACGGTTTGTGTCACGGAAATAATCTATTAAATCTAAATAAGGCGTCCATCTCGTCCAGAAAACAAACAGACCATGAACAAGCGATGATTGGCCATGTCCGCTCTGATTTGCAAAGTATTTTCTGGACGTTTACGGTTTACCTGACAAAAACTTCAAGACCCCTGCCAGCAGGAGTTTGGCGAGGCCGTAACATTCGTGCTGACAACATGGAACCGATCCCTTTCATTATTCCATTTCGCACGGCGGCTGGAGCCTTTATTACCGCTGGCCTATCATTTAATCAGAATCACGCGTAGGTCCATCACATTCGTATGTGTTGGACCTGTTTTCACCAGCCCCTCGAACGGTTCAAAAAAGTGATAGGAATCGTTCCTTTGCAAGAAATCATCTGGACGCATCAAACGATTCTTGGCATCCCGGACAAGTGATTCGTCAGCAATGGCTCCTGCGGCATCTGTCGGACCGTCTTCGCCATCGGTTCCACCACTAAGGATGACCATACCCCGCATGCCATCAAACCACAAATTTTGCACTGCTCCCAGAACCAGCTCCTGGTTTCGCCCTCCCAAGCCACGGTCCCCTTCAGCAACTAAACTGACAACCGGTTCACCTCCGCTAAGGATGCAGACCGGAGGACTGAAAGGTAGCCCCGTATCGCGAACACCGCGCGCTATACCGGACAAAAGTGCTCCGACTTCTACGGCATGCCCTTCGAGAAAACTCGACAAGTTAAGAACCCGATATCCTCTTTCCTCCGCTGCCTCATGTGCGGCAGCACTCGCAACCATGTTATTGCCAATAACATGATTAAACACGTTCCCAGGAAATTCTGGTCGAAACGAACTTTCCTCAGATGCCTTGTGACTTATAAACTCCAAAAGTGATGCACTTACCTCTTCCGGTCCGGCTGAAAATTTATCAAGAACATCTCTTGCATCCTGAAAGTTCCCCTTATCTTCAGCAGTAAGCCCGGAAGCGATGATATCCAGTGGATCCCCAATCACATCCGATATGATAAGACTGACAAGTAAGCCCGCCTTAGAGGCCATTGCCAATTGTCCTCCTTTGACAAGGCTCAGACGCTTTCGCACCGTATTCAACTCGTTGATATTGGCACCAGATGCACTCAAAAACCGCGTTATTCTCTGTTTTTCGGACAAGGTAATTGCCTCCACAGGACACGGCAACAGTGCTGATCCGCCACCCGATATCAGACAAATTACCAGATCTTCCTGGCAGCATTGACTGACAATCTGCAATATTTTTTTTGCACCATGAACCCCCTCTTCAGTAGGTTCGTTAACCGAAGCGGGACGGGCAGCATGAAGATGAATTTTTTTCAAAGAGCGCATGCAATCCGCAGGAACATTTATCCAGCCATGAACCTTTTTTGCTTCCAGCAAATCATCTCCAAGTGCAGTTTCCAGGGATTCTGCCATGGCAGCGCTGGCTTTTCCTGCCCCGACAACAGCAATTTTCCTGATCTCTGAAAGGTCAATCTTCTGATGACCAATCGTCATCACCTGACCTTCACATCGAACCGAAGACCGTATGAGTTGGTGAGGTTTTACTGCTTCGACACCCGCCGTCCATATTGCAATTGCATCATCACGCATTGTTGTGTTCGACATAGACGAACGCTCCTGTTCTGACTAATCTCTATCGATGACCCCATCCATGATTGGACCATTGTAACGACCTTTTCCATCTGGATGTGGTATCAGGCTCCATCTCCCGTACGAACAGCCGAGGCTGG
>CAXEIY010000296.1:0-19933 GCA_963996245.1 uncultured Planctomycetia bacterium | reverse complement strand
GAAGATGTAACTTCCGCATCTAAAGCCTCGCACTAAATCATTTGTGTGGCAGTAGAGTGGACGGTATCGCGTCTGGGTTGTCGCAGTCCGTCCTATTTATAATGCAGTCGAGTGCAAGCGGAAGATCGTTTTCCGTTCAGCTTGCTGTGTGATTTAGTTCCACCACTTCTCCGGTCGCTGCCGATTTGTATGCAGCTAGCAGTGTGCGCACCGAATGGGCTGCTTCCCGGGCTGATACGTCACTTGGTTTTCCCGCTTCTACACAATCGATAAAGTGTCGTGCGTCTCCACAGGCGGTGGATCTTGAGGCGATCCAAGCGTTACGTGGCTGTATGTCAACCGCTTCCTGTGTACTGCTCCAGAACCCCATGGGATCTTCTGCATTTCGTTCAGGAGGGTGCCAGTCAGGCTGACTAGACCAGGTGGCGAGTCGGGGGCGGGAGGCATCGATACAAGCTGTGGCATGGGTGCCGATCAAAGTGGTTCGATTAAAAGCTCCCATCGGATGTGACTTCCATCCTGTACGTCCCACAGCCAAAGTGACAAGAAGGCCTCCTGTAAGACCGAGCATCACTTCTGCGTAGTCCTCCATGTTGTTCTTCTGGTATTCATGGAAAAAGAAATTTGCAGTGCGAGCATAGACCCGGACTACGTCCAATCCTGTCAGCCAACGTACCAGGGCGAGGGGATAGATCCCAATGTTGAACAGTTCGCGTTTGGAGTCGATTATCTCAAATTCTTTCGGATCGACTGATTCGAGTCTCGGTTTCCCAAGCAGTGCAGTTCCAGTATGACCTTTGGCGAAGAAAAGGTCGCAGTGGATTTCACGGAGATCGCCAATCAAGGACGAGTCCAAAACAGACTTAACTTGTGATGCAAAGGTCGTGTGAATCTGACTAAACATGTGAGAGAGGACACCATTTTGTTCAGCCGCGGAAACGATCTGTTCTGCCTCGACATGGGATGTTGCCATCGGTTTGTCCAGATACAGATGTTTACCAGCTTGCGCGCAACGAACGGCAATACGGCTACGTCGCTCGGGTTCCGTACAAATGCTGACAATGTGGACATCTGTTGATGTCAGAGCACGGTCGATGTCAGGAATCAAGGGGATATGAAGTTTGTCGGCCAGCTGCTGGTTAAGTCGGGCACGTCTTTCCGTTATTCCCGGTTCATCAGTCAGTCCAATCAATTGACACCGGGGATCCTCGGCTAGTGCAACTGCGTAGTTCTCCTGGTGTGTGTGTGCACCCGCGATCAGGAGGACTCCATAAGGCGGCTTGGTCGGACGTACGGTGGTAACGGGCGTCAGGGGCTGATCTGAGGCGGGTATGGAATGTGTGACAGCCGAGGTAGATGTTTTTTGTGGGGAGGTAGTCCACTGACCGGAATTGTCCAGACGAACCACTCGACCCGATACAAGGGACTGTTCAATTGCGGGAAGGAGTGTCTTTCCAATGGGCTTGATGTTGTCTGTCTCGTCGTCGCACGGTGGTTGACTTACGGTGTCGGGTTCCCACGTGAGCAGTCCTTGATTTCCTACAACAATGACTTCGAAGGTGTTCCAGTCGCCTGGTGTTGTTCCGATACTCAGCAGTGCCATTTGGCCATCGGGAAATTGCAGATGAATGGAAAGAGAGTTGGTTTGCGGGTAACGCATCGCCAGTACGGCGTTGGGCGAATGCCCCATCCACAGGCATACGTGGTCGAGTGAGCCAGGGATGGATGTTTCTAGCGGTTCAGAGCAGTCCTGGTTTATCAGGCGCACCGAGACCGGATTTCCAATCTGACCGGACTGTAATCCTTGGCAGATTGCTTTGGAAGCGAGAAGAAGTGATTGCATAAGAGGTCAGGCCATCGCGTATTTAGAACGGATAGTTTGTTCAACGTCACGTTGGCCATCGTATCAAATGGTTTCGAAATCGGTACTGGAAGCTGTTTAATTGTCGATGGAGCAGGACCTGATTGAAACACGGCGAGCGATAGAACATAGGGTAAAGGTCAGATCCGGCTGTCACGTTCATATAAAAGTTTCCTATGAGTTTTATCAACCCTCATAACGGATCCAGGTTCAGCGCTGCAGAATTAATACAATAACGCAGTCCCGTTGGCGCGGGTCCATCATCAAAAACATGTCCAAGGTGGGCATCACACGTACGACACAGAACTTCCTCGCGAACCATAAACAAA
Organism: uncultured Planctomycetia bacterium; assembly: GCA_963996245.1. Taxonomy (GTDB): domain Bacteria; phylum Planctomycetota; class Planctomycetia; order CAXEIY01; family CAXEIY01; genus CAXEIY01. The sequence goes on along the minus strand of CAXEIY010000296.1, from coordinate 17,743 downwards.
GTTCGGTCCTTCTCAATCCGGATGTTTTCTTTGAGAATCGGTTCAGTAAAACTAGGCCAGCCAGTTCCGGATTGGAATTTTGAATTCGAGTCAAACAATTCTGAATCACAGCAGATGCAGCGGTAGACTCCAGGCGTTTTTTCATCCCAGTAAGCACCAGTGAAAGCACGTTCGGTCCCTTTTTCCCGTGTTATGTAGAACTGTTCCTCGGTCAGGATGTCTTTCCACGGTCGATTCTTCCAGTCCGACGGAGTATTTTCTGTAGCGGACACCTTGCTTGAAGGATTTTCCGGATCGTATAGCAGAACCCACACTCCCGCTCCGAGGAAGGCCAGGACCGCACAACGGGCCGCAAAGCTGACGATTAAACGACGAGTCATGGGGATTTCTCAGTTTGCAGAGGGATACGTCAGGATTAGTAGTCACCCGTGAGATCTTTTTGATCTTGCCGGTTTGAAGCCATCGGTTCACGGGCTCCATAGTGGTGAAACCAGCCTTCCGCAGCCCGTAAACGCTTGAGATCATTATGGTCCAGGCCATAATGGCCGTACCAAGGTTTCGCTTTTTGCTGAACCATGTCATTGACTTCTGAAAGCCTTTCACTTGCTTCACCGGCAGCGAAGTCTCTTCGCAAGGGAAGCGTATCCTGTAGAAAATATTCTTTCCAGAATGCCCTTCCACCCAGTACTCCACTGGCTCCAGCCGTAACGGCCATAGCCACCTGTTTTTGGTATTGTGGGTAGTCGACTCCTGCAGACAACAGCACCCAAGGTGCCAGACTGGCTTTGTTCAAAGAGTTCAGATTTTCCTGAAGTTTTTCGTCAGACTCATGATCGAGGGTGCCTGGAAATTCGGCTTTGTAGACATCACACAATCGACTTAAATGGTGTGCGGAATCAATCACCGTTTGGGCTTTTCGATTGAGGTAGGAATCCGATTCCTTGGTTTCACCTTCAAGTGGATAACTGGTGGGTTCCAGCAGAAAAAGAATATCGTGTTCTTTACATGCTGCGGACACTTTTTGGGCGAGTGCGAATTGATGTTCTGCGCTCTGTGGCTCACTCGGCTCATATTGTGCCAATAATTTGACAGCATCTGCTCCCATCTTCTTAATTTGCGCAACGCTCCATCCGGGCTCCACTTCTCCCTGGATACCTCCCTTGGAGTTGGTTTGGGCGCCCGATTTTTCTACCCGCACTAGAAGTCCCTTGTCTGCAGGAAGCGAGTGGCTGGCGACCGCGTTCCATGAACCATATACGGCATCCAACAGCACGGCACTTGCGTGACCGCACATTTCTCGCGTCAGCTCCAGTTTTGCCTCGACGATTTCATCGTAAGTGGGTTCCCGCTCATTTCCCGATTTTTGAAGCGCTTCACGTGCCATTTTGATCATGGAATTATTTTGATCCAAAGCTAGCATGGTGAAAGTGCCGTTATTATTGCTGATACGGTTCAATCCCCTTAATTTTCCAGGTGTTAAACCGAGTCCCAGTAATCGTGTTACGCTTTCGCTCATTCCCTTTCCCTTTTTCGTGTCTCAAACAAATAGGCGGTCATGCGAACAGATATCTATCAATTCGCGTGATATCTTGTATTGGGGCCAGTATTTACGTATTTCTGCCAAGATTCTTATATCACACCGTTAACAGAAAGACTAGCTGGCCTGTTTCGGGAATTACCGGTCATGGTTCCAGCACGTTTTTGTTCTGTTCCGTCATCAGTTGCCCTGATGGACTTCAAGACCGTTATAAAAACAGTGTTTATTAATGGTCTTCTGGTATTATCGTCGCTTGGTAAATGCGACGGTTTTCAATATTGCTGCTAAAGGAGTGCAGGTCGTGCACGATTCCTTGCGACAGCCGGAATGGCGAGGAAAGAGTATCGGAAATCAGGCCTATTCGATGCGACTTTCACCTCACCGGAGAGCGAATTCAAAAGGCAACCCCGGTTGCGCTGTCAGAAAAGGAGAAATTTTGTGAGCGCGACATTAATTGACGGCAAAGGGATTGCCGGAGAGATTCGTGAGGAAATTGCTCGTGAAGTTAAAGAATTCAAGGATCAGAACGCGATTCAACCCTGCCTTGCAGCGGTTCTTGTTGGGGAGGATCCGGCAAGCGCTGTTTATGTGAAAGGTAAACAGCGAGATTGTGAGAAAGCAGGTATTGCCAGTACGCTCCATCGCCTGGACGCTGATGCTTCACAAGAAAAATTGCTGAAATTGATTGACCAATTGAACGAGGATCAACACACGCACGGCATTCTGCTTCAGTTGCCGGTACCGGATCACATCGATAGTCGTTGTTTGTTGGATGCCATTGATCCGTTGAAGGATGTGGATTGCTTTCATCCCGAAAACGTAGGTCTTTTAAGTCAGGGACGCGCACGGTTTTCTCCCTGCACACCTCAGGGAGTGGTGGAACTGTTGATCCGGACCAACACGCCGATTGCCGGTTCGAAAGTGGTGATATTGGGACGCAGTGATCTAGTAGGAAAACCTTTGGCTATGATGCTTGGCCAAAAAAACGAACGGGGAGACGCGACGGTAACGCTTTGTCACAGTGCAACCCTTGCTTTGCAGGAGCACACGATGCAGGCAGATATCGTCATTGCGGCAATTGGGCAATCCCGGTTTCTAAAGGAGAACATGGTAAAGCCGGGCGCCGTAGTAATTGATGTGGGCATTTCCAGAGAAGAAAAGAGTCTTGTTGGTGATGTCGACTTTGATCGGGTCAGCATGGTTGCTTCCAAAATTACCCCTGTTCCAGGCGGTGTGGGGCCCATGACCCGCGCGATGTTACTCGATAACACTCTCAAGGCTGCAAAGTTGCAGAGGTTTTCGGATCGATGACCGGTTTCATCGGATCGACGGGGAGCAACGGCCTTTTGAAGTTTTTGTTAGGTATATGGTTCCATTGAGATGATAATTTCAAACGTTATGGATACTCCATTTTATCCTGTCACTACGTGATATATGACAACTGCCAAATCAACCGATATTCGAATAAAAGACGTTCAGATTGAATTTGAAAGTCATGAATACCGCTCACCGATCAAATTTGGTGGCAACGTGGTTCGTGATGTTGTGTTGCTGAATGTTCAGTTATCTGTTGAAAACCGGGCGGGTCAGGTTGCAACCGGCCTCGGTAGCATGCCTCTTGGTAATGTATGGGCGTTTCCTCCGATCCGTGTCAGTCCATCTGAATCGCTCGCAGCGATGCGTGAATTAGCGCATCATGAGGCCGATATCACACGTGCTTTCGATCAGTGTGCTCATCCCCTGGATATGTCTTTGCAGCTGGAGTCGAAATTTCTGGAAGCCGCACAACAACTCGGGCAGAGTGTTAATCTAGCAGAACCCGTTCCCAAGCTTGCAGCGTTGGTTGTCAGCAGTCCTTTTGATGCAGCGCTGTTCGACGGTTTTGGCAAGGCCGCTGGCATTCATGCGTTCCACGGCTTGTCGTCGGATTATATGGCTCACGATCTGTCCTACTATCTGAATCGTGATTTCAAAGGTCAGTATCTGGATCAGTATGTATCGGATGAACCGAAATCTGAAATTCCACTCTATCATCTGGTAGGAGCGCTGGATCCGTTAACCGAAGAGGATGACTTTGAACCGGTTGGTGATGGCTTGCCAGAAACGCTTGCTGACTGGATTAAGCGGGATGGCTTAACACACTTGAAGATCAAATTGAATGGTGATGATCTTCAGTGGGATGTATCGCGTATTGTTTCGGTGGATGCGGTTGCTTCACAGGCAGATCAGGAAAACCAGGCAGGCGTTGGTTCGGTACCTTCTGTGAGACAAAGAGAATGGGTTTATTCACTGGACTTCAATGAACGTGCTCCCAACGTGGAGTACCTAATCGAGTGTCTTGAAAAAGTGAAAGAACAGTCGTCTCGTGCCTTCGAGAGAGTTGCCTATGTAGAGCAACCCACTTCGAGAGACTTAAAGGCGCATCCTGAAAACAAAATGCATCGAGCTGCAGCGATCAAGCCGGTCGTGATTGACGAATCTCTGGTTGATTTCGAGAGTCTGCTGTTGGCGCGTGAACAGGGTTATACCGGTGTTGCTTTGAAGGCTTGCAAAGGTCAGGGCCAGTCTCTGCTTATGGCTGCTGCGGCACAGCGGTACGGAATGTTTCTTTGTGTTCAAGATCTGACTTGTCCAGGAAGGTCCTTTGTGCATTCCGTTGGTTTGGCGGCGTGGATTGGTCCGGTAACTGCGATTGAGGGTAATGGGCGGCAGTACTGTCCGATTGCCAACACCATGTGGGAGCAGTCACACCCTTCAATTTTTGTAGTGGAACAGGGTCGCGTAAAGACCGGTGATCTCGATAATCCGGGATTGGGAATTATCGATTAATTGACAGAAGCTATCCGTCAGGGATCTTATCATCCGAAGATCTTCCGGGATCGAGAATCAAGGTGGTTTCGACCACTTGTTGTGTGGCGGCAGGATCCAAAGGTAGGAAATGATACTGTCCGGAACACCATGCCGGGAACTGATCACCATAATGACAGTTACCGGGTTGGCCGGATTGGCCGGCGGCATCGATGGCCCACAGTCCAGCAGGAGAGTCGTTCATATCTGCTATCAATCGGTAATTGGCTCCGGTCAACACGGAAAAATCATCACCGTAGTTTGTGTTGCAAACGGTATAGCCATTTCCATGAATTGGCCTACGAGTGCTTCCGTCAAGCAGTTTTCCCAAATCTCCACGATGTGAAAGTGTGTGTCGGAGTGTCATTGTGTGAATCGTACCCCATGTCCATAGGGCAGGATCGGAACCCAGTTTTACTGTCAGATCATCGAGTGTTTGTTCCAATGTCTGACTCAGCTTTGTTAGTCGACTGCTTTCATCGGCAAACCAACCTGTCTGGTTGTTTTCCAGAAGGCTGAGCGCGAGTCCGCCTATCGATCCGACGACTTGATTCACCAACGAGGGTTCAAAACGAACGGTTGCAACGGCTTGACACCATTGCTTGAAAAACCAGTCAAAAAGGGTGGCTGCGACGCTGTCCGTTGTCATGCGAAAGTCCCATGACACAAGATAGTCCGTGCACCGGCTTGTCAGGGGGTGTTTGCAGTCTGCCAGTGACTTCAGCAGTGCGGCTGTTCCCTGTTTGGCACGAATCGAATGAACATCCAGTTGCATCTGCTCAACGTCGGTGCGATCGAGTCGGTCTTTGTGTTCGATCATTTCGCGAATGCGCTGGGCGCGGTGGCCACTGCTCCAGGTTCCCGAAAGTGGGAAAGAAAAAGAGTCATCGACAACGCGGTTGTTTGCACTGGCAAGCCATCCTCGGGAAGGGTTGTTGCTTTGAGGGAGGTCGGTGAAGGGGATCACTGCATTCCATTGGTGTTGGGTATCCCATCCCGGACGGTATCCACGAGACCAGTTATTTCGTATCGGTATTTTTCCTGCACACTGGTAGCCGATGTTGTTTTCATTGTCGGCGAAAACAAAGCTAAATGTTGGTACGTGCCACTCAGAGAGTAATTCGCGAAAATCTTCGGAGGAACCAGCGCGATTGTATTGGAACATGCAGGTAAGTTCGTTGCTGGGCTCAAAACCCATCCATCGCACGGAGATTGGGCCGGTTTCAGGGCTTCCCTCTGGAAGAACATCATTCACGATGGGGCCATTTCTCGAACTGTGAATGACGGTTTCAACAGCTTGTGAATCACGCACTTCAATGATTTCACGACGGGTTGTTCCCTGTTCCCAGTTTCCTTCATAGAGAAAACAACCCGGGTGTTCCGGACTCGTTTTCTCTTCATAGAGATCGCGCTGCGAACAGATGTTATTGGTGATTCCCCATGCTACCTGTTCATTACGGCCAAACAGAATTCCCGGAACCCCGACATAGGACATCCCGACTGCATTGAAAGAGGAACCGTGTAAATGGTTCTCATACCAGCAGGAAACACTGGAAAATGCGATGTGCGGGTCACTTGCAAGAAGTGGGTCGCCACTGTGGGTGTGGTGTCCGGAAATAACCCAGTTGTTACTGCCAATTCCATCGTCCGGGCTTCCAGTCGTATGTCCAGCAACAGAATTTCCACCTGCCTGCAGCGAGGGAACAATGCATTCTCCATCTGCTTCGGGAGTAAGAAACGCTTCGTAAAGGGCCTCGTCATTCAGCGCCTGTTTTGCCAGCTCTGGAATGACAAGAACAGGGAAACGTCCGGTAAGATACCAACGAAATTCTCCCAATATTGCGATGCTGTCGAACAGTGTCCAGGGATCAGGAGAATAGTCCAGAAGGGCAAACTCAATGGGCAGGCAGTCCCGGACCTGATCCATAAAAGTATTGACTCCCCGTGCGAAGGATTCCAGGTTTACCCGGGTTTCATCCGGGAGCTGGTCGGTTTCTCGCTTTGCAATTTGGGGTAACCCGACAGTGCGTACAAGCAGGTCCTGCTGAATGGTTTCGGATCCCATGATTTCGGACAAATGTCCGGTGGCCTTTCTACGGAGATAGTCCATCTGCCACAAACGGTCTTGCGCCATGGCATAACCAGTCCCGTAGAAAAGATCTTCATCAGTTTCAGCGGTAACATGTGGTATCCCCCACCGGTCACGACAGAGGCGCACCGTGTTTCGGGATCGGGAAGGGCAAGTGCCCTCGATTGCAGACTGTCGCCGTCTCAGTTCGTCCAGCCACCATTGATCGAATTGTGATTGAGAAATTCCAGAAGCACGGCATACCTCTGCAATCGTGCATCCTGAGCCAAGCAGCTGCAAGCGGTTGTTCGGAGGGTCGGTCATCGATAGAAGTGCTCCAGCGAAATTCAGGGGATGGTTCTGACCACGAAGTTATCAGACACCACTATCTCTGTCATTATCGGAAGGTAGAAACCCTTGTGTTGTATTTCTGGAATGGTTGTTTCACAATGAACGCCGGTTTGAGTTCTAAATGGAAAACCGGGGGACCGGTCAAGGGTCGTAAGGCACGCATTTTAATGGGAGTAACACTGATGGCCGCAGCATTTGATGGAAGGGTAGCGCTGGTTACCGGAGGTTCACGGGGGATTGGACGCGCGACGGCTTTGCGATTAGCAAGTGAAGGGGCCGATGTTGCCATCAGTTATGCCTCACGAACCGAAGAGGCACAGCAGGTAGTCTCGGAAATAACATCTCTGGGAAAACGGGCTTTGTGTCACCCCTGTGACGTGGCGGATCCCGAACAGGTCCGTCAGCTCGTCGATCGGACACGAGAAGAGCTGGGTGCGATTGAGCTGATGGTTCACAGCGGTGCCATCAGCAGCATTTACGATCACAGTGAACTATCTTATGACCGCTGGTACGAAATGATTAATGTTAATCTCACGGGTACGTACAATATTGTTTTTGCGGTTAAAGACGAGATGATCAAGTCGGGCTTTGGTCGCATGGTGACCGTTTCATCGATTGCCGCCCTGCGTGCCCGCCAGACTCAGATTCACTATTCCGCTTCCAAGGCTGGTGTGATTGCGCTGACTCGCTGTTGTGCAGAGGCCTTTGCACCACATAATGTGCGCATCAACTGTGTTGCACCCGGGCTCACTGAAACCGAAATGGCTCATGTCCTTTCTGAGGAAACGATTGAGGGCGTGGTGCAGCAGACTCCCATGAAACGAATTGGTCAACCCGAGGAACTGGCATCCACCATTCGATTTCTACTTAGCGAAGAGTCCAGTTTCATGACGGGCCAGACGCTCGTGGCGTCGGGGGGACGAGTAATGCTGCCCTGACAACATGCGTACTGTATATGTCAGGTGATGCGATTTTCAGAAATTGCAACCTGTTTTGAAGCCGTGTGGTGTCGGGTTAGAGGCGGACGGAGCGTTACAGGAATATCGTCATAACGATGAGAACCCGATAGCTTGATGAGGGGGGATGTGGATTAGCGTCACAAAATAGGTTTTTCCTGTCATCCTTACACTTACGATTCTACTGGAGTGATTCATGTCCAGAGACGTCGACTGTCCGTTATGTCAAAGGCCGATGGAGTCCGGCCAGATGTGGATCGGTGGAAAAGGCGAATGGAAGAACCATCTACGCATCGACTGGGCCTCATCGGATAAAGAACTGAAGAGCAAGTTTTTCACTAGGAGTAAGAAGGCAGACAAGACGCTTTTTAGCGCTGGAAGGCAGGGAATGTCTTCACCCGCTGTGGAAGCATTTTTCTGCAGTTCCTGTAACACGATGGTTGCTAATTTCTCGAATCAAACATCCGAGGACTGATCGTTTTTCGAACAGAGAGGCGTCGATCAAACCAGTGCGACGATTCCCAGGTAAGTGCAGGTTCCGACTAGTGCACCGGATATCAACCAGAAATTAAGCTTGAGGGTAGACCAGAAATCCTCTCCCCACTCACCTTGCATCCAGGACCAAAAGTCTGGCTTGAAGTAGTAGATCACGCATTCGAAAAACCCATCTTTGCTGCCAAACACGGGTTTGAAAAGAACGGTCCAGATACCAACGGATACCGTTAATCCCAAAAGGACAGCAACGATCTCCATGGCTGATTATCTCTTTCCGTAACATCATTTCCACGTGCCGGACGTCCATGGTTCCAGTCGTCTTTATAATAATGCACGTGGGAAAGGGTCCGTTTTGATTCAGGTTTTGTACTCTGGCTTGGCGGAGACCTCTTCTCGTCTAGTCATCACTTTAGGTAGGGTAAGTTTCGAAGATAGTCGCGATTCCCTGTCCGGCTCCAATGCACATAGTACTCAATCCCAGTGAAGCACCCTGATCACGCATCAGGTGTAGCAATGTTGTCGTAATGCGAGCGCCACTTGCACCAAGTGGATGGCCGATGGCGACAGCACCACCGCGGACATTGACTTTTTCAGGATCTGCTTTCAGGGTCTTAATGACAGAAAGAGTTTGCACGGCGAAGGCTTCATTAATTTCGATGAGGTCGATGTCTTGAAGACTAAGGTTAGCTCGGGCTAGCGCCTTATGCGTAGCAGGAACGGGACCGATTCCCATGATGGACGGATCAACGCCGGCAACTGCCATGGAGCGCACCTTGGCCATTGGGGTCAGTCCACGCTCCTTGGCCGTTGTTTCACTCATCATCAGCAAAGCCGCGGCCCCGACACTGGTCGGACTCGCATTGCCTGCTGTTACGGTACCGCCATGTGGATTAAAAACAGGGGACAGCGCAGCAAGCGCTCCGAGACTGGTATCTTCCCGGATTGACTGGTCGCGATTTATCAGTTCCTTGATTCCACCACCATTGCGGCCCCAGGTCGGGATTACCTCCGAGTCGAACGCGCCTTCTTGAGTTGCAGAAGCGGCCCGTTGATGACTGCGTAGAGCAAAAGAATCCTGTTCCTGGCGGCTGATTTTGTGCTTGATCGCCAGATGTTCAGCTGTAAGTCCCATGTTCATAATGGCGGGACTGTGGTGGGTAAACAATCGAGGATTCGGGCTATAGTCCTTGGTCATCGGGATGTGATGCATATGCTCGACCCCACCCGCTATCTGTATGTCCTCGGTTCCCCCCATGATGCTGAGTGCGGCTTGATTGATGGCCTGAAGGCTCGAGCCACAATTGCGGTTAACGGTAACGCCAGCGCTTTCAATAGCCAGGCCGGCCAGTAGTCCGGCAGTACGTGCCATGTCCATTCCCTGTTCACCTTGTTGTTGTACACAACCCCAGACGACATCCTCAACACTGTCAGGTGGTAGTTGGTTACGTACCAGCAAGGTACGGATCAGCTCCGCGGAAAGGTCATCAGCACGCACTTCTCTATAATATCCATTTTCTGGATGGGCGCGTGCAACCGGTGTCCGGACAGCATCAATTATGACAGCGGTATTCATATAGGCATGCTCCGAATGGACTGGGCATCTGTTGAAACTCCAGAGAAAACAGCATTCCGTACAGCTAGCTGCTTATAAGGGGATATCGACAACATATGGGCAATAAGTGACGGATATATGGATTTTCACGGAAATGGAATTTAGGAATGAATTACTTGGAGTAAGTGCGCTACAGATATATCGCTTATATTCCGATCATGAAATTCAGGAAATATTCAAAATAGAGCGTCTAGGATGAATATGTGATGGTTAGTATTGTGTGATAGGGTAGTTAACATGAGCCTGAGGATATCCTGTTTTAGGATGTGATACCGGGTCTTTTCTAATGCTGGAAAGGGAGGTTTGTATCTATTGTTGGCCAAACGCATCATCCCGTGCTTGGATGTGAATCAGGGTCGTGTTGTCAAGGGGGTCAACTTCCTTAATCTTCGTGATGCGGGAGACCCTGTCGAGATCGCGTCGCGTTATGAGTCCGAGGGTGCAGACGAATTGGTTTTTCTTGACATCACCGCAAGTCATGAAAATCGGGGAATTCTTCTGGATATCGTAAGACGAGTGGCAGATTCGGTATTTATGCCTTTTACCGTTGGGGGTGGTATTCGTAGTGTTGAGGATGCAGCCTGTTTGATTGAAGCGGGAGCAGAAAAAGTCAGTATTAATTCAACGGCGGTGCGGACTCCAGAGGTCGTGACCGATGTTGCCCGCCGCTTCGGAAGTTGCGCAACGGTAGTAAATATCGATCCCAGGCGGGTTTCAAAACGTAGGGACAGTAGGAACGAGAGTGAATCACAATCGGTTTTTGCAGGAAAACAGGAGGATTTGCTGTCTTCCGACGAACCCTGGTGGGAAGTGCATATCAATGGAGGGAGAATTGCGACAGGGCTGGAGGCGCTTTCATGGGCAAAACAGGTCGAGTCTCTCGGGGCAGGTGAAATTATCCTGACCAGTATGGATGCAGACGGGACAAAAAACGGATTTGATCTGGAAATGACCCAAGCTGTTTCAAATGCCGTGGGAATACCTGTAGTAGCCAGTGGCGGTGCTGGGGGCCCACAACATTTTCTGGACGTATTCACACAGGGTAACGCGGATGCAGCACTGGCGGCGAGCATTTTTCACTATGGAGAGTACACCATAGGGGAAACAAAGAACTTTTTGGAGGTAAACGGGGTTCCAGTGCGCCAGATAGAACAGAAAAAAGATATAAAAAACTAAGGTACCAGTGTGTGAACCCAGCTTACAATATGATGTAGAGGAAGCACGAATCTTACGGGAGTGGGGACTGAAGTTAAAGGAGTAGGAATGTCTGGAGAAGTGGAATCGAAAAATGGCGATATCACGGACACGCAGAACGAGCTGGAAATAAACAAGCTGTTTCGCATTGTGACCAAGCATGACGGGTCCGATTTACATTTGAAAGTCGGTTCACCACCCCTCATGCGCCTGGCCGGTCAACTGCGACAAATGCAGCTTCCTGAGATGTCTACCAGTGATCTTGCCAAGTTGACGCTACCAATGCTCAATGATCGTTTGAACCGGGTTCTTGAAGAGACTGGTGGAGTTGATTTTGCGCATATCTTACCGAACGAGGAAGGACGATTCCGTGTGAATTTGTTCCGTCAGCGGGGAAAACTCAGCCTGGTGGGGCGGCGTGTCAACAACGAAATCCCCGATTTTAAATCACTGCATCTGCCTCCGATTCTAGAGGAACTTTCAGCTTTTACGCAGGGAATGATTCTACTGGCGGGTGTTACAGGCAGTGGTAAAAGTACCACGATCGCCTCGATGATTGAGTATATTAACCAGAAACGCAGAGTGCATATTGTTACGGTCGAAGATCCCATTGAATTTCTGTTCAAAGACAAAAAATCGATAGTCAATCAGCGTGAAGTGGGTATGGACGTAATCGATTGGGAAACAGCCATGAAGCATGTGGTTCGGGAAGACCCGGATGTTATTTTTGTAGGGGAAATGAGAGATAAAGACACGTTCCAGACGGCGCTTCAGGCAGCGGAGACGGGACATCTTGTTTTTGGTACCATCCATGCCTCAACGGCACCCAGTACCATCGGGCGAATTCTGGATTTGTTTCCAACGGCGATGCATGAATCGCTTCGTTCCAGTCTGGCATTCAACATGCGAGCGATTATAGCCCAGAAGCTACTTCCCTCTATAAGAGAGGAGGTCCAGCGCGTTCCGGTGTGTGAGATTATGGTTTTCAACCCAACAGTTCAGAAACTGGTACTGGAATCGGATGATGAAAAACTTGCCGATGCCATTGCCATTGCATCCGGTGAAGGAATGCGGGATTTCACGGAGAGCTTAAAGGAATTAATTGAACAGGAGTTTATTGAAAGGGCTGCTGCATTTGAGGTAGCACCCAGTGCAGAAAGGCTGCGAATGGCCTTAAAAGGCATTAAGTTCGAACGGGGGATTTTGTGATTTCCAAAAAAATGTTCTCAGATAGACTGAGAAATTTGCAGTTCGTACACCGGCGTTTATCCGGGGTTTGGAACGGCTTGTTGCAGAGTCAACTGGGGTTGGGCACTGCCTACGGTACCAATGCGCGGGAATCAGGACGGTCGCAAAGGAGCCTAAGCCTTGGATGGCTACTGGCAGTGACTTTCGCCACCACCCCGGTTCTTGCGTCTGATTTTTCGTTTCCCTCTGATTTTTCGTTTCCTGGACGCGGCAATGGGGCTACGGTTGGCTACTATCTCAGCTTGTGGAAAATATTTTTCTCACTCATGGTTATATGGATGTGGACCTGGACAACCCAGTGGGTGTTCCAGGATGCTCGGAAATTACAGTTACCGGTCGATATGTGGACGGGTTTGTTTTTTCTGGTTGGCGTACTGGGATTGGCATCCCTGTTTTGGTTTGACCTGCCAGGGTCAGCAGGTTTCACCATCCGTTTCTTACTGTTCTCTGTGCTTTACATGGGTGCAACATCATTTTATGTGCTTACCCGAAATAAGCGTGTTCCCGATTCAGAGAAAGTTCTGACCCCGCAACATATGCAATCGCTGGTTTTCCGTGCTCTGGCAGTTGTTGGGATTCGAATGGGTGACGAGAAAGAACCTGCACGTGAAGGGCCTCCCTTGGACTTTATCGGCCGAAGTTTGAATCAACCGGAATCGGACCCTACACGTGTCCGGGCGGCGGAGCAATCAAGTGGATATCTCTACGCGAAGGAACTGGTTTATGATGCCATCATCAACCGTTCAACCGATGTCCATCTGGAACCCAGTGACGATAGTCTGAATGTGCGTTATCGGATTGATGGTCTCATGCATGATTCGGAGCCGATGGACCGGGAAATTGGAAAGGCTGTTCTGAATGTGTTCAAAGTTCTCGGCGGCATGGACATTGCCGAGTCGCGCAAACCACAGGACGGCGGATTCGGAGCGAAACTGGAAGATCGAGATATTGATTTTCGTGTTGCAACTCAGGGTACGCTGGAGGGAGAAAAACTGAGTCTCCGTATTCTCGACAAAGCTACAACGGTGCAGAAACTGCAAAATGTCGGGATGCGCAAGGCCATGCGTGAAGAAGTTACAAAACTGGCGACTTTGCCGGATGGCATGTTTATCTGTTGTGGCCCCACTGGGGCAGGCAAGTCCACAACGCTCTACTCCTGTCTAAGGGAGATCGATCGTTTTACGCGCAATGTCATCACGATTGAAGACCCCATTGAGTACCGTGTCGACAATGTTACTCAGAGCGAAATTAATAAAAAAGCGGGCCAAACGTTTGCGGGTTCTTTGCGGAGTATCCTGAGACAGGATCCCGATGTCATTATGGTCGGTGAGATTCGTGATGGTGAAACGGCTTCCATCACCTGCCAGGCGGCAACAACAGGCCACCTGGTTTTAACGACGTTACATGCAAACGATACGATTACCGCGTTGTTCCGACTCCTGGATCTAGGTGTAGAGCCGTATTCAGTTGCCAATGCATTGACCGCTATTCTGGGGCAGCGATTGGTACGCCGGTTGTGCCAGGAATGTAAGGAACCCTATAAACCAAACGCCGATCAATTGCGAAAAATGGGGTTACCACCGGAAAAAATTGATGTGTTCTACCGGGCCCCAAAGAACCGTAGTCAAATGTGTTCCCATTGTGGAGGCACTGGTTATTACGGTCGTACTGGAATCTTTGAATTATTGAAAATTACGGATCGGCTGAGAGAGGTAATTCGTGAAAATCCGTCGTTAACTCTGATTAAGAATGAAGCCAGGAAGGGCGGAATGATTTATTTGCAGGAAGACGGACTTCGACAAGTGATTCGCGGTGAAACTTCCATTAAGGAATTACTGCGCGTGGTGAAGTAGAAGTCGTATCTGGAGATGTCGAAATGATGGACAACTTGCCGTTTGATCTTATTTTGCTGGCTATTTTTGGAGTGGTGGTATGGGTAATCAGCGCCCAAGGCGAGATGTGGGACGCTTTGGTAATCATGATTAATGTTCTGTTTGCATCGCTGCTGGCAATGAATTTCTGGGAACCTGTTGCGGAAGTTTTAGTCCGCCACGTTAACGCGGATTACGATCACTGGTATGGTATTTTCTGTTTGCTGGGGTTATTCATTCTGATTCTGCTCGGGTTGCGATGGGTTTCCGACCGGGTTCTATCTGATAAAAAGGTCGAATTTTCACCTAAGATGGATTCGGTGGGTAAATATTTGTTTGGAATGATGACCGCATGGATCACGATTTGCTTTCTGAGTGCTTCGATTCACACATCACCACTACCGAGGGAATTTTGGGGATTTCGTCCTGAGAACAAAAAGTTTCTTCTTTTCGAGTTTAGTCCTGATCGCTGCTGGCTGGCCTTTATGCAGCGCACTTCGGAGAAAACGTTTGAGCGCGGAAATAAGGGCCTAAACGTGTTCGATCTCTGGGAAGGTGGCGTGAACAATCAGCCACCCACACCGCATCAGGCCTCTAGGATGTATATCATCCGCAATGCCGCCAGACGTGGAGGCGCTTCCACGGCTGTACCCTCTACCCCCTCGTCAGATTCCAGTCAGCAGATCCTTTTCTGACCACTGAATGAGCGAGAACGTTACTCCGAACGGGATGTACGGGAACGAGGAAACGAAAAAGTGGACAAGGAAACCAGATCACATCCGTTGTCTTTTTACTTTCTTCTCGGCGCGGTGTTGATTTTCACTGCCCTGTTTTACCAGGTTATGGCTCCTTTTCTGTTACCGCTGTTTCTTGCCGGAGTGCTGGTTCTATTGTTCCGTCCCTGGAATCAATGGATTTCCGCACAGTGCGGCGGACGCGAAAAGTTGGCTTCCGTTCTGAGTACGCTCGCGGTGGTACTGGTGGTGTTGGTACCAATTTGCGGTACTCTGACCATGGCCGCGCTTCAGTTGGTGGATCTGGTTGACAGCGTAGATATCGGTCGTGATTTGATGGTGGAAAGTAACAAAGACGAAGATGTCGTCGAAAAGGGGGTAATGAATCAATGGATGTCCCGGGTTCCTCCTGGTTTACGCGAGTGGATAGAGCCGATCATGGAACGGCTAAACCTTCCTCAGGAGCGAATTGAAACGGCGGTTGGCTCCATTCTCGGGTTTGTTGCACAGCGTACAGTGGAGTTGCTCGGTGGTCTGGTTGGTTTCATTGTCGCGCTCTTAATAACCGTTATCTCGATGTATTATTTTTTTCTGGATGGCACGAGGATTGTTGCAACGCTACAGCGATTGACACCTTTGGAGGATCGTCACGAGAGAGAATTGATCACGCAGTTTGACCGCGTGTGTCGCGCGGTGGTGTTCGCCACGCTTGCGTCCGCCTGTGTCCAGGGACTGTTAGCCGGCGCCGGATTTGTTGCTGTCGGCTTGGGCAGGCATGTGTTTCTGCTGACCATTGTAACGACTTTTTTTGCGATGATCCCTTTCCTGGGAACCGCAGTAGTGTGGGCTCCCGTCTGTATTATCCTGTTTTTTCAGGGGCACCCTGTATATGCGATTGGACTGGCAGTTTGGGGTGGCCTATTTGTTGCTCAATCAGACAATTTTGTAAAACCCTGGATTCTCTCGGGATCGGCTGGCTTACATCCGTTGCTTGCTTTGCTGAGTGTGCTCGGTGGAGTTCGTGTTTTAGGTCTGTGGGGTATTTTTATTGGGCCGATGGTTGCGGCGTTCCTGTACTCTCTGCTTAATATCCTTCATCGCGAATTGGAACCAGCCGGTGAGGAACCCTCTTCTGACAACGAAAAAACGGTCACTTTGCCCGATAATAGTCCCACTGAGGATCCTGTTCCCAAAGCGAAAAGTGAAGCAAGGTCAGAATCATCCATGGGCAGGTGAGAGGCCGTAGTGGCTATATCATCAGAGGGATGACAATATCTTAAATGGAGAAATAATAACGAAGAAAAGCGTTGCAAAACACATCCGGATGCAACAGGATGTTATGTTAAGATAGGTCGACTTTTAGGTTTTTGAAAAAATACGAGAAATCGAACCACAGGATAATCCGAATAAAATAGGGAATTTTCCTTGGGGATGATAAGCTCCCGGTTATAATACTTGTGAGTGCCGAGGGATATAGTACGTAGCTGTTAGTCTCGGCCGAAACAGGCAGTCTGCAGATGCTGGTTTTAACCAGTACTGTGCGTTCAGGAGATTTAGTCATGCGGAAGAGTTGGATTAAGTGTGGCATGATGGTTAGCGCGATCACGATGTTGGGTATCGTCGCGATGGTCACTTCAGCTGAAGCACAGCAGCAGGATGTACTGCGGATTGAGGGTGCACCGGATGTGTCAACGGTTTCCGCCAGTTCGGCTTCAACCAGTCAGGATTCGGTTCTTCAGGAAGCTGAGCGTATGCGAGTCATTCGATCCCAGCAGCTTCGTGCTCTGGTGGATCGGGATATCAAAGGTGCTATGCGGATATTAAGATCCGATCCTACAACCGCCATACAGGATCTCAAACGGGATCTTCAGACGGTAATGGATGCAGCCGATGTCGAGGCCGATGTTCGTAATGAACTGACGCGGCGACTGCGTTCCGCCCTTCTGGAAGCGAATCGGCAGCAGTTGATCAATGAACAGGAGCGTATTGCCTCCGATCAACGCAGAGCAGCGGCTGAAGAACGACGTCGTACGATTGATACGCTGGCACGAGACCAGGAACGGTTAAATCAGTTAATGGAGCAGTTTCGCTCTTTGATGATTGAAGAACGGTATCGTGAAGCCGAAGTGGTCGCGAGGCGTACCGAGTCCGAATATCTCCAGAACCGTGTTCCGAAACAGGCGCTCGAAGTTTCCGAAGTAGTCGGCAATCTTACGCATATCACGGCCCTGAGATTTATGCGTCAGGACCGGTTTGTGGAAACACTTACTTTGGCCGAAGACGCACATATTGCGTTTCCCGATGAGCCGCCTATTGTTTACCCGACGCCCGAAATATGGAATGCCCTGTCTGCACGACGTGTAGAAAGGTATGCATCGGTTTCACTCGAACCGACCAGTGAATCCGAGCGTCGTGCTGCACGCGCCATTCGAAATGCCCTGAGCGAGCCGGCTATTTTCAGCTTTACGGAAGGAACAACGCTGGAAACCGCCATGGATTTTATTGAGGGGCAGTATGATATCAACGTCAACTTCGATCTGAGTGTCATTGAAGAAGTTGGAACCGATGTCGATGTGGAATACACTGCCAGTGGAAATATTACGCTTCGTTCGGCCCTGAAAAATCTGTTGGAACCGCACGAGCTTACCTATTGGGTTTCCAACGAGTCACTCGTGATTGGAACAGAAGATGAGGCGGAAAACAATCTGCTCATGAAAACCTATTCTGTTGGTGACCTTGTCATCCCGCCAAGTGGTGGTATGGGTATGGGTGGCGGCGGCATGGGCGGTGGTATGGGTGGCGGCATGGGCGGTGGTATGGGTGGCGGCAT
>CAXEIY010000295.1:0-52697 GCA_963996245.1 uncultured Planctomycetia bacterium | reverse complement strand
CAGTGTCTTGGGGGTTCTCTGGGAGAGTTTCAACTAAAGCATTGTTTTCTGAAATGTGGCTGTCACTTACGGATGGATCTACTTCTGGCGGCTCCGGGTCAGTTGGTACGGGCGAGTGGCTATTTTCTGGTTCCGGGATACCTTCGGAAACCGGAACATCTGGTGTGGACTCTTTTTCTAGATCAGGTAAAGAGTTGTCGATTGATTGCACTAGTGGTGTTGGACTGACAGAGCGCTGGCTGAAAAACAACAGTGCGGTTAACAGGCATGTTCCCAGCAAAAGGCCTAAGAAAAAGACAGTTCGATTAAGTGGTTTTGTTAAAGTGGGAACCGGTGAGACAGCAGACTGAGAATCCAAGATCTCAAAGGGTTCGCTACATTGTGGACAGGGCCTTGTTTGGTGAATCAAATCCGGATTGCGCAGAGAAAAGCGGGATCTGCAATGAGGACAGAAAACCAGGATTCGTTCAGGTGATTCACTCATGGTACCAGTGAAGAAACGGGAAAAAAGGCTCGTAAGGCAAGGGGAATCGACCAAGCGAAATTAGGTCCGGCCTGTCTGGGCAGTTGGGACCGAAAAACCATCTGATGATTTTCGATGTGAAGAGAACTGCAAACCATGAGAGCTTTCGACATGGCCGGAAGCCGACTGACTAGAGGCCTGCCTAAACGAGGGCTGGTCGAGCGTAGGCTTTCATGCAGCTGGTAGGGAAAACGTTGTAGCTTTTTGTCAAGAGTCCCGGTGAAGGACCGCGAAGACTGATTCACAGGACGAGAAAGAACCATTTCTAGAAAAAATACAGGTGTGAAGTGAAAACTGAGTAGTCCTCCGGGGAAATCCTGATCGAAAAAGGTAAATACTTTTTTGACAAAAAGAGACACGGGCATGGCAAGAACAGAGGACAGTTCATCGTCCAGAAACTCACTGTCGAAAACAAGTGTAAGATGCCGTTGCTGGTCAGTACGTGGCAAAAGTGATTTCAGATGGTGGGCAATTGGTGGTCCGGTCGGAAATTCGAGAATTTCTGTTATGTATTTTTCTGGAGCGATAACCAGCGTAGTCGGGTTTGGCACGAAATACGCCATGTTGGTGTCTGGTTTCCGATAGTAATCACCATGGATTGTACGTTTGTGTTCGGTCTTATCGAAAAGTTCAGACGGTTTCACGATACGGTTTAAACGAAGTACTGTGATTCGTTCAGGAAGTTTTCCTGAAGGAGCTGGGATCCAGCCGAAGAGGGCCTGGCTTATGATTTTTGATTTTACGAAGGTATGCTGATGAAGATCATTGAGCAAAGGTGAAAAATAGTTAAATGCGGTCAGTATTTCCTGTCCGGTTTCACGTTGTAACAGATCGGCGATTCTTACGCTAAGCAGCAAATGTACACCGGCTGGAAAATAGTCCAGCTGCAGTGGCTTTCCGGAAGTAGGTGATGTCCAGGGACCCAGTGCAGGGTCGTGTGTCACCGGCGTGAAACGGGGAATGGTCTTTTGGGTGGTGGATACCGGAAGTGGACGCTTAGCTGAGGGGGCGTTTTTGGAAATTGAGTGAGTTTGTGCCGGTAACTCTTTCTGTAGATCAAGGATGTTCAGAAGGCAGAGTCCCACGAGTAGGAGTCTCGATCCGGATAACCAACCGTCAAGGCAGTATCCAGACCACTGGCGATCAAACCGGTGAGAATCCGATAAAAACATGTGGCCGGTCTTCAGGGGTTCAAAATCGGGACAAACAGATAGTGATGTTGCTTTCTCAGGGTACTCTGGGAAAAAGCAATGGCAAACGTCACGTCATGTTATCCTAGCAGTCTTTACGGTTACGGGGCAAGATTCGGCGAGTAACCGTAAAGTAAGTGAGAAAAGGAAGTTTGGCTTAACTACCGAACTGGGTAGTTCCAGCCGTGAGGCCGCCATCCAGCACATAGACAGATCCAGAGGCAAAACTCGATTCATCACTTGCCAGGAAAAGTGCAAGGTGAGCCACATCTTCAGGCTTTCCCAATCGGCCTACTGGGTACCAGCGTTTCAGCTTTTCAATACTCCCAGCTCGTTCGGTCCAGTAGGAGGCTCCCCTTGGTGTCAGAATGGTTCCTGGGCAAATTACATTGGCTCGAATTCCTTCGGCGCCATAGCGTACAGCAATATTTTGGGTTAAGGATATCAGTCCAGCTTTTGCAGCGCTGTAAGCCACCTCTCCAATCGACCAGAAGGCATTCACAGATGAGATATTGATAATGGACCCGCCACCCGACTGCACCATGTAAGGTACTAACGCACGGCAGCAGAGGTAATGAGAGGTGAGATTCAATGCAAGGTCATGGTCCCAAGTTTCGGGTTTGGTATTCAGCAGGTCCGTACTGGTGGAATCTCCGGCATTGTTCATCCAAACATCAATTCCTCCCAGATGATCAAAACTGTTTTTTGCGAGTTGTTCAACGGATTGCTGATTGGTGACATCGGCCTGAAGAAAATGGGCCTTTGCCCCTTCTTTTCTTATCGCTTCAGTGACGGTTTCTCCAGCCTGTTCATCATAGTCTGCAACGATGACATGAGCTCCTTCTTGGGCAAATCGAAGGGCGGTAGCACCGCCAATTCCGCCACCGGCTCCGGTGACAACCGTACGTTTGTTAAATAATCTCATGAAAAGGAGCTCACGTATTAAAAAGAATTAAAAACAGCTGTTACGAGAAGGTCATGGATGACGCTGTGTGAATGTGTAAAACAATCGTCAGGTGCATGAGAGGTAAACCCGTGGATCAGCGACAATTGTAAGGACGCATTCTGTCACAGTCGCAAAGTAGCTGAGAGAGTGTTCTGACATGCGAGAATAATCGCTTGTTGAAAATGGTCAACTTCCTCATTTGTCAGGGTTCGCTCAGCTGCACGGTAGAGAGTACGAAAATGAAGACTTTTTTTACCCCGGGGTATGGGGTCTCCACGAAAATGATCGAGGAACTCAATTGTTTCCAGAAAGTTTCCTGCGTGATCTTTTACCAGTTGCTCCAGTTCCTGCCAGGAGGTGGATTCGTCCACTATCAGGCTGAGCTCTCTGTCAAGGGGTGGGAAGGTTGACAAAGGACAATATTGCGGAATGGCACGTGCAATGTGCTCCAGGAGATCCATTCGTAACTCGACGACGCTGCAGGGAGCATGCAGTTTGTAATGGTCGATCAGTGGATCACTGAGGGGACCCAAATAACCCCAGGTTTTGTTTTCGAGCATAAGTTCAGCACCCATTGAGGGCTGAAACATGGAAGGACTGAGAGTATTATCGTAAAGCTTGGTTTGAAGTGCGGCATTGGGATTCACAGATTGTACGATCCATTCGCACAATCCCTTGAGCTCTTCGAATGTTCGATTGCTGACGATTCCGATCATGGTAGGTTCTTCAGAAAAGGAGCCGTCCGGACCAGGGAGGTATACATGAGCAAGCTCAAATAATTCAGCATCGTTGTTTCCCTGAGACTGGTTATGAAGTCGTGCAGCCAGCAGGCTTGGTATCAGACTTTTGCGTAACATACACTCGCGACGTCGGGAAGGGTGCTCCACGGATAAAGGTGTGGCAGAAGACCAGGGACTGAAGGAAGCAACCGAATCTTCATCGAGCATACTGTAGGTGAGTGCTTCATCGAAACCTGCGCCGCATAGGAGGTCTCGGATCCGGGAAGAAAGTTGCTCCAGCATACTGCGGTTAAACGAATGGACAGCAATGGTTTCTGTTTCAGGAACGGACTCGTAACCATGGATCCGGCCGACTTCCTCAACGAGATCAATTTCTCGAGTCAAATCTTTCCGCCAGCTTGGTGCGATGACAGTCACGTGATTCGATGTTCGGTCTTCAACTTTTAGACCAAGTTTGTTGAGGATTTCCGTAGCGGTTGTGCCGTCAACGGTAATGCCAAGGATGCGCTTCAGTTGGTCGAATCTCAGTCGAACAGGAGAAGCGATTGGCCCAGACGTTGCGAACTCAAGTTTCCCGGAAGCAAGTGTGCCACCAGCGAGGTTCAGAATGAGATCACAAGCGCGTCGACTTGCCCAGTCAACGGACTCCACATCGATACCACGTTCAAAGCGGTATGAGGAATCACTGTTCAGGGATAAGGCACGGCTGGTAGTACGCACAGATAGTGGATCAAAGATAGCTGATTCAATCAGAAGATCGGTGGTTTCTTCTGAAACTTCAGTCTGTAAACCACCCATAATGCCGGCGATTGCAACCGGCTTGCCTGCGTCAGCAATGACACACATTCCAGGGTCGAGGTCGTAACTGCGCTGATTGATAGCAATGAGTTTTTCATCAGAACAAGCTTGTCTGACAACGATTCGGTTTTCGTCCAGTTTCTGGTAATCAAAAGCATGCAGTGGCTGGCCACATTCAAGCAGCACGTAATTGGTAATATCCACCACGTTGTTGACGATGGCTACTCCCAGACTGTCTAGACGCCTTTGTAGCCAGTCTGGACTAGGTTTGATAGTTACGCCTTGGATGACTCGCGCTACATAACGAGGGCAGAGGTCAGGGCATTGCACATCGAGTTCGCTAAGGTCGGTAATCGGTGTGGATGCTTCCTGAGGATCAGCGGTAGGTATCGAAAGTGAGTGGTCGAAAAGAACGGCGGTTTCTCGAGCTACTCCAATATGGCAAAGACAGTCCGGGCGATTGGAGGTTACTTCCAGATCAATCGCAAAATCGCCCGCGCGTTCAACGGTTCCCTCGTGGTTTAACCCGGACATCATCAAGCGATGTTCCAGTTCCTGTAGTGACATGTCCAGCCGCACGTATTCTTTGAGCCAGTTCCAGGAAATGATCATGGGGATTCAAAACAGATACAAAAGAGTAATGCGATTGGAAAAAGTTACACTTCAGTCAGGATTAAGAATAGTCGCGGACAGAGGTAAACAGGAAGTGCAGATTGTTCACTTTTTTGTCCTGTAAGCTTTGAGAACTGAGAAAAGGTAAAAAAGGTATATTGTTTTGCCATCCGTTGAGTTCAACAATGGATTGGAATAGCCGTTACAAGTCACGGGTCACTCATAGAGGTAGGCACAATTTATCAGCCGAGGTTGTTGGCCATTGTGAACGACAAATTGAGATCCTCGTTTGAGTCCGGCCCCACCGTATTGACCTGCTTTATTCAGCGCATAAAACAGGACATTGAAATTGGGATTGCCGTTGGTCAGGAGTCTGGGTTCACGCGTATGTTCAGCGATACGCTTGCATACATCCAGGCACGCGTTGACAGGAGACATGCCGTTTCGCATGTTTTCGACTACCTGATAGCAACTGAGGTTGGCGAGATTGGCTTCTCCTCGACCGGTGGAACCTGCAGCGCCGACCTCGTTGTCCACATACAGTCCGGCACCGATAATGGGAGAATCGCCGACACGACCAGGTATTTTGAAAGCCATTCCGCTGGTTGTGGTGACTGATGCGAGATCTCCATTCTGGTCCATGGCACTCATATGGATTGTACCCGTTTCCCGATGGGTAGCGTATTGCCGTATATCAGCGGCAACCTGATTGTCGGCAGGTGACAGCCAGTCATCCCGGTTACTCAGGGTCTCTTTCCAGTGCAGCCATACGCGCCGTGCACGATCCGTCAAAAGAGGTTCTTCCTGAAATCCGTGCGCCTGTGCGAAATCAAGTGCACCCTGCCCCACGAGCAGTACATGATCACTGCGGGACATCACCAGCTTAGCAACCCGGGAAGGATATTTAATACCTCGCAGTGCAGCGACGGCCCCAGCCCTGTGAGTGGGACCGTGCATTACTGCAGCGTCGAGTTCCACATCGCCCTGTTCATTAGGAAGTCCGCCGAATCCAACCGAGAGATCGTTAGGATCTTCTTCAACGAGATTGACACCTGCGATCACAGCGTCAAGAGGGTCGTCACCATTTTCAGAGATCTTTTTCATTGCCAGTTTAGCGGCATGGAAACCGTTTGCACTGGATATGATGATGGGTTTTCTATTCGATTTTTCTGAGGATGTGCGTTTTATTACGGCTGATGAGGATGTGGTTACCAGAGGAGAACTTGTCAGCCCCGCTGCAACAGCCGGCCCTGTAAGAAAAACACGACGGGTATAGGATAAATCTTGGTTCACGGGAACTCCTTTTGGATCAGGTTTTAGGAGGTGACCAGCAGGTATTTTCTGATGCGGCATGAAGAATGTTTACAGAAAAAGGCACGAATAAACAAAAACACAGTTTGGTCGTCACATGGAACATATCAGCAATAATACCAGTACAAACCATATATCTCACTTAGACATAATAATCTTCCATTTTTGTATTAGTTGACAGCGATGTAGTTGCGTGGAAAAATAGGTAATAATAACGGAATGGAATATCTGTGGCCTGACAGGTGGTAATATCCTGATTTTATGGATTAGATGTCTTGAAAACGGGCAGTTTTCAAGCCAGTGAATGATATTCGGATACCGTTTGCCCAAAAGTGTCCTAAAGGAATTGGCAAGAAGTATGTTTCTAGCGAGAAAATTTAGAGAGGCAGAAAGACCTATGTATCTGTCATTGAAATGTGTTGCTGGTTTTCGATCCATGTTTTCAGCAGCTTTGCTGGCAGTAATTGGGGTACTGGTCCTCTCCGGAGGGTCTCGATCGAGTTTGATGGCTCAGGACAAACCGTCCAACCTCGAAGGCCATACGGATGCTGTTTATGGAGTTGTCTATAGCCCAGACGGGCAGCTGATTGCAACAGCCAGTTTCGACAAAACAATCAAGATCTGGAAAGCTGCGGATGGCAAGGAAGTCCGAACCCTTCAAGGTCATCAGGATCTGGTTCTTTCTCTGGCGACTACACCAGATGGAAAACGGTTGTTATCCAGTTCACTGGACAACAACATCATGGTATGGGAATGGCCTGTTTTGGGAGCGACTAAAAATTTTGCAGGGCACGGAGATGCAGCGACATCGGTGTCAAACAGTCCTGACGGGAAACTTGTTGTTGCGGGAGGGAATGACAAAACAGTCAAGATCTTCAATTTTGCGGATGGCAATGTGGTTCATAATCTGGAAGGTCACACAGGTGCTGTGGCCGCTACGTCTTTTCGGTCTGATGGAATGCAGGTGGCCAGTGGTGCAGCTGACCAGACCATCCGGCTTTGGAATCCAGCCAGCGGTGCGATAGAAGCCGTGCTAGGGGCCCATTCCGGCGGAGTGACCGATCTTTCCTTTCATTCGAATAATGCGGTTTTGTTGTCATCAGGGGCGGATGGAACCATTAAGACATGGCATTTGCCAGTCAATATTCCCAGAGAGCTTGCCAGTTTGCCGGAGCAGATTACTGCCATCAGTGCCCATTCAGGTGGTACAGAGTTCGTAGTAGGTTCCAGTGACGGTACGGTCAAGCTTTTCAAATTGTTTGTTTCTAAAGAAAAACAGGCCGAGTTTGACAAGCAATTAAAGGAGTTAAGAGAAAAGTTAAAAGAGGCAAAGGATGACGCAAAAGACGCTTTGAACAAAGAAATCGCGCAGGTGGAAAAAACGAAGACAGCCGGAGAGGAAGTGCGATCCTTTGAAGGTCAATCCGGTGGGGTCAGTGCGATTGCACTAAGTGTAGATAATGCCATTATGGCAACTGGAAGTGGTACTGGAACCGTCAGTTTGTGGAATGTAAATGACGGCAAGCTCCGTCATTCTGTCAATGCTCATAATACGACGGTGACATCCGTTCTGTTTGATTCCGAAGGGAAGGCGCTTTTCACCGCGAGCGAGGATGGAACGGTGAAACGCTGGCGGCTTCCGCTACAGAAAACACGGTCCATTGCCGCGCATGATGTCCCGGTTACCGATGTTGCCTTAAGTCCGAATGGTCAAATTGTCGCAACCGCATCGGACGACGGTAGTATACGGCTTTGGAATCCTGTGAATGATGCCGTTATTCGTGAGCTCAAAGCCCATGAAGGTCCCGTTCATCAATTGGCATGGCATCCATCAGGCGGTCAGATTGCATCCGCAGGTGAAGATCATATCGTGCGTGTATGGAATGTGGCGGATGGATCTGTGGCTGGAGAATTGAAAGGCCATGACGGGCCCGTTCGTTCAGTCGTATTTAGCCATGACGGAATGCAACTCGCTTCCGGCGGATCTGACCAGGTTGTCAGGCAATGGAAAGTTGAAACGGGCGCTGAGATTCGAACCGTATCCGGACATGGAGGCAGTGTAGAAGCGGTAGTCTATACCCTCGATGGCGGCCAGCTTATTACAGGTTCCTCGGACAAGCTGGTGCGTGTCATCGACGCGGCCAGTGGTGCCGTGGTTAGGACGATTAATCGTGATGCGGAAGTGACAAGTCTTGCTATGTTGGGAGCGCAGTTGGCAGTCGGTGGCTCCGACCATGGGATACAGGTCTTCCGTCTTGAAGACGGTAACCGGGTGTCGACACTCCAGGGACATAAGAGTTCTGTTACCGGTTTGCTGTCAAACGCAGACGGAAGTCAACTTGTTTCCGGCAGTTCGGATGAAACCGTGATTGTCTGGAACCTTACTAACAATCAGATTATTCAGCGGTTTGACACCGGTGCGGAAGTACGTGGCATCGCGGTATCGGCCAATGGAAACATCGTGCTGGCAGGTGGCAGCGACAATCAGGTTCGTTACTTAACATTGGGTGTCGAAAGCGTTTTTGCCCCTCATGGCGGAGCTGTCCGCTCGCTGGCTTTGACATCGGATGGTGGTCATCTTGTGGCAGGTGGCGATGACAAGTCGGTACGAGTATGGAATGTAGCCAATGGTCAGGTGGTACAGACGGGGGCAGGGCATACGGATGTGGTAACCGGTGTTGTTGTCAGTCCGGATAATGCACATTTTATCAGTGTTAGTGCGGACAAAAGTATCCGACTATGGAAACTGATTAGCGGTGAACTGGTTAAGACATTAGTGGCTCCCAGTGCACTGAGAGCAGTATCGGTAAGCCCCGATAATCGCTGGATTGCGACGGCTGGTGAAGACCATATTGTCCGAGTTTGGGACACCGTAACCGGAAAAGAATTGGAGTATTTTTCCGGCCATGGAGCTCCCGTGACGACGCTTCGATTTCTGCCTGATGGTAAGGGAATTCTTTCTGGGAGTGCGGACAAAACGGTACGTGTCTGGAACCCTTCTGTCAAACAGGTGATCTTGGCGGATGGGGAAAGCACCCAACGAGCACAATACGTAACCAACAGCAGTCAGATTCTGTCATCAGGGACAGATAAAGTTGTGAAATTATGGGATGTAAGCGGAAGGCTGATTCGTCAGTTCATGGGGTCGGAAGGCACAATTGGCGATGTTGTGATCAGTGGTGACGGCAATCGGATTTCCGCTGCTTCCGACAAATTGATTTTTGTCTGGAATGTTTCCGATGGAAAACTACTGCAGAAAATAGAATCACCCGCAACGGTACATGGGGTGGAATTCAGTTCCAGTGGTAGTGAAGTTATCACGGCATGTGCAGACAATCTGGTTCGTGCCTATTCGGTCGATGATGGCGGTTTCGTACAGCAGTTTGAAGGGCATGGAGGAGCGGTTCTGGCAATTCATGCTATTAAGGGAAGCCGAAATTTTGTCACCGCATCGGCAGACAAAACGGTCAAGGTGTGGACACTGGCTTCTGGCGGTGTAACAGGAACGTTGAGCGGTCACGATGCTCAAATTTATGGCCTTGAAGTTAGTCCCGATGGTATGACACTGGCATCATCCAGTGCGGATCAAACGATTCGTCTCTGGAATATTGCAGAAGGGAAAGAAATACGCCAATTAAAGGGACATGAGGGTGCTGTCTATTCGGTGGCATACAGTTTTGATGGCAAACAGTTGGTGTCTGGTGGAGTGGATAAAGTACTACGGCTCTGGAATACGGAAGACGGGACTGAAATGAAGAATTTTCCTGGATCAGAGGGGCCGATCTACAGCGTTGATTTCAGTCCTGACGGTGCACTTTTGGCCGCCGGTGGAAGTGATGCCAAAAAAACAATTCGATTGTGGGAGATCGAGACAGGTGAAGTGGTACGAGTTTTTAGTGGTCATACGGATGATGTCTATCGTGTGACGTTCAATAACAGTGGCACCCGGCTGCTTACATGTGGTTATTCCGGAGCAGTGAAAATATGGGACGCGACGACAGGTCTGCCTCTGTTGGAGCAGAAATATCCTCCGGTTTTATACTATGCAGCATACACTCCGGATGGTGTTCGCTTTGCAGCGGCAGGTTATGATCGGGACAAGCGAGAGGCAAAAACCTACTTGCTGGATGTGCCTCAAAACGCCCGTTAATGAATACGTGTTTCATGTCCGTTCTTATGGACGGAGTCCCCGCTGTGTTCAATGTGAGAGTCTGCTTTCCGGCTTGTCTGGCTTTGGCAGTCTTGGTTACCACTTCGCTTGATGCCGAAACCAAGCTTCCAGACAGGGAGAATTTTCACCTCTACCTGCTGGCAGGTCAGTCAAATATGGCTGGCCGAGGAAAAGTGGCGGATGTTGACAAGCAGCCGATTGCCCGTGTATTGAAGTTCTCAAAAGAAAATAAATGGGTGCCAGCGGTTGATCCATTGCATTTTGATAAGCCCCCTATAGTTGGCGTGGGGATTGGGCGCTCGTTTGCGAAAGTGGTGGCACAGAAGCGACCGGGTGTTACCATTGGACTGGTTCCTTGTGCGGTTGGCGGATCACCGATATCATCCTGGGAGCCGGGTGGGTATCACGCGGGTACCCAAACACATCCTTGGGACGACTGTCTGAAAAGGATTTATGCGGCACAGAAATACGGCACATTCAAAGGTATCCTCTGGCATCAAGGTGAATCCGACGCACAACTCGATCGGTCGGCCGTTTACGAGAAAAAACTGCATGCGTTGATTGCGAGGTTTCGTCGTGTATTGAAGGCACCCGGTCTACCGTTTCTTGCTGGCCAGATGGGACGTTGGCCAGGACGACCCTGGGATGATGAAAAGAAAAAAGTTGACGCAGCTCACCGCCGATTACCATCAACAGCTAACGGCACAGCGTTTGTTTCCTCCAGAGGACTGAATCACAATGGGGACGGAGTCCATTTCGATTCAGCATCATACCGGGAACTGGGAAAACGATACGCGGCCGCATATCTGGAGTTGGAAGGTCGTTCTCGGTCTACAATTGGTGATGCACGTCGTCCCAATGTGATTCTCATCATGGCGGATGATGTCGGATACGAGTGTTTCGGATGTTATGGCAGTCGCCAATACAGAACACCGAATATCGATCGACTGGCCACCGAGGGCATGCGATTCCGGCATTGCTATTCTCAGCCACTGTGTACGCCCAGCCGTGTCAAATTGATGACCGGCCTTTCGAATGTCCGTAATTATGTCGCTTTTTCAATCCTTAATCGTGACCAGATAACGATCGGGCAGTATATGAAGCAGGGTGGTTATCACACCGCAGTAGCTGGTAAGTGGCAACTGTTGGGCGCTCAGCATTATGCGCCGCGGTTTCGAGGTAGAGGTATGTGGCCCGAAAAGAGTGGATTTGATGAGATCTGTTTATGGCAGGTTGATCAACTCGGGTCCCGGTACTGGAAACCACAGCTGTACGTCAACGGCGTTAATCGAACGTTCGGACCTGACGATTATGGACCTGATATCGTTACCAAAGCGGTGACCGATTTCATCGAGAGGAACAAAGACCAGTCGTTTTTTGCTTACATGCCTTTGATTCAGGTTCACAGTCCTTTTCTTTCAACACCACGCAGTACCTCAGAAAAGAGTCCACAACGACAGCGCAACTTCGAGAATATGGTCTCTTACATGGACGAACAAGTAGGTCGGATCGTAACTAAGATTGACGGCCTGGGACTTGGTGAACGAACGTTGATCCTGTTTACCAGTGACAATGGCACGCATCCGGCAATTCGATCCTGGTTGAATGGAGCTGAAATACGTGGAGGTAAGGGGAAGATGACCGATGCCGGTACACGGGTACCGTTGGTAGTACGATGGTCAGGAACCGTCAATCCGGGACAGGTGACCGATACGCTGATCGATTTTTCCGATTTTTTTCCGACCATACTTGACGTGGCCGGTTTGCCGTTACCGGATGGACTTGACGGACACAGCTTCACAGGTCTTTTAACTGGTGAGAAGGATTACCGGCCCCGTGACTGGGTTCACGTATATTATTGTCCTCGACCAGAAAAAACCCAACCAAAACGATTTGTCCGTGATCATCGGTTCAAGCTCTACGGGGACGGTCGTTTCATTGATGTAGCTGCCGACAGTGAAGAAAAAAACGATATAACGGATCCCACCGTGAATAAAGTTACAGCGGAAGCTCATGCTAAACTGATGCGAGCGCTGTCTTCATTGCCAGAAAAGGGTCAAGCTCTGCTGCAATTTTCCCCCTGAGAAGTTGCAATAAGAGAGTGAAGAAATGAGTTTCCGAAAATAGAATTCGGAAGAAGCGAGTATTGTTTTCTGATGATAGTCGTCGCGGCAGTTGTTAACGTCCTTCAGGCATTTAATTGACGGAAGCAATTGGGGAGTATTGGATGTACAAGGTTGTTAGGCCGTGTACCCAGTACCAATGAAGCCGAATAGTATTGTCCGGCAAGTCCGTTTCGAACCGCTGTAAGGTTCGTACGCAAGAGATTGGCCAGGTGGCCATCACATTACAAGAATCGATAGGATCGGAATACCCGATTTCAGCGAGTTGACGTTGTTAAAGAGGAAACGAATTCAATGTTTGTTTCAGCGATGACTCGATCGTTGCCCACAGTGGTGGTAGCACGAATGCGGACTGGCATGTTGAAGGGGCCAAGTTTTTCCTCAAAATGAATTGTCAGGTTGCCGGTATTGTTGTTGGATGCAATAGTCAACCGTTCCGGACGGAGACCTCGTATGTGTGTTGGTACCAGCAACTCGACTATTACGGGTGCGGGTTTCAGAATACCTCGGGCTATGGTGACGGGAACTTCCACACTTTGATGGGGTATCGCTCGGAATGACAACCTCTGAGCGCGAATGTTGAGTGGACAAGGTGCGGTTAACATGATCACTTGATCCTTTACGGCGCCCGAACTAAAGCTGACGTGGTGGGGTACTCCATCTTCATCTTTCACGATCCCGACCGCCATGACGACGCTTCGGCTTGTGCGGTTCATCTCCAGCCAAGTGGGCACGAAAAGCGGGTAGAATACTTCCGGCTGTCCGTGTGGGACTTCGATCATCGGTCCTGTGACGCCTTGAAGGTGGCGAATCTGGCGGTCTGCCAGGAGCAACTGCAACGGCCCCTTATAATTGCCCCAGTCAATACGGAAACGGCGTCGATGAGTGGTGCCTCGAGCTGCATAGCTTGTCTGAAACTCGACTCCGTCTAACTTAAAGGGGGTAGGCATTGCCACAGCCAAGAGTACATTCTGACGCACGGGAACACCCGTAGGACTGGAAAGAATTGCCGGCCTTGTTTGTTTGGTGTTTCCGATCGTCGCGGTGCCAAAAATGGTCAAATATGAAGTATGGATTTTTGCCTTTTTTGTGGCGTTGAAAGTAAGTTCGGCCTCTTTTTTGTCTGAAGAAATGGTAGCCGTGTTTACATGGACATCCTCCGGCAAGCCTTTGACCTGCAGAGAGATGTCCCCCTTCATGCCGTTCAATCTTTCAACTGCAACCTTGAATTTTGTTTGTTCATTTCTCAAAACCGTGAGGGCATCCGACGGTAAAGTCAAACGAAAATCAGGAGAATCCGGCGGCTCGATTTTCAGCCGGTAAGCGTATCTAGGGCCACCGCGATCGGGAAAGAGGTCTTGGATTTCAATGCGAAAGAGCCCATCTTCCGGGAAGGTGAACTGTGTTTTGGCTTCTGCTGGATTTGAAGGGCTGGCGCCAAACTGTGTTAATTGTTTTCCGGTGGGATCCATGATACGGACCACCGCATCGAGAAGTGAACCAAACCGGACTGTCGTCACAGACAACTGGAAAAGTTGTCCCTTGGATACTTGGATTTCCCAGAGGTCTCGGTCCGCTGGATGGTCAATGCGACCATTCAGTACAGCGGGTGGCACAATAATTGGTTGGTTTTTCTGTTCGGACGAGTTATTCGGTTCCTGTTCAAGATGTTCGTCCCATGAACTGACATCGAACAGGACAGGATTGGACAGGATTCCATCAATTGGAAATCGCTGTTGAATAATACCTGGGGAGCGAGGTTGCAGTTCTATTTCCAACAATTTAGAGGGGACATTTTGGCCTGACAATTGGACATGGACGGTACTTCCCAACCGTCCACCCAGAGGGTACACCTGATCGACATAGCTGTCTGTTGTGACAGTCAAACGGTAAACGTACTGTTGCAGTCCTCGAAAAAGACTATCGTATATTTTGATTTGGTAAGTACCATCCATTGGGGCAACAAAACGCAGGAAGGAATCGGTTCCAAAAAAATCGGTGTTGTCGGCAACACAGTTGCCTTGAGGGTCGTACACTTCGAGCCGAGAATCCAGAGGAGATCCAAGTCGTGAGGCTCGTACTTCACAGGTGATGGATTGTCCGGAGGTGGCTTTAAACTGCCACAGATCAACGTCCTCACGCGGGAAAATACGTCCATTGATTGTGACGGGTAACGGAACGTGGGCAGGAATAGGCTGACCATCAATCTCTTGTTCCACAATTTCAGGTAAGTTTCCCACGATGAAAGGTTTACTGTCGACAGCGCCTTGCGAGGTCCAAAGACGCCAGTAATGGACTCCCAGTTGTGCGTCAGGTGCGATGGTTACTCGGCCGGTGTGGTCTTTGGGGTAATTCTCACCTGCCTGAGATTTTGGTTTTAGAACCATCGGACCTTCAAACCAGATGGTTTGAGTTCGCTCAATACGCTTACTGGCGACCAGTCCCTTGCCTGACATCTCGAATGGAGCACCACCGTGGAGAAAATGGGCTCCGACCCGGAATTCAACAGTCGTTCCTCGTTGGCCTCCTGCTGGGAAAATATAGTCGGCAGAAGGGTTGTCTGCCCAAATTGTGTTGAGGCTAGCGAAAATTAAGCAACCGCTAAGCATGACAATTTGACGGTACATATTGTCTGTCCAACGAATAGAAGGATTTTGGGAAGTTGCTCGGGCAAACAAGGAATGGGAATAGTTAGATTAACTCCTGAATGAACTGTCCGTCGTTTACTATCGGAACGGGGCGTCCTTCGGAAGTGATGAACTCTTCTTTGGGGTGGATACCCAGCAAGGTATGCATCGTGGCCGCCAGGTCTTCGGGTCGGTAAGGATTTTCGGCAGGTCGTTCGGCTCGTTCGTTCGTTCGACCGACGATCCGTCCACCTTGGATACCTCCGCCACCGATCGCGACCGTAAATCCGGGTCCCCAGTGGTCACGTCCAGCGTTGGCGTTGATTCGTGGAGTTCGTCCAAATTCACCGGTAACTAGAACCATGGTGGAATCTAGCATTCCCCGATCGGATAGGTCCCGGAACAGAGTCGACATAGCCGCATCAAGTTGAGGTACTAGGTCACGTCTGAGCGTTGTGAAATTGTTGTCATGCGTGTCCCAGTCGACATGGTGAATGGTGACACAACGGACTCCGGCTTCAACCAATCGTCGAGACATCAGACAGGATTGACCCAGTGAATTATGTCCGTATTCATCTCTCAGTTTGTCATTTTCGGAATGGATGTCGAAGGCTGTTTTCGCAGCAGGTGAGGTCATCAAGTCAAACGCTTTTTGCCGAAATATTCCAACGGATTTAGCGTTACGATTCGCTTGTCCCTGTGCGGTTTTCTGAAACAGGTCGACATCCTTTAGCAGGGCACGGCGCGCTTTCGCTCGGCGAGGATCAAGGTTAAGTGGAGGGACAATATCCCGAACAGTAAAACCTGGATCGGCGGGGTCTGCATTGACACTGAACGGAGCGTGATTGGCTCCGAGATAGGAAGAGCCACAACTGGGGTGCATATCGGGTACACAGACATAAGGTGGAACGGATCCACGGGGTCCCAATTTCTTGGCAATGATCGATCCGTGGGAAGGTCTTTGGTTATTGGGTGTCAGACCAGCATTGAATCCAGCTAGTGGGTGGTATCCTGTGAGCATATAGTGATCGGCAGGACCATGATTAGAGTTGCCATGAGTGAAAGATCGGATCAATGAAAACTTGTCCATTTGCTGGGCAGTCCGAGGCATTAGTTCTCCCAGTTGAATGCCTGGAACATTAGTGGATATGGGACTGAATTCGCCACGGAATTCACGGGGTGCATCGGGTTTCAAGTCCCAAGTGTCAATGGTGCTCAGTCCACCACGCAGGAATACGATAATCAGAGAACGATTGTTTTGAGTGTTTCCTCTGGCAGCCGTTTGCTGATCCAGTAACTGAGGAAGCGAATAGGTAGTTCCAAAAACGCCGGCACTTCCCACCCGCAGGAAATCGCGTCGTTGGATTCCGTCGCAAAAACCTTTGGTACGTATCATGGCACAGTGCTCCATTTGGATTAATGATTGAAGATGAATTCCAGCGAATTCATCAGACTCCAGGCGATGTCTTCCGCAGATTGACGACGATTGTCCGGAGAATCAGCCATATACTGTATCGCTAAATCACGCTCTACTGAAGTTGGGTAACGCGAAAAATAGCTCAAATAGACTTGATCAATTAGACGGGTGTTTTCGGGAAATTGCTCTGTCCATTCTGCGATTTTCCCACCTTCATGTGCAATTTTGTTTTCGATTTCTTTGGAGTTTAAAACATGTAATACCTGACCGACGGTTGGTTCGGTAAGTCTTTCACAATCGCAGGCAGTTTTTCGAGAGGGGCGGCCAAAAAGCTTAAGGAAATAATGGTCGACTTCACTGTCCCATAGCTCAATGGCCCGTGACCCATAGGGAACGCCAGGGAATTTTTCCGGCCGTCCAGTCACATCACAAATGGCATCCAGCAGTACCTCTGCATCGAGGCGTTTCAAGAGTGCACGAGAATAGTTTTGTTCGTCTTGCTCGTTGGTGGAATTCGGTTCAGAAGATCGCTGGTAAGCAGCTGAAGAGGTGATAGTCTGAATCAGTGCTTTGAAATCATAACCACTGTCGATGAAATGTTTAGCCAGGCGATTGAGCAAGTCAGGATTCGTTGCCGGATTGGTTTCCCGAACGTCGTCGAGTGGTTCAATAAATCCGCGTCCCATGAGGTGCGCCCAAATGCGGTTAGTCGCATTGTGGGCAAACCAGGGATTGTTCTTTGCCGTCATCCAGTTGACTAGCGTTTCGCGCCGATCACCTTTAGGAGATTGCTGTTGCATTGCAGTGCCCAAAGCGTAGGCAAAAACGGGTTTACCGGTACGAGGATGTTTGGTAGTCGGATTGCCACTAGCGGTCATAATCTCCCCGCGTGGTGATCCTTTGCGCTGAACTTGTTGAAAGAAGGCGGACATCCCGTAGTAATCTCTTTGGCTCCAGCGGTCAAAAGGATGGTGGTGGCACTGGGCGCAGGCGATTCGGATTCCCAGGAATATTTGTGAGGTGTTGCTTGCCAATTCACCCGCTCCGCCAATTGCACGATAATAATTGGCTTGGGGCGTGTCTTGAATTCGTCCTTTGAGTGTCAAAATTTCCCTTGCAAATTGATCGAATTTCTTGTTTTCGTTAAAACTTTTCCGTATCCAATTGTAGTATGCCCGGGCTTGCTTTTGGCCAAGCGAACGGCGGTCGACTCTCAGCAAATCAGACCATTTTAAAGCCCAATAGGTCGAGTATTCAGGTCTGGCCAGTAATGCTTCGATCAGGAGTTGACGTTTGTCAGGATCAGAATTATCTAGAAAAATTTCCGTTTCGGATGCGGTTGGCAAGGTGCCAATTAGATCCAGATAGATCCGTCTTAAAAACTCAGCATCTTTCGAGCGACCGGATGGCAGGATGTTTAGTTTTTTCAGTTTGGCATGAACATAGTGATCGATAAAATTTTGTTCAGGTAAATCTGGATAGTGGGCGATTGGTTTTCCGCGTGGGATCAAGGCTTGAAAGGTGGCCACGGCGCCTGCATAACTGGCCATGATAGCGACTTGTCCGGGGACCGGGCCAATTTGAACGAGACCGCTTTCATCGACTTTGGCTAAGGATTCTTGATTGGACTGATATTTGGCAATTTGAGTGACGTCTAATTCCCGCCCATCGCTGTAGACAGCCAGGACTCGTAATTGTTGGGTTGCTAGTGTGTTCGTGATCCGTTCGCTTGGGCGGATTAACAGTTGCGTGACTTGAGGTGCTTCGGGATCTCCAGCTGGTGCTCCAGCCGCGATCCATTGTTCAAGTAATCGATATTCTCGTTGTTGACTTTTCAATCGAATTCCACCGCCATGCGGAATCGATCCAGATATTTTAGTGAGAATCAAACTGCGTTCTGGAGCAGCAAGAAAAACGCGTCGTCCGCGAGCTTCTTTGGTGAGTGCATCAAAATCCGCATTTGGATTAAAACCGAAAACGGACAGCATAAAACCGTTTTGACCACCCGCTTTCCCATGGCAGCCGGATGCGTTACATCCATATTTGCTTAAGATCGGGATGATATCATTTTCGAAGTGGGGTGGAATTCGGTTTTCTGTTTCAGTGACCCGGACCGGAATGATCTTTTGTTGTTCATTCCATCGAACTTCAATTTCAGCGATGCCGTCGGATTGAGCGGTCAGCACTCCTTGGGCAGTAACCGTTACTCGTTCTGGGTTGTTCGATCGATAACGGACTTGATGTGTAAGGTCCAAAAGTCGGCCATTCTGTACTTGTCCATGGACAAGTACTCCTCGCGTGGCATTCGGTCCCGTCAATTGTATCGTGGAAGGTTCAATCGACCATTCTGGTAGTGATGAGATCGCTGAATTCGACGTGCTCTGCTCAGCCCGCGATGGCGCACTGTAGAAACAGAGCGTCGACAGAATCGCAGAGACAACCATTACTTGAATGCGCAGCATGGCAAGCACAGTGTAATAGAGGGATAAGGGCAATCAGTCGTAGCGTGCCCCATTATTGTAGGTGAGTAGTTCATAAGATGTAAGCCGGATCATGGAAGGAGGTCTAAGCGATTTACCGTTTGACAGAAGGAAGGGAGTCAAAACGCGGTTTGTGATCTGTGCTGGTGTATTATGCTGGACCAGGCGTCTGACTATTTGCTCGATTTTTCGAATGACTTTTCTGTGGCGTTCAAATTAGTCGGTGGTTTGATGAAGCACGGTTTTGGCAAGACCGTTTCACAAGACTTCCGGCATTATGTTCAGCATCGGGCAATGAGACTACGGTTTTACATGTTTGTTTCTGAATCACCTCCGGGCTCGAGCAGGTTATTGAGTGCAGAGGCGAGAAGTTCTGTGTTTCCGGCATCACGAACGTAAATCCGACATAGGGAAAAACTGAGCGGTAGCTGGCTAAAGAGATTGTCTTCGTGGAGAGCATGAACGGTGTCTTTGAACGGATCGAATAGGAAATTTTGATCTGAAACAGTACGTGCCACACCTGGACGCTGGTGATGGCGCGCGACATCTATCCGAAAAACAGGTGGTTTCATCGTTGCGGGCAGCTGCTTTTTGATGAGTTCGCTTACCCAGTCCGGATCTTGAAAGATGTGAGCACGTTCAGGTTGGTCGGATCGAAAAAGGACTGTTTTTTCCGATGCCATCTGCCAATCTGATTTGCCGCACAAGAGACGGGCCCATTTCTGAGCGAGGGTTTTCTTACGACATGTTGCACTTTGTGCCCATCGTTGAACATCGATTAGCAGGGACCACTCCGTGAGCTGACGGTAGTGCTCCAGTTGATCCATGGGATTTTCGGGAAACAGTAGCTCCATGGTTTCTGCAAAAATTTCACTCAGTGAAATATCTAAGCTGCGCACCGTACGATGGAAATAAATGTTCCGGAACAATTCCGCGCGGACGTGGATAAAATTCATCAGTGTTGGGAGTCCCCGTTGATGAAGCGTTAGTCCATGCGGAGTGAAAAAGCTATAATGCAGTAACCGTTGAAGGTCAAAGGCCCGTACATTAAATCCGGTCATATAGGCGTCGCGTAATACAAAGTCCATATTGTCGACCGTATAGAGACCACTGAATAGAGAACGTAGAAAGGCCAGCCAATTGGGTACATTCTTGGGCCCCTCGAGGGGATCTTTCGGGCCACCAGTGGAGTGAGAATCGCTCGATGGAGGATTATGTGCCGCGGGTCTTTTGATGAGATAAGCTATCTGATGGGGGTCCAGTTGTTCGTCCGGTTCCAGTTCACTGGACGGATTTCGACGAATTCCACGTATCAGATCACCCAGCGATGTGGTGATGATTCGGGCGGAAATGTCTTCATGAGTGAGTTGCCAGCGGGAAAGAAAGTGTTCGTCAAAGAAATGACCATAAGGTCCGTGTCCGACATCATGGAGGAGAGCAGCAATGCGCATTAACGATTCAATGTATCCACGTGAAGGGACATCAGGACAACTGTCTTGCAGAGAAGGATACAGATGATCGATCGCACGACTGGCCAGATGCATGGCACCTAAGACGTGTTGAAAACGCATGTGTTCTGCAGAAGGGAAAACCCACCAGGCCGTTTGTAATTGATGAATCTGTCTTAAACGCTGCAGCCAGGGATGGTCGATAATCTCTTGCTCTGCTATTTCGTTCGAATCGAGATCGCGACCTGCAGTAAAGGCGATGTATCCGTGAATCGGATCATGAATCAGGCTTTCACGATGGTAGTCGAACATATGTATATTATAGGTTCCGTTTTCGCTAATCGAAGACGAGTTATGGGTCGAATAATTTCTGAGTATTAGAAAGATTGAAGGAAGTAAATCGAACAGGGCACTTAGCATGGTATATCTTGGATCGAAGCAAAGTAACCAAGTGTGATCAACACAGAGAACGGGCGATGTGTGGGACATCAATATCGAGTCTGCTTACGTTTCAAAACATCTGATTTGGAATCGTTTTTCTTCTTGTTGGATGGTCTTATGGAGTCTGAGATTTCGGAAGACAGAGATGTCATCTCACAATCGTATCCTGCTGGATTTATGATTGTAGGATTGGGAGAAACTCTTTTTGATCAGTTCTCTAATCGTTCTATACTCGGTGGCGCACCTGTCAACGCCGCGATTCACGCTCATCAACTGGCATCGGTGTGGGGCGGTCAAGGCGTAGTCGCGACTCGCATAGGGGTGGATTCACTGAGTCAAAGGGTGATCACGGAGTTGGCTCGACGTGGTATGTCTACCCATGCTGTACAAAGGGATGTGGAACATGCGACAGGAACGGTTGATGTTCAATTGCAAGGAGGTGAAGCAAGGTATCAATTTGCAGCGGATGTAGCGTGGGATTACCTGGAGTGGTCCCCGGATCTGGAGTATCTGGCAGGTCAATGCAGGGCTGTAACTTTCGGAACACTGGCGCAACGAAGACAGGTTTCCCGTGAGACAATTCATCGTTTTCTGAATAAGGCGGTTCAAGCAGTACGGCTGTTTGATGTAAATCTGAGGCAGAGCTTTTTTAACAGAGAACTGCTGCTTCACAGCTGCAAGCTTGCGACGCATGTTAAAATGAATAAGGATGAATGGCTTGTTGTTTCAGAATTGCTGGGTGAGACATATTCAGCGAGTGATCCTGCAGTCAGTGTTCAAAAATGGATACGAAAGATTAATTTAAGAGGAGCGGTTCTGACCGATGGCTGTCGGGGCACCACGATTATTGATCACGATCGTGTTATTAAGGGACAACCTGTTTCATTCAGCAAAACTCATGATGCCGACAGTGTCGGGGCGGGTGATGCATGTAGTGCGGCGATACTGACGGGTTTAGTAATGGAGTGGGATCCCGAAAGAGTGGTTGAGATTGCCAACCGGGCCGGTGCTGCCGTCGCCAGTCACCCCGGCGCGACCCCTATCCTTCCACGCGATGTATGGACTTGAGCTGATCCCTTTGGATATCGAAAGATGGCAATCGGTTTATTTTGAATCGATCTGTGTGACTGAAGCCAGAATGTTTGGCATTCTAGTTTTCACGGGTTTCGGTTATTTCCTGATGGAAAATAACCTGGTGTGGATAGGGAAGTTCAATTCCCAGTTCATCGAAACGTTTCTTAATACGGCGCTGCATTTCCCGTTTGATGGATCCCTGCTGATGTGTTTTGGTTTTTAGAAAAAACTTAATCATGACAGCGGACTCTCCAAAGGAATCCACGCCGAGCATCGTGGGATCATCAAGGATCTTGTCACGATATTCGGGATCGTCGCGAAAGGCGTTTGCCAGGTCCATCAGAACGGACATGACATGATCCAGGTCTTCGGTGTAAGACACTCCGACTTCTATGACAGCACGGGCCCAGCCATGGGTCATATTGCTCACACGTGTAATCTCGCCATTGGGAATGAAATGGACACATCCGTGCAGGTCTCTCAAGATGGTCGTTCTGAGCGTAACACGTTCCACAGAACCTGCGATTTCTCCAATTTGTATAACATCGTTGACGGCATATTGATTTTCAAGAAGGATGACAAATCCATAAAAGAAGTCCCTAATCAAGTTTTGTGCACCAAATGCTACAGCAAGTCCGATTACGGCCACTCCGCCAAGCAAGACGGTAATATCCACTCCCAACTGACTTAAAATCATCAAGAGTGCCCCAATATAAATCGTCGTGGTCATGGTGTGAAGAAACACGCCGTTCAGGGTTTTAATACGATTGGTATGATCTTTTCCGCTGTCATCACT
Organism: uncultured Planctomycetia bacterium; assembly: GCA_963996245.1. GTDB lineage: Bacteria > Planctomycetota > Planctomycetia > CAXEIY01 > CAXEIY01 > CAXEIY01. The sequence continues at coordinate 30,000 of CAXEIY010000295.1, read as the reverse complement.
GTGTTGTGTCAGGAACTGGACAATTTTGTCACTGCTTTTTCTGATGGACCATTTCAGAACAATAACCAGGATGCCAACTCCCAAAATCACTACGAGAGGACGTACGATCGATCCGTATTGCATCATGAAGGAGAAAAGATAATTAACGTCACCCTGTTTGTCCGGTTGATGACCGTAAGACGGGGATGCAGCTTTTATGTCATCCGGGTTTTCCATTATCACGTTACGCTCTGCCGGATCTTCTTGATCAAGGGGGTCAGAACTCTGCAAGGAAGCGTATTGCACAGGACGGGCGAGGGAACTGTGAGGTTGTTGGTTCGTATAACCAAAAGCCTTATCGGCAATAAAAAGAGCCAGTAGTAGTCCTGCCAGACCAGACCACATCCGACGGATTATCTGATACTGCGACATACTTTTGTTCCTTTTGAAAACGGTGCCTCCATTCTGAGGACGTTCGTATATACGATTCCTGACGGTGCGCCAAGGCAAGTGCCTTGATTGGGAAAAAATAACGGCCCTGAAGCAGCCAGAATTGAGAGTAACCAATGAAAGGTCAGGCTACGGTTACCGGTTGGACTCGCTGTCGCAGCATTACAGGGAACTGCGCGGAGGAGCAAATTTGATCTTTTCTATGTATTTTACAAGATCATATTGTCCGGTTACCGTCTGTTCGAGTTGCCCACTGCAGGCTGTTATGGCAGACATGGTGTATTGATAACGTAGCTGATAGTCTGCATCGATTTCGGCTTCCAGTTCCTGTTCTAGTGGATCGCCTGTTCCCATTAGCTGTACCAGTGATCGTATTTCTGCGCGTAACGACGCGATTAAACGCTCGGGAGTGTTCCCGGAGAGGGGTCTTTCGTTAATACGGATCTCAGTCAGCGTTCCAGCCGGATCTGCAATTAACCGGACCTTGATTTCCGGGCGAAAATTCTGGTCAGGGAGTCCCGCTGTTGGGGCTGTAAGCGGCATGTTGATGTTAAAATTACCTTCTGGAATGGTGATCTTAAAAGTCAACATAAAAAAAATAAGCAACAGGAAGACGACATCAATCATAGGTGTCATCTGTAATTCGAATTTGTCACGCGTACGTGTTCGTTGTGAGTAACGCACGGTTTATTCCTCTCGCTCTTTGGCGCGTAATACAAATTTTTCAAAACCGTACTGCTGACATTGTTGGATCAATTCCTGTAACTTTCCGGAAGGACAATTGCCATCGGATCGAATGATGATAGTGGTTGGTGGTACCTCTTCCTTCACGAGTTCACGACGCAGGCGGATCATACGCTGGCGCGTATCTAGAATGGTTGCAATGTCATCCACATTGAGCAAAGTGCCCATGTGTCTTATTCGTCCTTCCCCGGTCATATTCAAAACGAGCGAATGTTCGGCAGATTCATCTGCAGGTCTGGCAAGTTCCGAAATCGGTAACTTGATAGTTTGGTCGGCGACAGTGTCTGAAAAGTTGATCAGGACCATAAAGAAAGCGATAAGTTGAAAAGCCATGTCAATCATGGAAGTCATGTCTGATTCGTTTTCAGGCAGTACACTTTTTTGATCGAATCGCATGAGTGTAATAACTTTTCAGAGGAGAATCAGAACAGCAAAAACGATTTACAGATTTACCGGTATTCGGACGCGAGGTTTCATTCGGAGTTTTGTTCATCAGCGCTGCGTTTGGCTAGAGACCCAAATCCGTCGGCCATTAAAGATTCGCTTTTGATGCCGACTTCCATTACTTGCCGTGCTGCATAATTGCGCAGAATGTTGTAGGCGATCAATGCCGGAATAGCTAGGAACAGACCAACAAAAGTGGTCGTCAGTGCGGTTTCAATGCCACCAGCCAGTTCGCTTGCATTAGGAGTCTGCCCTACAGCGGCACGAATTCGTCCGAAACTTTTCATCATTCCGAAGACCGTTCCAAATAACCCGATCATGGGTGATACCGTTCCTATCAGGGACAGGTAACTGATCCGGTGTTCCAAAGCCATGTTTTGTTTTTCACCTTCTTCCTGCATCGCTTCCATGGCCTGTTCATATCCGGTTCCCAATCGGCTCATTCCTGCAGTCAGAACTTTTCCCAAGAATGAGTGATCGTCTTTTACCAGATTGTAGGCTTCCTGGTACTGACGCTCCGTCAGGTGTTTTTCAAAGGCATGCGAAAGATCAGTCGGCAGTATTTCCTGTCGACGTGTCAGGAGTACATTCATAACGACCAAGGCTACCAGTGTGACAGAGATAATGAAGAAGACGAGAAAAAATGCCATTCCCAGACCTTCCCACAAAATGGTGAGAAGACTTCGCTCAGCAAGCGGCTGGACATCCGTTCCGTTTGCTGCGGGCACTGTCGGTGGCGGGGTTGCGGGTGTGGCCGCTTCTGGTGGAGCACTGTCCCCGGTGTCTTCAAAGTCATCTTCAAAGGCATCATTCTGTTGCATGGCCGATACCGTATTAGGAATCGTCGTAACAGAGATGCAGAATCCAAGGAAGAGATAAAGACTCACTTGCAGCCATCGGGAGTTCAGGCAGTAAGAGTGGGACGTGTTGTAATGCATCGTCATACTCCAAAACATGATTGAGATTGTGGAATAAGGATTTAAGAGTTGTTCATTCGGCAATCATCGAGATTTCGAATGAGGTGGTCATGGATTAGTAGGGGTTTTGCCCCATGCATTGTTGGGATAGCGTTGATTCAGTCGTACCAGTGCATCGGCGGCACGGTCTGGTTTCCCGATTTCTTTCCAGATTTGAGAAAGATAAAACAGACATTTTGCGTGTTGTTCCGAGTGAATGCTTAGTTCCGGTAATACGTCAACGTGCAAGTAAGCCAGCAGAGCGGGCTTGAGTCGTTTATTTGGAGAAGTGCGATCCGCATAAAGGCAATCGCCCAGCAAAGTGTAGGCGCGAGCATGCATTTTGGTATCGATAATGTCTGTTTGTTCGATCACTTCCCTTATCAGAGTTTCCGCATCTGCTGCGGATCCCTGTTTGCTGTGGCAATGGGCTTTGCCTAGTTTGGCCTCCTGCTGACATTCCTTTTCCAGTTCACTTTGTACGGGAGTCTGGATAATCGATTCAAACAGTTCTGCGGCCTTTGTGAAATTCTTGCGAGACTGCTCGATTTCAGCCTGTCGTAATTGTGCACGTAGTTTATGAGATCGCCAGGGAGCCTGACCGAAGATCGTGAATGCCCGGTTTGCATCATCGAAGTTTCCTGATGCAACATCGATTCGGCCGAGCCAGTCGTGTAGCGCATAGTAGTGGTAACTATTAGCATGTTTGGTTCTAAAATTCTCTAGCAGGCGTTTGGCTGTTTTCGATAACTCAGGATTCAGAAGTGCCTGCCGTGCTGTTGTACGCGCGATGAAATATTCTATGTCCGTTTTGATCAGGTCTTTGGCATCCATTTTTGTGGCTTGGCGATAATAGTCCAAGGCCGCTTCGAGCGTTCCTCGTTGTTCAGCCTGAAGGCCTAGGTTCAGTACAGGAGGCTGGTTTTCAAAAGCAATGAAATCAACGTCACCGGCAGGTACATTGACTGGTCCTGATGAGGTACTCACGGTAACGTTTTCACGTGATACGGTTGTTACGGATCCAAAAACTGCACGCTTGGTACTTTTGCGTCGTACGGAATCTACGGCATCTGCATGGGACACAAGTAAAACGACAACCAGGCAGGCAAGTTCGATGGAGACCCAGTGAGGTAGCACGCGCCCGTTGTTTGAGTGCAAGGAAAAAGCGAAATGTATTCCGGGGGCAGGACGAATCATGACTACGATCTCCTTTGGGTCACGTTGATATCGCGTTTGGTACGTGGTTTTCGGAGAACGGAAATACCGGTAGCTGGTTCCTGGAGGCCACGTTGAATTTTCACTAATAAATCATTGAATTTGTTTTTCCACAAGCTCCCACCAAAATCACCGGAAAGTCGGTATGTCAGCATGATTTCTCGTTTTGCCTTCGTATACAGCTGTTCTTGTTTCTGATTATCCATAGCGCGTCTTGCCTGTTGAAAAAGACAATAGGCAAGCTGAAAGCGTGCCTCATAATAGGTGGAATAGTGAGAAGCCCCCTTGCGACTTGAAGGGGAGTGTTGGAGTCGCTGTGAGATCCCGGCCCATCCCCAGGCGAGCATAACCGAATTTCCGGTTTTTTTATTGCGAGACTTGACTCCACGTATAGCGGAATGCAGCTTCCTGGTGTCGTGTTGCCCCCAAGCTTGCAAAATGTAGGCGGCCTCTACCTGTACGGGGAGAGCAGGATTCGGCTTACTTATTAATTGAATTAAAAGGGGGCGAACGAGCGCATAAGCTTCTTTACAACTTTCGCGGGTATTCACATGTCTTTGATATCGAGCGAGCCGTAAGCGAAGTTTTTGTGCAAGTCTGAGCGTACCGGCGGTCTGTTGGGGTAGAAAATTGGGATCGGTTTCTCCCATTTTAATTAATTGTTTCATCACTTTTGCAGCATTACTAAACAAGTGTTTTGACCGCTGGTTGTCAGAACCGGTTGGACGATTCTGTATCAGCACTTTGCCCAGCTGGTAATAGGCGTCTGCCATCCAGCTCATCGTTGAAAAACGGAGCGGTGTCTCTTGCGCCCCTTGGTTGATTTTTTCAAGGAATGATTCAGCAGTCTTCATGACACGGTCACGCTCACGTAAGTCGTTCCGTTTCTGCAGGGTTTCAATTCGTAACTGAAGTTCTGTGCCTAATTCTCGATAAACTTGAACCATTGGTCCGGCAGAAGTCCCGAGTTTTTCCAGTTCGTTTATCATTTGTTTAGCCGATGCCAGGTCACCGAGTCCAACATAAACGCGAAGGGCGGTTTTATATACCTCGGCGACAAAGGTGTGACGTGATCGGCCAGAAAAAGCAAGCGGTTCTTTGTTCTGAACCAGTTCTAGCAGTCCAGGATGTTTGTTTCCCCCTGTACTATCTGCACGTACGAGAAGACTCAGAGCTTTGGGGTACTGATCATTATGTATCGCGATGTGTGCAAGATAGAGTTCTGCTGTCAAAAGGGGATCGGGGACAGGCTCTCCAACCGGGATCTGCCCTCTGCTTTCCGTGCTGATATCTTCAAGGATCTGCTGTGCGAGTTCGGCATACTTTTTGAGCGTGGTTTGGTTCGGACGTTTAGAAGCCGGCAACTGCTTGGCCCGAAGAAACGCGTTCCAGTATGCCATACCGGCCTTCTGGCGTGATTCCAGGTAATGTTCCGATGATTCGGTCACCGCACCAAACCATTTGGCGGCTCGATCGGGATCACCCTGTTGCCCGTATAGACCACCTAGAATGATTCGAGTTTGATTGCTTTCACTACTTGTCGGCCATTGTTTTAGTAAATACTGAGCCGTACGAATGATTTGATTCACTTCAAAGGCAGACTGGCCCGGCCGCTGATTGTATGCTTGGAGGTATGCTGCAATCATCAGAAAAGAAGCTTTTTTTGAAAGGGAATGATCGGGGTAACCACGTGCAATGCGTTCGGCAACAATTGCTGATTCATAGTTACGGTCCAGATAGTAATACGCATAACTCAAATGAAAGCGAACATGGTTAATGTCTTCGACAGGTACCTTCTGGTCGGCGAGTTTCAGTGCCTCGTGAAATAACTCTGCTGTTTCTGACCACTGCTTCAGAGCTGCCATGCGCTGTTTATCCGTATCGCGAGAAGGATCTTCGGCATAAAGTTCCTGTTGAAGTGCTTCGGCACGACTGCGTGCAGCTTGGGCGAGTTCTCGCGCTTGTGAAAAATCTTGAGGAGTGATCTTGAATGCAGCATCGGTGCCGCGTAAATGTTGTAAAAGGGACAAAGCTGCTTCCCGGTGTTTTCCAGGTGTGGTGGATACATGTTCTGCGGCGGAAAACGCTTTGCGTAATAGGCTGCGTGTATCTTTTTCAGAAGTCGATTCCGTGTGGGCCAGTGATTCGAGTGCTTTGGCCAGTTCCCACTCAATTCCTAGTCCGACTTCAGTAGCCCTCAAAGCGGAGTTATCGCGCAGCCATTGTTCAGCCTCTTCGATTACAGATTGGAACGCTTTTACTTTTTTATGATTTAGACATATCATCCGAAAATAGTGAGCTTGATGCTGGAGCCGTAAAAGGAATCGACGCTGGTCTGCCGATTGTTTTCTATCGAGAGGGTCGTGCCCCAGTAATTCGTCGTAAATGCCCCTGGCTTTACGTACATCATTGGTTTCCTCCAGGCATTTTCCTTGGTAGAGTCGGGCGTAGAGGCCGGCGCCCAGATTTCGGTGGTCATTGTGAATTTTTTCGAATGAGTTAGCTGCTTGTTGCAGGAACTGAGTGTGATCCGCAGATCCGGGCTCATAACTTTGGGCCATTTCGTATAGCACAACGGCTAAATCGATGAGCGTTTGAAGACGTTTTTCGACAATGTCCTGACGTTGCTTTGCTTCCGGGCTGTTTTTTCTAAGATTGTTCTTAAAGGAATCGAGTTGCGTTTTGTATTGTGCTCTCGATTTTTCCAGAAGCGACTGTGCCTGTTGGAAGTGCGTTCGCGCTGTCTGATTCAAGGTGTCTCGATTGGAGCGATTGATAGGTTGTTTTGCTTTTAGGGCAGCAATGCGCCCACGTTCCATTAAAAGCTTTCCGAATTGAAGACGGGCATTTGCCACGAGTGAATGATCAGGGTTCCTGGTGAGAAAAGTTTCGAGATAACGCTTTGCTTTTTTTAGCCGTTCCTGCCGGAGACCAAAATCGGGAGTTGCAGATGCGCCATCAATAAGTATTTGTGCTTGATCAAAGGGCAGTCGTGTGCGGATGGTTTCTGGGAGATTCGGATCCTGCTCGATTTCTTCAAGATACAAGAGAGCGGTGTCGTACCAGCCACGGGATTTAAGTTGTTCAAGAAAGCTATCGTAGTGTGTGGCATCGGCATGTAAACGTGCGCATGCGAATCCGCTGACTAGAAAACACGTATAAAAGACCGTCAGCCAACGCCATTTCATGATGTGTATTTCCCAATCCTAGGAATGGAACCGTAGCTTGTTGCGAAGGCAATAGACAGGGAATACGACGAATCGGGGTCGCCGTTAGCTCATACCCTATCGGTCCTATTCCGGAACCGTCAAGGAGATTGTCATCCTATGTAATTCGAAGTAAATTCCCTACAGCATAAACATTTCTAGATGTGTACGGTTTGGGTCGGTTATAAGACCGCCTTTTCCGAGAAGGGACACCCCATGACCAGTACAGGATTTTGTGGTCCGGTTTGCTCTTCTTTTTCCTATTACGACAGTTAGCAGTTCAGAGTTCGCGATCATTGAAGAAAGCAGAGGATTACAATGCGAGAAGATTCGCTATGATACACCTCGATTGAGATAATCCCGTACGTGCATGTTGAGAAAAACGGACCATGAGTGAAGTGGTGATTGTTGGCGGTGGCGTGATTGGCCTGTCACTAGCCTATGAACTGTCCAGTCACGAGATAGATGTGACGATTCTGGAACGATCAGCCCTGGGGAAAGAGGCATCCTGGGCGGGCGCAGGAATTCTACCGTCTGGAAATCCGGAAAAAGCCAGTCATCCATTAGGTCAATTGGTGGGACATAGTGCTCGTTTAATGCAGGAGTGGTCGGAACAATTGCAGCAAGAGACGGCAATTGACAATGGTTATCTCCGTTGTGGTGGATTGGAGCTGGCAACGAGCAAGAATGACGTTTCTGAGTTGAATCATGCCGTGCAGGGTTGGCGAAGTGAGGGGCTGGTTGTCGAGGACCTTTCCGAGGAAGAATTACGAAAGACAGAACCCGCGTTAAGTGATGACGTCATCAAAGGGTGTCGTTTGCCTGACGAAGCTCAGTTACGCAATCCCCGCCATCTAAAAGCGCTGGCTTCGGCCTGTTTGAAGCGAGGTGTCCGTTTCAGGACAGGGGCGATGGTAACGGAGTTGTTAACACAATCAGGAAGGATCACTGCAGCAAAAACATGGGACGGACCTGTTTCTGGTGATCAGTTTGTTGTGACCAGTGGAGCGTGGAGCGCTGCTTTGCTTGACTCACTTGAAATCAAGCTCAAGATAAGGCCAGTGCGGGGTCAAATGGTTTTGTTGCGTACCGACCACGTTCCTTTTCAACACGTGCTTTTGGAAGGCTCGTGCTATCTGGTTCCCCGTCCCGATGGTCGGATTCTAGTAGGTTCCACCGAAGATGATGTCGGTTTTGACAAACGAACCACTCCGCAGGGAGTACACCAGTTACTGGAATTTGCGTTTCATCTAGTTCCGGATCTGCGCCATGCTCATTTCGAACGGGCATGGGCTGGGTTGCGTCCAGGAAGTGAAGATGGTCTTCCCTATCTTGGAGCCTCCTCTCAATATTCGAATTTGTTTGTGGCAGCAGGACACTTTCGTTCTGGATTACAGCTTTCGGCAGCGACTGCGATGGTGATGACAGAAGTGATTCTTAATCGTCCTCCTACCGTTGACTTGGAAGCCTTTTCTGTTGAACGTTATTCGTGATGATTACGATATGAGGACAGCTCAGCAGTCAAAAAATGGGTTTTGATAAAAGGGGTCTCGTTGTCGGCACTGGAAAAGGTGACTTTTACAGGAATGAATCCACTATGTCCCGTTGGTTGTGGTTATGCCTAATCGTGGTTGGATGTGGCCGGCCGGTAGAAGAGGTTCCGTCTTATACGGTAGACCAAGTGCCGCGGCTATCCCATCGAGTGGATTATCGTTCCAAGCCTTTTCGGCGTCTTGTAATCATGGGAGAAAGCACGGTTTCCGGTGGTCCGTGGCTGCAACAATTGGAGGAACGTTTTGCCGATGTGTTGGTTTCTTTGATTCGCGAGTATCAAAATAAGCCAGTGGAATACATCAATAAAGGAATTGGTAACAATGTCATATCTCCCCGGAGTCCCGGTTACACCCAATCGACAAAACCCAGTGCACTGGAACGTTATAACAAGGACGTTGTTTTGCAGAATCCCGATCTTGTTATCCTGTGTTTCGGACTTAACGATATGCGTGCAGGAATGCCGGTGGATGATTTTGTTGAAGATTTCCAAACGATTATTCAAGCGATCCGACATGGTAATGACCCATTGATTATTCTGACTACCGTATATCATATGACGGGGTTCCGCAGCCATCTGCCATTGAATCAGGGCAGTCCTGAATTGACTAGGAAGTACAACAGGGCCATCTTTCAACTAGCCGAACAGTATCACTGTCTGGTTGCCGATGTCTGGGAGGCACAGGGTATCGCTGACTGGTTGGTTCATCCCGACGGTGTCCACCCTAATAAACTGGGAAATCTGGTGATTGCGAATTGTATTTTCGAAACGCTGGTTAAACATTGTAGTGCCTTGTCAAGGAATCTGTATGAAAAGGATATCGAAAGTAATTGGTCCAAGAATTACCTGAAGGTTCGAAAACAACAGGCGGACCCTTTCGACCCATGGTGGAAATCAGGAGAACACGTGTTACAGGAATCAGAGTAATGGATGAGGTTCAGCTGGAAGGTATGATGATCGGTGTCAAATCGAGTGATACCGATGCACAGGGGCGGATCGCATTGGTGGATGGCCAAATTTAGGCGCGCCTGACGGGCCTGGCTTTTCAGACGGTATCGATGCAAGAACTTTCTTGGATCAGAGTGGATCCGTAGTGAAAAGCAATCACAGAGAATTCCATTTGTTATATCGGGTTACCTTTTGTCTGAACGGGTTCCTATACAATAAAGGAATTGGTCAGATCGCATGAATAGCTGGCCATTAGACGGTGCGATCGAAGCTCGAAAAAGTTCATTGTCATTCGTTCGGACAGGATTACGAGCAACTGTCTCCAAGGCATCTCCGGGTTTGACTACAAACGTATCACCTTCCTCGCTCAGGAAAAATGCCAGTCCTCGATAAGCAATCGGCGATGCAAAGAAATGGGCGGTAGTCCCAATTCGTTGTTTCCATAATTCCTGGCCATTGTCTGAGTTGTAGTTTGCGAGAATGCCACCACGCATGCTCATTACGAGCATATAATTATCGATAATGATAGGGGACGCGATATCACGACTACGACGATAGGAGTGCCAGGCAATATGAGTTTCCGTTACGTCTCCCTGGCCACCGGGTCGAATAGCGTAGATGTCTCCACGCAGTCCGTTGATGACGTGTAACAATCCATTTGCAAGTGTAACGGTGGGGGTCCCTCTACCTTCAAAGCTTTTACACAACCACAGCTCCATCCCGTTTTGGGGATCATAGGCGCGCACACCACTGTGACCGTTGAGAACCAATTCACCTGCTGAATGGTCAGAAGCAATCAGAATCGGTGTACTCCATCCTCGAAAATCGTCCCGTGTCGTTTGCCAAATAGTTTCTCCAGTCTGTTTGTTCATCGCAATCAGATAGGCATTGGCATCGGCGTCACAGTTCTGGATGACCATATTTCCAACCAGCACAGGACTGGAGGCAGTGCCCCATGGTCCAGTGAATTTTCCTAGATCACGAGACCAGATATGCTGACCATCTGTTGTGTAGCAGTGAAGACCACCCATACCGAAAAAAGCATAAAGAAATTCACCATCTGTGGCACAAGTAGCCGACGCATGACCATTGGTGAGATGAGTGAGTTCGGCTTCACCGGTCCATGCTGTTCTTTCCCAAAGGAGGGTACCGTTACTACGATCAAAGCAAAGTACCACACGTTGTCGGCCTTCATTTCTCGAGGAAGTGAGAAATACTTTCTCATTCCAAATGACGGGCGAGGATTGTCCCTGACCACTTAGCGCCGTTTTCCAGCGGATGTGTGTTCTGTCCCATTGTACGGGAAGCCGCTGGTCAAATGAGTGACCATTTTCAAAAGGACCGCGCCACCTTGGCCAATTGCCTTCTGCCTTTGTCGGCAACGGGTCTATTGTCAAAACAAGGGTCAGGACCAGAAGCGACAGAAATGGAAAGAGAAGTTTTGTTGCAGTTGGAATCTCAAGGGAACGGACCATGGACTAATTCCTAGGAAGGGGAATCCGTGTTTACGGTATGTGGGTTCTTGTGAGACAAACACAACGAGACAGATGTGTGCTAACCATAGCTGCGCCAATTTGGGATTACTACTAAATGCACCGTACTCCCGTTAAAACGCGTCCATGATTTTCTAGTACGAAAGCGTTAATACGCCCGGCACGATTCGAACGTGCAACCTTCGGTTCCGTAGACCGATGCTCTATCCAATTGAGCTACGGGCGCGTCTACAAATGGAAAAATCCAGTTTGTGAAATAGACATCAGCTAAAAACTCTACCACCTGAATCGGGAGTTGTGAACCCTTTCCAAGGGGGTTTGCATGTTTCGTTTGCACTACTACGGCGACTTTTCAGTGAGTGTTTTCAATTTCGGTATTGATGCGAGGGCAGGGACAACTTTACTAGTCTGTAACATCATACTACACAGGGCTAAAAGATTGAGAACCGGTCCTTTTTTTAGTGGACGGATTGTACGTTATTTTGTGATAAGGTTATAAGACACCGACGGTTGATAGCTGGTTTTCAAGCGGAATTACTAGAATACGTTATGATTGCCGATACGGGACTTCGATGGAGACTCACTGTCTTTTGGGACTCATTTTTAGCGGTTTGACAACGGCCTGAGGAGTTTCGATAAGCAGAGTGATGAAATCCTGGTAGAGACGAGTAAACAGGCGTTTCCTTCAAGGTAGGGAATGTGGCACAAGTACAAACTACTTCAATTAAATCACCGCTTCTGGGGTCAGGATTTCTGGGGATTACGATATCTCAGTGCTTTGGTGCTTTTAATGACAATGCCTTTCGCTTTCTTATTGTCTTTGCACTCGGTACAGAACATGCAAATGACACTGCCAAGTATGCCCAGATTGTGACATTAACAGGTATTCTTCTGGTCCTTCCTTTTCTTCTGTTTTCTTCCTTTGCTGGTCAGATTTCCGACCGTTACAGTAAACGTTCGGTTTGTTTATGGAGCAAGGTTGCTGAATTAGTGCTCATGGTAGCAGGGCTTTTTGCTTTCAGATGGTCCCATCCCATGGTTTTCTATGCGCTGGTTTTTCTGATGGGCACGCAAAGTACGTTTTTCAGTCCCGCCAAATACGGGCTTCTAGCAGAGATGCTGCCTGCGGAAAAGCTTTCCAAAGGAAATGGGGTTTTTGAGATGATGCATTACTTGTGCATCATTTTTGGTATGGGTTTTGTGGTGGTTTTTATTGCCTATCTTCCATCTTTGACCGACGAATCATTAACTCGCCCCGACCAATTCTGGCCTGCGAGCACAGTGCTGATTATTTTCGCATTAATCGGTACACTGGCGGTCAAAGGCATTCCCTTTCTTCCGGCAGCATCTCCGGATCAGGAACTGATGGGAAACCCTGTCAGGGAGCTTCTGGCCAATTTTCGAATCATATACCAGTCGCGTCTCCTGTGGTTCACCGTTTTGGGTATCGCTTTTTTCTGGTTTGTCGGGCCGTTATTACAGTCTACGATTCTGCTTTATCATTCTGTGTGGCCAGAGCTGGAAAATGCCCAGGGCTATCTTGTGCTGACTGTTTCGATTGGCATTGGTTTAGGGAGTGTTTGTGCCGGTCTGCTTTCCGGTGGGAAAGTAGAATTAGGTCTTGTTCCAATTGGATCGGTCGGAATGTTTGTGGGATGTTTTATGGTTTCATTCTTGGAGGACTCTTACCTTGGAACCTTTGTATGGCTGGGCGTTTCCTCAGTATGTGCGGGGTTCTTCATTGTGCCGCTTAATAGTTTACTTCAGTATGCTGCGCCTCCAGATAAAAAAGGAGGCATCATTGCATGTTCAAACTTTTTAAGCTTCACATTCATGATTATAGCGCAACTGGTTTACTATTTATTGAGCACGAAAATTGATCCCCCGACCATGTTTGCATTCATTGGATTTGTCTTGCTGCTGGCTTCGGTCTATATCGTATGGTTGCTGCCAGATGTACTGGTGCGATTTGTCCTCTGGCTAGTGACTCATAGTCTGTACCGGATAAGAGTATCGGGTCGTATCCATATTCCTCAGGACGGAGCTGCCTTGATTGTTTCGAATCATGTCAGCTGGGTTGACGGGATTTTGATTCAGGCAGCAGTCGATCGTCCGATTCGATTTCTGGTTGAATCCGGTTATGCGCATTTGCCTGTGTTAAGTCAATTGGCAAGGTTAATGAAGATTATCCCGATTTCTTCAAGGTCGGGTCCTAAAGAAATGTTGAAAGCTGTTCGTACTGCTCGCGATGCGCTGGCTACAGGGGAGCTGGTATGTGTTTTTGCAGAGGGCCAGATTACACGAACCGGAGGTTTGATGCCCTTTCGACGGGGTTTTCAGCGCATGACGAAGGGGTTGGCTTCCGTACCGATTGTGCCAGCCTATCTCGACCATGTCTGGGGAAGTATTTTTAGTTTTCAAGGTGGCCGATTTTTATCCAAGTGGCCCAGGCAGGTTCCTTACCCCGTATCGGTCGCGTTTGGCTCTTCAATGCCGTCGAATACAGTTCCATGGCGAGTTCGGCAGGCGGTCCAGGAGGTTGGGTCGAAATCCGTGGAGTTGCGCAAAACACGACAGATTCCTCTTCACCGTCAGTTTGTCCGAATGGCGAAGGCGCATCCATTTCGTCCTTGTATCGCAGACAGTGCCGGTGATGGTATGAGTTATGGAAAGACGATAGTAACGGCCATGATCCTGAAACGTTCGCTAAGAAGGCGACTGGGTAATCATAAAATGGTTGGTGTTGTGTTACCCACGGGTAGTGGGGCCGTACTTGCGAATATCGCGATGATGATGATGAAAAGGGTTCCTGTTAACATCAACTACACGGCTTCCCTTGATGCAGTGGAATCGGTACGACAGCAGTGCGAAATCACGCAGATCGTGACCTCCAGAAAATGGATTGAAAAAATAGAAACGGAAGTTAAGGGCGAGCTGGTTTTTCTGGAAGATCTTGAGAAAAAAGTAACGGTAGTGGACAGGTTAAGGGCGGCACTGATGTTCTGGCCGTTTTGTTTGTTGCCGTGCTATGTTCTTGAGAGTTGGGTGCTGCGTTTGCGTAAGCATTCTATTGATGATCTTGCTGCGGTGATATTTTCAAGTGGATCAACCGGTGAACCCAAAGGAGTTATGCTTTCTCAGCACAATATCGTTTCGAATGTTGAAGCCGTGGTACAGGTAATCGATCCTCGTCCGCGAGATGTGCTGATTGGAACACTTCCATTTTTTCATTCGTTCGGCCTGACGGTTACTTTGTGGATGCCTTTGCTGGTGGGCGCGCGCGCGGTTTATCATCCTAACCCTCTTGAAGCAAAAGAAATTGGGGACCTGTGCCGGCAGCATTCCGGTACCTTATTGATCTCAACGCCGACCTTTCTGCGCAACTATCTTCGTAGATGTACTGCCCAGGATTTTGAAAGTATTCGCCTTTTGTTGTGTGGTGCCGAGAAGCTTCCTTTGCATCTGGAAGAGGCGTTTGAAGAAAAATTTGGTATCCGACCTTATGAGGGTTACGGATGTACGGAACTAGCACCCGTTGTGTCTACCAATATTCCCGATTATGAACAGGGAGGTATTCGTCAGATAGGAAACAAATCTGGTACGGTCGGTCACCCTTTACCTGGAATTGTTGCGAGGATAGTTGACCGTGAAACGGGAGAAAGTTTACCGCCAGGAGCGCAAGGTGTGTTGAATGTGTCGGGTCCCAATGTAATGACGGGTTATCTTGATCAGCCGGAAGCAACGCAGGCTGTGATTCGTGACGGATGGTATAACACCGGTGACATTGCCACGCTTGATGAAGACGGTTTTATTACGATCACAGATCGGATCAATCGATTTTCCAAGATAGCTGGGGAGATGATTCCCCATATACAGATTGAGCAAACCTTGCATGAGATCATGTCCGTCCATGAACAGTTATGTGCCGTAACCGGAATTACGGATGAACATAAGGGAGAGCAGTTGGTAGTGCTCCATCTTCCTTTTCCCGAAGAATGGGATCCTACCATTCTTTGCAGGAAAATGAGAGAACGTGGGCTACCCAATCTCTGGATTCCGATGCCCCGTCTTTTTTATGCAGTGGATGCCATTCCTGTACTGGGTAGTGGTAAACTGGATATTCGAAGATTGCGGGAAATCGCGACGGTGATGTCGGCGAAAACGATATAGAAAATGCCCGGCTGAAAAAGGGAGCCGGGCGGTGTTTTTTGTCGGGAAGACATCGTTTTTTACTAAGAAGTAACAGACGTATCTTCCGGCTTTTGTTCTGTGTCCTCAGACTTCTTGTTGTCCTCGGATGGAGCGTTTGAGTTTTGCTGTCCGCGTAGCCGGCGTTTAATGGCCTCTTTCAGCTCTTGTTCGCTCAGTGCACCATCACCGTCTTTGTCAAATCGTTGGAGCATGCCTTGCAGTCTGTCAGGCATCTCTTCTCGAGAGACTTTGTCATCTCCGTTTTTGTCCAGACTCAGAAAACGTCTCAGCATCTGTTCGGGGTTTGGACGTCCCAAGCCTCGCGGTTGACGCGATTCCGGTCCACCTCTTTCGAAACGATTACGTCTGCGGTCCTCTCGCTGGCGACCTTCCGGTCCGTCGGGTCGTCTACGATCCCCTCTCGATCTCCGGCGTTCTCCCTCTCGCATGCGGCGTTGGATTATGTCACGCAGCTCTAGTTTGTTCAGTGCATCATCACCGTCTTTATCCCATCGTTCGACCAAGCCTTGTAGTTCGGCAAGCTCTTCTCGAGAGAGTTTGTCATCTCCGTTTTTGTCCAGACTCAAAAAACGTCTCATCATCTGTTCGGGATTTTGACGTTCCAGGCCTCGAGGTTGACGCGATTCCGGTCCACCTCTTTCGAAACGATTACGTCTGCGGTCCTCTCGCCGGCGACCTTCCGGTCCGTCGGGTCGTCTACGATCCCCTCTCGATCTCCGGCGTTCTCCGTCAGGGCCTCTTCGCCTCGAACGACTGTCAGCATAGTCTGATCCCGGACGATTTGGTCGGCGTCGTCTTTCGGCTCTTCGACCGCCTCTCCCTCGGAAACGGCGGCCCCGTTCTCCCCTTCCATTGCCGGCTCGTCGCGACTCACGTCCAATGAATGGGCTGATTTCTTCATGAGTCAGACCTCCGTCCCCGTTTTTGTCCAAGGTACTTAGGCTGACAGTGGCCTTTTCGATTTCTGCTTTGGAAAGATTGCCGTCCTTGTCAGTATCCAGGGCTTGCATGAGAGGATGTGAACGGGCAAATCGCGGTCTGTCATGACGTCGACCCAATCGCCCATTTCTCCTCTCCTGCTGGCGTTGTGAAGGAGCAACATCCGTTCCAGCATTGTTGTCGGTTTGGGCTATGCTGGAATGTTCCAACGCTATTAATAGTACAGGCACGACTAAAATATAATGGAAGAATTTCATGGTAAGGTCTCCTGTAGTCAAGTGTTTTTATAGTTCAAAGGATCAAAACTCAAAGCATTGCATCGTATCCGCAATGCGACCGTTTCTTTTCAGATCCTGGCATAGCCGTAACAGCCCTGCGCGGAATCGAGATTTGATAGTACTGGGTGCCGTTTCCGTATGTCGGGCAATATCATCAAATTTCATTCCATCAAAGAACCGCATCATTAATACAGTACGCTGTTTCTCGGGTAATTCTTTCAGATGGTTTAAAAGTAAATGGGATTGTTCCTCTTGGTGGAGTTGTCCTTCAGGACATGGTGATTCATCTGTGAGATGCGATGAAGCATGGCTGGAGGTACGGAATTTCAACTTTTGCTGCTGCTGTAAGTTCAGTCCAATACGCGTGGCAATACGGTAAATCCAAGGAGAAAACTTTCCCTGCGCCTTGTATTTCAATCGGTTATGATAAACTCGGCACCATACTTCCTGAGCGAGGTCTTCTGCAAGTTGATAATCACCTAGGAAACGTAGTCCAAATCGGATTAAACGGGGCTGCCATCGATCTGAAAGGACAGACAAGGCTTCAGGATGATCCTGTGAAAGGTAAATCATCAGTTGGTCATCTGGCACGATTGGATCACTTGCGGTATGGCAGGTCAGGCTAACCATGGCAATATTCCTCTTAAAATACGAAAAAGAGACGGTCGCAAGTCCATAACCTGGTTTCCGATGATCAATTATGGATCGTGTCTCCATGTCTCACATGTGTCTCTACAGACATAAACGCATAATCCATCCTGCTTTCTACAGATAAAGAAGAGAAAATCTCGTTTTTCGTGACCAAGAGTCGTTTTTGATGAATGGGGTTTTAAGTGATCACCCGTTTCGACAAGGTTTGTTTTCTCACGCTGATCTGGTGGAGAACCGATCTTGTCAGCGCAGGAGATTCAATTCGCATTCGGAAACAGGCTTTTTAATATGGAACCATTCGATGAAGAGGGATTGATAGTTCGACTGAGGAATGGAGAACACAGTCTGCTCACCGACCTTTTTGATTTTCACCGGGATCGTTTGTGGCGCATGGTGAGTTTTCGTCTGGATCGTCGATTGATCGGACGAGTTGATGCAGATGATGTTCTGCAAGAGGTGTATCTGGATGTGGCTCAGCGTCTGGAACATTATTTAGATGGACCTTCGATGTCTTTTTTTGTCTGGCTTCGTTTGGTTACCGGACAAACATTGATCAATGTACATCGACGTCATTTGGGATCGCAGAAGCGGGATGCCGGTCGGGAACAGCAACGATATTCACCATCGACTTCGATATCTCTGGCATCGCAATTGCTAGGTGAGTTTACGTCACCCAGCCAGGCAGCACTGCGGGAAGAACAGTCAGTAGAACTTGAAAGTGCCATTAATCAGATGGACCCGATAGACCGAGAGGTGTTGGCGTTACGCCACTTTGAAGAACTAAGTAATGGTGAAGTCGCGGAGGTCTTGGGCCTGAAGGTAAAAGCCGCCAGCATCCGTTATGTGCGAGCGATTAAACGGTTAAAAGAAATACTGGAAGGCAATGACATTTTTTCCGAGCACGTGTCCCCGGATAAAAACACCTGATCTCGGGTAAGAGGGTAACAATGGAAAAGCCAACTTCGGATCGTGAAGCGATTGATGTTCTGGCCGCGGAATTTGTGGCACGTCACCGACAGGGTGAGACTCCGAGTATGGACGAATACGCAGAACGGAATCCGGAATTGGCTGAAGAGATATATGCTATTTTCCCAACTATAGTAGCAATCGAAAAACTGAAAGTTCACAAGGAACAGTCTTCTTCCGGTGGACGCGCATCTTTAGGGGCAGTGAGGCCTGAAAGTTTGGGTGATTTCCGTATTATCCGAGAGGTTGGACGAGGGGGTATGGGGATTGTATATGAAGCCGAGCAGGAGTCGCTGGGTCGTAAGGTGGCCGTTAAGGTTTTGCCACGGCAGTCACTGTTGCAAGAAAAACAACTAATAAGGTTTCAGCAGGAGGCCCGCACTGCAGCCCAACTGCATCACACCAATATCGTGCCTGTTTTCGGAGTGGGCCAGTCGGAAGGTTTCCATTTTTACGCCATGCAGTTCATAGATGGGGTCGGACTTGATGAAATTATGGCGAGATTGACTGAGGGCGGGCATGGTATGGTTACCGGCGTTGCTGCGATACAGCCATCGATCGATAAATCCGCGGGATCCGATAGTCGTATCAACAACGTGGATCAGTTAATACAGGCTCTATTGAGCAACCGATTTGTGATCACCGATAACACACAACAGTCAAAAACAGGACCAGTAGTTGAGGAACAGAATGTCAAACTACCTGACATTACAGAAGCAATGGACGTTCGAACACAGGCCTTACCAAAAACCGAATCCCTTTCCAGGGAGCCTTCCAGCAATTCCATTAACACGACTACTCCCAAGCTTAGCTTTCCGACCCAGTACTGGCAGGCCGTAGCTGGCCTGGGAATTCAGGCAGCAGATGCCTTGCATTATGCTCATACACAGGGAACTTTACATCGTGATATCAAACCGGCCAATCTTCTGTTGGATAAGCAAGGGGTACTGTGGATAGCCGATTTTGGATTGGCTCGGGCAATCGCATCTGAAAGAACAGATCGGGGATCAGAACTGGTCGGTACCTTGCGATATATGGCGCCGGAACAATTACGAGGTCATTCTGATGCGCGCAGCGACATATGTAGTCTTGGTTTGACTCTTTACGAACTGATGGCGCTGCAACCGGCTTATCAAGATACGGATCGAAACAGTCTCATAGCAAAAATCAAGGAAAAGAACCCAGAAAATCCATCAAAATGGATTCCGGATGTTCCTAGTGATTTGGAGGCAATTGTTTTCAAAGCGGTGGCACGTAACTCCGAGAATCGCTATTTTTCAGCCGGAGAGTTGGCAGATGACCTGAGACGTTACCTGGCGGATCGTCCGGTGCACGCAAGAAGAACGAGTGTTGTGGGCCATCTCAAGCGATGGTATCGACGAAATCGCGCTGTGGCGGCACTTTCAGTACTGTCTATTGTGCTTCTTTTGGTGGTTGCGATAGGGGCTTCAATTGGTTTTGTAGTTACGAATGATGCCCTGAACGGTGAGTCGGTCCAACGCCAGAAAGCAGAGACTGCTCTATACGGCGAGTCGGTCCAACGTCAGAAAGCAGAAGTTGCCCTGAACGGTGAGTCGGTCCAACGTCAGAAAGCAGAAGAAACAGCGACGATTGCGCTGGAAGCTTTCGACAATTTCTATCAGTCTTTTGTTCCTGAACGGTCCGTAGTCCAAGAGGACCTGACGGTAGAAGATCCGGAAGACGCGGAATTTGAACTGCCCGTTCAAGGATCTGTGTCAAAGGAAACAGCATCGCTGCTCGAAGGTATGCTGGTCTACTATGATCGCCTTGCGATGCAAAACACAGAAACCAGTATCTTTTTGGAGGCGACAGCAAGGGCTAATCGTCGGGTAGGAGATATGCGTCAAAGGTTAATGCAGTACAGCCAGGCCGAAGCGTCTTATCGAAAGTCCCTGTACCTTTACGATCAGTTGCTAAACGATTCTTCAGAAAAACAGGGGTACCTTCTGGAAATGGTTAGTCTCCACAATCGTTTAGGGGAAATGTTTAGAGCGATGGAAGACCTCCCATTGGCTCTAGAACAGCACTGGGAATCGTTGCAGTTGCTGGAAAGTCTTGGTGCGGAGACGCTACAGTCCGATGCTATGCGTTATGAGTTGGCTCGAACCTATTTTAATCTGGCTCCAAGAAGGAGAGAATTAGGTTTACGTGGCCGACGGCTTCGCAGTTCGAATCCATCAGGCTTAGCTTCCCGCGAAAATACCCGACGACTGGCGTTAGATAAGGCAATTGAATTATTGGAGTCACTGGTTAAAGATCAGCCGTCTGTGGCCGATTATCGGTATCTGCTGGTGCAATGTTATCAGGCGGTTCCCTGGCGTCGTGGCACCGATCGAGAAAAGGTTTTCGATCGACGTAATAGAGCCACGGTCATGTTGGAAGAACTGGTACAGCAATTTCCAGACACGGCCGATTATCGTTATCTGCTCAGTCGAACACTGGCACAGCCAAGTCGGCGTCTTGAACGACTGGGAGACAGTGAAAAGCAAGAGTTAAGCGACCATAGAATGCGAGCCTTGTCCATGGCACGACTACTCATGATCGATCATCCAGGAGACCCTCGATACCGAGCATGGTTTGCCCGTAATTGTCAGTTGGTGGCGGTTGGACTCAGTCTAATGGGAAAATGGGACGGGGCTCAATCTCATTATCGCGAAGCCCATAATCAAGTTACCAGGCTTGTTTCCGAATACTCCGACAATCGAGGTTATCGTTATTTACACTGGGTCCTGAACAAGCAGTTTGCGGGAGAGTTGTATCGTAATGGAAAATCAGAAGAATCGAGGGATCTGATTGAAAAGGAAATTGCAAGTCTTGAAAACTGGGAGATGCAAGGGACGGATCAAGCATTATCCGTATTTCAACAACAACGGATGTTTCTTGCCGGAAGTTTTCTTACATTGGCCCGACTGTGCAAGGAACTGGGTGATGAAACGGCTGCTCGAAATTCAGAAAACCGTGCAGAGTCCCTTTTTGAAAATGAAATCGTACGCAGAGAACTCATGGAAAACATGTGGGCCCGCTGGTTTGAATAAGATGATTAACACCTGACAGGAACGTTTTTCCACTTCTGTAATTTCAGGCGTTTTTTCCGATCGATTGAGCGGTTTCAGTGGATCTACATGTCCGGTATATTGTGTTACTCGGAATATTTCTCAAAAAGGTAGTTCTTGCCGCCCATAGAAAAGGTGGCGCCCAACAGATTGTTTTCTTTATCAAGTTTGAAAATCAGAGTTCCAGCAGTCCACCGCAGAGAGAACTCGGTTTTTGAATGGGGTACCAATTCGAGAAATGTATTGCCATTGATGTCAGCTTCAAGTCTCGATTCCTTTCGGATGATTGTGAATTCACGATCTGTTGCGAGGTAACGACCAACATAGAAGTCCAGGACAGAATCGGGTAAAGCGACGATCGATCTGTCTTGGGTGATGTCGGGACCGTTTTCTGGACGTTCGGTGAGCTTTCGGACCCAGATATTACGGTAACGCACTGGATTACCATGGTCCTGAAGGGATAAAGGGAGTTGGTCGGGGTGGGCTTTGTAGGGTTCATGTTGCAGCCAAGCCGTCGGGCCCCAGAGTTCAACCGCGTCCTGCACCAGCACACCGTTGTGGAAAACCGTTAAACGTCCGGGTTGCAGAAGAGTGTTGTTTCGATTGAATAGCGGGCGTCGAAACACAATATCATAAGATTGCCATTTTCCCGGTGGCAGAGAGACATTTGCCAGAGGTGGGTACTGCCCGTATATGGCGGCTGCCTGCCCATCGGCGTAAGTTATATTCTTGTACGAATCAAGCACTTGAACTTCGTATAGTCCCATCAGGAATACACCACTGTTACCACGATCCTGACCGGTCCCTTCTGGGGGAGTCGGAGTCATCCACTCAATGTGCAATTGAATGTCACCGAAACTCTGTTCTGTTTGTAAATAACCACTGTCTTTGACAGATTCCATGTACCCATTTCTGACGATCCATTTTGGATCTCCACGATCTTCATTACGCCAGTTCCGAAGATTGTTGCCATCAAAAAGAACGATCGCATCAGAGGGAGGGGAGGCAGGCAGAGTGGATGTGCCCGGTATGACTACAGGCGGACGCGTACGCCTCATATCATGTGCTTTCCAGGATGGAACCGGAGCAGATGTCTGGAGTGTCGCCCTTACTGTGAGTGCTAATGTAATTACAGTAAGCAGGGGAATAAGACATCGGATATTAAAGTTCATGGACAATTCTTTCTGTTTGTCGTGTGACAGTATTGCACAGGTTCCACTAAAGTAAGATCTGTTATGGTAGCGCCTGCAGATGTTGGGCACCAGTAACCTTGTGGCTTTTTCTTATACTCATGATCTGTGACGGAGGAAACTAATGAAATAAAGTGTTTTAATACAACGTGGTTAGGTTTTGATAGTGATTTAAATTAAATAGAAGAGATAGGTGTGATGTCCTGGCTGGAAACTTACGGCTGGCGTTTGATTTTCGTGATTTTTTATTTGGCAATGCTTGCCCATCATTGTCTTACCGGAAACCGTGAAACGAAAAATCTTTCTGATTTTCTGATAGCCGGACGGAGCTTAAATGGATGGATTGTCGCGATGTCTTTTTATGCGACTTTTGTTAGCACCAACAGTTTTATCGGACAAGCGGGAAAAAGTTGGGATGTGGGGTTGATATGGTATATCAAAGCGCTGGTTTTTGGTGTTTTGTGCTATGTGTCCTGGTATTGTGTCGCACCTCGATTTTTTCATGCCACCAGAAGCTATGGCTCGTTAACGATTGCGGATTTTCTAGGTGCGAGATATCAATCAGATACCCTGCGCCGTACGACTGCCGTTGTGATCTTATTTGCTTCCGTCCTGTATCTGGTTGCGGTCTACAAGGGTTCTTCCTTGGCGCTGCAACAGTTTCTCGGTTTGAGTTATTCAGTGTCCGCAGTCATTATTTTCCTGATCGTAACGGCCTATACGCTGGCTGGAGGCTTCCGTTCGGTTGTTTTAACCGATGCCTTCCAGGGAATTCTCATGGCGGTGGGAGCGGTTCTGATGATTACCGTTCTAATAGTTAAAGGAGGCGGTTTATATGCTGTGCTTGAAAATCTCCACGACCAAGACCCGGCGCTTGTTTCGTGGCAGGGAAAAATGCCGCTGTTTTCGATTCTTGGTCTGGCGCTGGCTGGAGGACTGAAACTGCTGGTCGAACCACGCCAATTATCACGGTATTACGGTTTAAGGGATTTGGATGCGCTGCGCACAGCTCGCATTATCGCTCCATTACTCATACTGGTGACCTACCTGTGTCTGATGCCTGTCGGGGCATTAGCACACGCAATCATACCGGAGGCAGCGATTTCCGACAGCGATAATGTGGTTCCTTATTTGTTGGGATCGGCCAATTTGCTGGGTCCGGTGCTGAGTTCCCTGTTTTTACTGGTATTGTTTTCTGCTGCCATGTCTTCACTGGATTCCGTTTTGCTGGTAGCAGCGTCATCTGTCAGTCGGGATCTATTATTCTTGAAAGATGACGAATCGAAGGCCATTTTACATACCCGAATATGGATTATGGTCCTGTCACTGGTCAGTATGTTGCTTGCACTCAATCCATTTGCGGATATCGTCGAAATAACCGCTTTTTCAGGATCTTTGTACGCCGCCTGTTTTCTACCTACTCTGGTACTGGGATTATACTGGAAAAAGGGAACGGCCGGTGGTTCTTTGAGTTGTGTGGTCGGGGGAACCTTGACCGTGGTTTTATGGTTTTTGGCCAAACGCAACGGTTGGACCGATATTCATGAAGTCTACGTGGGTTTTGTTGTGGGACTCGTCCTTTATCTGACCGTACCCTTGCTTGGCAGGTCGACCTGAAGAATTCTGTTTTCGGGCAAACACGCATCTGAAACAAAGAAAAAGGAGGGCACAGGGGCATGAAATCCTGTGCGAAGAGCTGTGGTTAAGGAAAAAGCCAGCGGTGAGATTCGAACTCACAACCCCCGCATTACGAATGCGGTGCTCTGCCGTTAAAGCTACGCTGGCCATACCCAATTGATGTAACAGAGACCTTGTAAAGCGTCAATCCGATTGTGCCTTTCATCCAGCAGGGGAATCGATTTCAAGATATCCCTGTTTATGTATCGTGTATTTGCGGGATAGAGTTTGATGGAACCCGGCCTATTATCAGATTATTTATTTGTACTATTTGTACGAAGGGATGGCAGGGGCGAAAATGCACACACCGCCTTTGTGTAACAGGCTTTATGACCGATTAGATTGCTGATTATTAGCGGTCGATTTCGCCCATTACAACGTCCAGTGAACCGGCAATCGCCGGTATATCTGCGATCAATGCCCCCCGGGAAATATCGGGAAGAACGGATAAGTTGCAGAAGCTGGATGAACGAGCACGTGCTTTCCAGGGATTGGCCTCTTTATTACCCACAATATAGAACCCCATTTGACCCCGTGGACATTCGGTTTCAAGATAGGCTTCTGCTTTAGGTAAGCGTAATTTCATCCAATCTGCAGTGTTCTTTTTACCTGGAGGGGGGACCCGGTGATCTCCTTCAATTTCAGCGTATCGATCGAGTCCATCCCGTACAAGTGTGAGTGATTCCCATAACTCCAGCATCCGCACGTAAAAGCGATGCCAGTTGTCTCCAATAATCGATTCCGGTGGTGCGTCTTCAAAGGGTGGAACAATAATCTGAAAAGGGAAGTCGGTATACATTCGCGTGTAGATCGATTCGCCATCCCGTCTTAAGTCGCGGTTTACACCACTTCCTCTGAGAACCGGTCCGGTACATCCATAACTGATTGCTTTTTCTTTTGAAAGTATTCCCAGGCCGGCTGTACGTTTAATGAAAATGGCATTTTTGGTGAGAAGGGTGTGGTATTCCTTTACGCGTGGCTCAATCCAGTCAAGAAAGCGACGGCAGGCATCGGCCCAACTGAGCCGCTCGTTCGGATCAGTTTCTGTCAAGCCGGCCAGTCCCGGAGGAACAGTAATCGTATCCGGGAGATCATGAGTTACTCCCCCTGGCATGATATAGCTGTAAGTTAAGCGGGCTCCGCAAACCTCTTCAAATAGATCTAGAACGATTTCTCTTTCACGAAAAGCGTAGAGAAAAGGGCTAAATGTTCCCAGGTCCAGTCCATAAGCCCCCATACCAACCAAGTGGCTCGCTATGCGGCCGAGTTCCGCAATGATAAGACGAATAACACAGACTTTTTCAGGTACTTCGAGTTCAACAAGTTTCTCGCAGGCCAATGCGAATCCCAGATTCATATTCATACCGGCGAGATAATCCATGCGATCTGTGTAGGGGATCCACTGGACAGGAGTTAGGTTTTCTCCGATTTTTTCAGCACATCGGTGTAAGTACCCGATATGAGGTATAACTTCGGAAATGACTTCTCCGTCAGTTCGTAAAACAAGTCGTAACACCCCATGAGTACTGGGATGTTGTGGTCCCATATTGACTAACATTTCGTCCGTTCGGACATCAAATTCAACAACCCGAGGATCTTCTACCTGCATACCGAGGCTCATTTTCTACGGTTCCTAAATCATTCTTGAAATGGCATTCACAATACTTGTTCGAAGGAACTATTCTCCCCGAATTCCATGGTATTCGGTCGGCATCTGGTAATCCTTGCGAAGCGGGTAGCCGACCCAATCTTCGGGGCACAGGATTCGCCGCAAGTTAGGATGACCACAAAAATGGATGCCGGAAAGATCAAAGACCTCCCGTTCATGCCAGTTTGCGGTTTCCCAGATGGAAGATACGCTGGAAATTTCCGGTAGCTCGCCCTCTTGATCATTTTTCCATCTGGGAAGAATGGCTTTCAGGACAAGTCGATGACCGTGTGTATAGCTTTCTAGATGATAGACCATTTCGATATGCGGTTCGAAATCGGCTCGAGCTGCTTTCTTCGGATCAGCTATGAAATAGTCAACCGCCGAGATACAGGCCAGATAATCGAAAGACAGAGATTCGTCTTTGCGCAGAAACTCACAAATCGGAAGCAGTGCGTCGGGGGTCAATTCAATCCACGGGTCGAGGTTTTCGAGATTGTTTCCGGTAATCTGATCACCAAATTTCGATTCCAAAACCGTAACAATTTCTTCTGTTTTCATGATGGATGAACATTCGTAAGAAGGAAGGTGCAGGGCAAAGGCTCGTGGCAGCTAAAGGCTATCCGGGAAAAGTAAATCAGATGGATGACCCGGGTACAGGGTCCAAAGCAGACGGTGTCTGGGCTGTGCTGGATGACTCCTGGGCTTGGTCGCTCATTGCTCGTACCCAGTTAATATCACCACGTTTCCAGACGTAGGCGAATCCAACCAGCAGCACACCAAAGAACACGAGAATATCAAAGAAAGCAATCCATGAAAGGGTTTGGCTTCCAGCAGTCACCGTATGGATCAAAGTTTCGGCATCCGGCATAGTTGTGGCTTTTCCGGTTAGCGCCATGACCAGCTCGTCGTTCGCTTCATAAAGTTTTTCAATTCGTTGTTCCCCTCCTGTGCGCAGTGCATTGGATTGTCCAAAGACCACCGCCCAGGGAAAGAAAAAGGCGACCTCCACATCAAAAATAATGAATAGCAAGGCCACGACATAGAAACGAAGATCAAATTGAATCCAACTGGAACCAATAGTCGGTTCCCCACATTCATAGACAGCTTTTTTTTCATCATTGGGAAGGGAAGGTCGAACAAACTTTCCGACTACAAGATTCAGCAAAAGGAAGATGATCCCAACGGCTGTGAACAGCAAAAGGTAGCTGACCAGCGATGTCATGGCGGTGTCCTTAAAGGGTAGCAGGCGGAGTGATAGCAATAAGGGTAATTAGGGTATCCGGTGTATTCACGAGGAATCCTGGTTTCCGACGGTTAAAAGGGAATCCTGAAGTGTTTGTCTTCCGCTAAAGCCGGCATTCAAAGAATGCCAGTGAGAAACGGTCGGTTCACCGAGTTTCCAGCAAAGGTAAGCTTTTTCACCGTTTATTTCAGTCGGGAAGTCAACCAATCCAAGGCTGAAATCCTTAAATTCCACACCCAGTTCCTGAAGTTCATCTAGATAACCCTGAAGTTGATCAAGATCGGATCGAAGTTGGGAGTCAACCTCTTCCATTTCTTCCCGGTACGGATCAGTAGAACCGGATCCATTTTGGCGAATCATAGCAAGGCGATCCTGACGCTCACACAATTCCCCAAAGTGTTGTACGACGTCATTGACGATTGCACTTACAAGTGGCAGCATCTTATTGGCTTGTTCAATGCTAAACGAAACGGTGTTTTTCTTTTCGCTCATGTTCACGCTTGCTCCGCACGTCAATGGCTGCTTTGCGGACACCTTTTTGTAGGTTTATTCTCTCGATATATTGTCCTAGTTGGACTCGACGGTCTGCTCAGCCGGTGACCAGACGGGGTCCACGATTACCTTGGATTCGGAAATTACCGTTGGATTTAAAGCGGTTTTACCCCATGCTACGTCAAGTGGCAGTCTTGCATAATCAACAATACAGCCGTCCCGACTGTAACAGCTGATATCGTGGTTGGATCCCATAAAAATAGAGTCGACAGGACAGGGGTCTATGCACAAAGCACAAAACATACATTTTGTGTAGTCTACGGCGAAACCCGTAACGACAAATCCACGTCCAGCGGTGTTGCGTTCCTTGTCAATGTAGATGCAGTCAACCGGACAAGCCCTTGCGCATTGATCACACCCGATGCATGTGGTGAGGTCGAATCGATGGAATCCCCGGTACCTCGGTTTTACGGGTACAGGCAACTCGGGATATTCGAAGTATTCTGTGAATGCTTTTCGTTTGTATGTTCTGAAGAAAAACTTGAGTGTGACAACCATCCCCTGAAGAACGGTATGCACCGCAACATAAATATCGTTGAGCCATTGTTTCATGGCAGTTTCCGAGTCTGTTTCGATTGTTGACAAGTAAGATACGAGTGGAAAAGAGCAGACGTTAATGAAACTTGCCAAGAAGGCTGCGATGTCCCTTTTCCAGGGGTTAAGAAGTCAATTATAAGAGTACGTTTGCTGATAGCAAGATACATTGAGCTTGGCTCGAGCAGATCTTTCTGAGCTTCCGGAAACGGATTACGATCCTTTGGGCAGGTCAGCTGCGTGATAAATCGCCGTGTTCATCACCCTGTTTCCCGGAAAAAAGTGCGATATGTTACCCATGGTCTGAAACCACGAGTTCAAGGAAAAGCTTTTGCCAGACCGGGTTGCCATAGGTATAAGAACGCCGGGCCAGATTCGAGCCCGGGAAGGTTTACTTTAAACAGATTAATTTCTTTGGGCAGGTTTTGAAATGTCGAATAAATGGAAGGGCGACTTTCCGCAGCAGGAGCGTACATGACAACTTGCGCATCATCAATTTTTGCAAGAGATATGGCTTCTTCAAAGGCGTCTTCGAGATAACCAATTCGGTCTACCAGACCGACGGATTTTGCTTCTGTCGCGGAGTAAATACGACCATCAGCAAGGATTCTAATAGTGTCGATGTCAAGTTTGGGACGACCTTTTGCCACAATTTCTACAAAACGGCTGTGAAACTGATCGATTACTCCCTGGATGATTGCCTCCTGTTCGTCGCTCAGAGCATGTGACGGGCTTCCCATGGCCTTGTTGGGTCCCGAAGTAATCGCCCGGTTTTCAACACCGATTTTGTCTAACAGATGGTGAAAATTCCACATTGTCATCACGACTCCAATCGAACCGGTGACGCAGGTTGGGTGGGCAATCAGTCTGTCACTAGCGACGGCAACGTAATAGCCGCCGCTGGTTGCCATGTCGAGCAGGCATGCGACAACCGGTTTCGAAGTGGTTTTTCGAAATTCCATCAGATCATGCCACATGATGTCACTCGCGGTAACGCCACCTCCAGGACTATTAATCCTTAACACAACCGCTTTAACAGACGAATCCTCTGCCGCACGTTGAAGTTTTTCACGGAAATCAGAAACAGGATTGGACCCCGATGACAGGAGTGAGCCTGCGTTCATGTTTAGTAACATGCCGCCGACATCAATTACTGCGATTTTATTAAATGTGAGAGCGTGTTCTGCCGGCCGCACGGTTTTTTCGGCTAGAGGAGCTTGAGTGTTGACGGGCTTGATTAATAGGCCATCAAAACACCCGACACATCCCAAGAGCAAACCTGCAGCAAGGAAACGTGAGTACATTTAACATATATCCTTAATGAGGATTTCGTAGGATTGTAAACGCTTGGGTAAATCGGAATTGGCTGGAAGGGGTGGGAAAGACGTTGCTAAATGGCGCCCGAACGGGTGCCTTATATGTGGATTCCGAGGTTGCCGCGAAGTGTATCACAACCCGTTCAAAAGGGTCGAGACTATTTGTCTATGGGGCCGGAATGACGGCTTATGCTGATAAAATGGATTGCATGAGATAAGATGGGTAGCGGTTGTCCGGATTGCAACAAATATCATGCCAATGTGACAAAAAGTTTCTACGGATTTTGTCTTAGCTGCTTGACGAGGGGAATTATCTAGCATAGACTGTAGTTGATAGCGCGTGGAGGTTGCGCCGAGAGAATGCGAGCAACCACCTCGTCTGGATTGACCCGCAGCGTTGTTGATATGTAGAAGGTTGGACTGGAAAGATTCACATGGCTTAACGCCATTGGGAACCTTATCAATCTGAAACGTTGGAGTGGTTTCGATTACGCGGTATCTATTTGGCCCATCCACCCTTCATGTCTGATGTTTTACAGGAATAAAGAAGGATAAGCAATGCTGGTTCTCTCCCGCAAAAAAAACGAGAGTATCGTGATTAATAATAATATCACGGTCACTGTTGTTGAGATACGCGGTGATAAGGTGCGACTCGGCATTCAGGCGCCAAAAGAAATTCCGGTACATCGCCGCGAAATTTACGACGCGATTCATGCTCAAGAAGACGCGT
>CAXEIY010000294.1:0-34098 GCA_963996245.1 uncultured Planctomycetia bacterium | reverse complement strand
AGCTGAGTCTGCAACCTCGTCTTCCTCGTGTGATAACAGATCCTAAATTGACCGTACACTTTGTCAGGCAGAATGATCAAGTCGTTGCTCATTTGATTGGTAAATGGACATTTACGGTACAACGTGGACTTTTGGACGGTCTGGCCTTTACATTGGCTGGATGGGAGGTGGACAGAGGAGAGTTATCTTGTAGGAAATTGGATGCGCTAGGACCACTTCCAGATCAATTGGTCGATCGGGAACGCAGCGCTCTTGATGAAAACAATGTGTTGAATATCCAATTTTCCCGTCCTCTGGAGGATAGTTTTCAGGTTGAATTTAAAGCGACTCAGATATTGTCAGTGCAACGAGCAATATCCATGCGATTCCCCACACCTCAAATGGGACCTGTCGGTCAAGCTCGGCTGAGTTTTTATATTGATGCAGGTATTGAGATGAAGCCTCGTTATGAGGCTATGCCGCTGGTTACCTCGATCGTCGTTGCACCTGATCAATCGCATCCGATTCCCGAAAATTTGCCGATCTATTATTCAGGGCCTCAATCCTACCGTATGAGAGGTTTTAATCATCAGTTTGTGTTTGAGTTGAAAATACTGGAATCCCAGGTGAGAGCTCGGACTGTGTCCCGTGTGCACATGCAGTCCAGGATAACACGTGTTACTCAAACTTTTTATTTTTCTATTAACCATGCACCTGTCAGTGTGCTTCATCTTGCAGTGCCCGTCGCTTTGGAGAGGGTCCGTTGGTTCCATGAGACGCAGTCAGAACCGTTGATGGATGCGGAAGGTAATTTTATAGCTGGGAGTCGACTAAGGAAAGTTACCGACGGTGAGTCCGTGCAGGATCTAATCCGAATTGCACTGGATTTACCGGAAGAAAGGATGGGACATTTCGAATGGTCCGTTTCATATCAGATATCCACACCTTTTGGTTCAGAGAACGAAAGGTTTCAGGAGATACCACTGATGATGGCCGATTCGGACTCGACGATTCTGAATCGTGTTGAAATAGAAGCGTCTCCTGATGTTGCGATTCAGGTGTTTGATCAAGGGAAATGGTCGGTTAATCCTGGGCTCGATCCTTCCAGACAATGGGTTCTTGACAGCTTGGAAAAAGAGTTCTTGGTTGCTGTAAAGATTTCGGATCGCCCACGATTTTTCAAGGGAAGTATTACGATTGCGACGGCCTTGCTACGAACTATGATCGGTTCTGACGGTCGTCAATATTATGTTGGCTTTTATCAAATAAAGCCGGACAGTTCTTTTTGTATGATACGTTTTCCCGATCAAGCAAGTGCTGTCGCCATTCAGTCAGATGGTCGCCCTTTGACTTATGAGTCATCTGAGAAGAATCAATTAAAAGTGTATTTTGATCGTCCGAGAATTATCGGAGAAGATTCGCCGGAACATCAATGGGTCGAAATTAGATATCACATCGATCGTCTGAGAAACGGTGTGTCGTTGATGTTTTCTCATGAACTTCAGGCACCACAGTTTTCAGGATGTTATTGGGAATCACGATGGTATTGGGAAGTGATTGTTCCGAGTCGCCAATATTTGTTTTGGAGCTCCAGTTCCAGTTTTCCTGAATTGAAGTGGAAACGTTACGGTTTATTCTGGGAGAGAGAGTCCCTTGTTTCACGTGTCGACTTGCGGAGTCAACTGAAGGTTCCTCAGTTGGCGAATTCGTTTCCAAACAATTCGCATACATATTTGTTCAGTCAATTTGGTGATTCCACGGAGGTGCAGTTTCCCCCAGATGTGGTCAATGAAAGAACGAGGCAAGTAGCGATAAGAGATCAGGCCGAGATCGTTACAGATGAAAACAATCCTCCATTAAATGCTGAAAACATAAAACAGCTTAATCATGCAATAAAACCGTGGGGGGAGGATGCACTTGTCCAGTTGAGGGTGCGAACGGTTACGCCCACGTTGATGGTTTTGCTTGGTAGTGGCGCTGTGTTGTTTCTTGGCTGGTTATTCCTTCTTCTTCCCTGGGGGTTTCGATATCCATTTGTGCTTCTTGTGTTTGCAACGGGATCCTTGATTGCGGCCATATTTCCTGGGGCTGTGATGTTGATATTACAGCCAGCGGTATCAGGGTTTGGTGCTGTACTCGTACTGATGGCTATCATGATTAAAATGAGACATCATCGAAACGCGATTCAGGGATCATTGATGTCTTTGGGAGCACCTAGAATAGTGCCTATGGCTTCAACGACAGCTCCACAAGGAGTTGCAGACGGGAGTGGAGTCCTGACTGTAGACTCCGAAATTGAAGCTAATGGGAAAGGTGGAAAGTGACTGTGAGAATAGCATACGGTCTCCTTTTGTTCCTTGCCCTGAACATAATGATTCCCTTAACCGGAGCTCGAGCGCAGTGTGTGATGCTTAGCCCGAGTAAGCCGATCTGGGATTTTGTGAACCGGCATGTCGCACTCACTAAGATAACCGCAGGGTTTCAGCATTCTCAGGAGATGCTTGATATTTCCACTGCTGAAACTGCATTCACAGAGAGAGTTGATTCCGTAGAGCTTCTTCAGACCTTGCTTGTTTCCAGAGCGACCTATAAGGCTTCTTTTTCTGATTCCGCCGGAGATTCCAGTATCGACCTTGATGATCAGAGGCAGGTCGACGGTACAAATCCAACCTTGCGTGGAACTGCAAAGCTGCAATTGGTGAAGGTCGAGGGTGACCGCACGGTTCTAATACCGGGCTTTGATGTTGCCCTGACGGATCCACTGTGGCAAGAGTCGGGTGAAAAAGCTTTGTTGGGATTAACCGAAGATCGGGCGACGGTGCTTCATGTTCCTTCCGGGAAAACAGTTTTGACTTTCAGTTGGTCTGCCCAGGGAACAGTAATACCTGGAGGCTATGAATTCCGTTTCAGGCTGCCACCTTCAACTGTTCAGCGTCTGAATCTGGTGCTTCCAGGTGGGCTAGAGCCACAAGTCAGCGATGCTGTGACCGATGCTGTACGGGCAGTAGACGATTCTGGTTGGAAAGAATGGCCCGTAGTCTTGGCATCCCACGGAGAAACGGTCGTTCGTCTAATGGTACGACAGGAAACAAGAAATCCTGTAGAGATGCTTTTTGTTCAAGAGAACATCTTTGAATTGGAAGAATCCGGAATGCAGTGGATTTCAAGACTGGAGTTGCAAGTCTTGGGTCAGAGTGTAACGGAGTTGATTTTTCGGATTCCAGGGACTTTGAATGTAAGTAGTGTGACTTTACATCAACGTGGAATCGATGTGTCTCCCGTTGAACTTCAGGGAGAATCCATGCCCAATGGCATTTATCGGGTTCCAATACCCGATCCTCTTCTGGGAACGGTGGAAATTCTGTTTCGTGGTACCGGCCAACTTCTTGAAAACACCACTTGGGACATTCCTAAAATAGTATTGATGAAAGGTGTTTGGCAGCAGGAAATGGTCCGGTTAGTAGTTGCCCGTCCTTTGCAGGTGACGGGGTTTGAAATGGATAGAGCAAGTCAGGTCAGCTGGATAGAAACGGCTGGGCCTCCATCCGGTGAGACTCTGGATTTTCAATTTCATGATTCAGACGGGAGCTTGAAAGTTCAGTTACGTTCACAAACAGCCGAATTGACAAGTGCGGTCATTCATGAATTTTCGTGGGGTGAAGAACAGATTGAAGTCATGACAGTCATTGAATGGGCCGTCATACGTGGGCAGGTATTTCAAGTTAGAAGCCGGCTTCCGGATTTTTGGGAAGTTGTAGAGGTTACGGTTCAGCAATTGATGGCGGATGGTAACTGGCAGACGATTCCCGACCTCTTGCGGAGATGGACGGTAATTTCAAGTGAGTCAGGGGCTTCTGAATTACATATGGAATTGTCACGTTCGGCTAATGCTCAACGACCGCTTCGTACGGCTATACATATGCGCAATTTATCTCAGTTTGATCCAGATGAATTTGACCTCAATCATGTGTTTGAGGTAGCACCTTTAGGAGTCGAGCAAGTAGAGATGGGGCTCTTCTTCGAGCTGACGGATACCTATCGGTATTCACTTTCTCCGTTAGATGAAGATCTCATAATAACAGATCCGGAAACACGTGATTTGTGGAAGGATCGCTTTGTCCATATCCCCGAAGCTGCCCTGATTATTCGAAAACAGCCAGGTAGAGGTAGTTTGCCACTGTTTCGTAGTCCAGTAAGAAAGCAGTTTAGTGCGGAAGTTAAGGTCACGTCTGTCGTATTGAGTCAACGGGAAATCCATCATCGTGTAGATGTACATTGCAAGATAGAAGGCACAGATTCCGTTCGACAGATTCTGATATATTTTCCCCGACGATCTTCGACGGGTCGTTACCGCTGGAAGATGATGAATGACGCTGGCGATCTGCAATCAACCGAACCGGTGTTGAAACGTCGACTTCAGAATCGCATGCATGTGCTGTGGGGTTTGCCTGAATCAGGAGAACTTTGGGAGATTCAGCTCAGTGAAATACAGTTTGAGAATTTCAGATTGGTGGGCGAACAGTTTCTGCAGGGTACGGATTCCATAGATCTCGAACTTCCCGTGTTACCTCAGGTATTGCAACAACAAAATTTACTATGGTTGTATGCGTTGGAAAATGTCGGCATGGATGTGCGAGCTGAAAAAGTAAACTGTCTGATTGCCAACTGGAAAAACCGGAAGCCGTCTAGTTCGTTGCTGGAGTGGGACGAAGGGTTCCCTGTGTACCAAGGCCAGTTGTTGGGAGTGTGGTCATATGAGCATCTACAATCTCGATTGCAGGTGTTTACCGATTCCTATTCTGTTTCGACAGGTGGGCATCAACAGAAAGGGATTTGCAGCAGAGCTGAAATGAGCGTTGTGTTGCATCCAGGTTGGGAGATGGAATGTCAGGTTCGTTTTTATTTATCGGAAGATTTCGAAGATGAATTTCAAATTCAATTGCCCGAAGAGGTTCGATTAATTCGGACATCTGTTAACGAGAGAGTGCTT
The DNA here is from genome assembly GCA_963996245.1 of uncultured Planctomycetia bacterium. Taxonomy (GTDB): domain Bacteria; phylum Planctomycetota; class Planctomycetia; order CAXEIY01; family CAXEIY01; genus CAXEIY01. The sequence continues at coordinate 29,129 of CAXEIY010000294.1, read as the reverse complement.
TCAAATAGTTCTTTAGTAATAGAAAAGGCAGTTGAAAATCAGGTGTTGCGCGTGAATTTGGATGGAGGGGAACCTTCCCAGATTGTGGAGATACAGTATCGTTGCAGCGCTGCATCGAGTGATGATGTTCGAGGAAAGTTGCCTGTTTTTGAATGGCGATCACATTCCGTGATCCCTTTTCCACAGACTAATTGTTCCGTATTAAGTTTTCAGTGCAACATACGAGTTCCGGCAGGTTATGAGTTGTTCGCCAATCCAGTCGAATTTGCGACGGTGAAAAATCAAAGGAAACAAAACTGGAGCCAGCGGTTGTTTGGAGCGATAGGTCGTTCTGGAGAGAGGCTTCCGTTTAATCCAGCGGAGAGCAACGAATGGAAAGAATTGTGGGATAATGGAGGGTTCCCCCCATCTAGAAGGGTTTCATTATTGGAAAGGCAAACTCAGGTAAAAGAGGGACCTATTCGACACTGGGAGGAAATGAATTTCTCTGCTAATGTTATTCCGCGAAAAGGTGTCTTCCAATGGGTACATCGTGATTTTCGAGTGTTAGTGTCTCTAGCTATCTTTTTTCTGGGGATGATGGGAGGGCTTTTAGCGTGTTACCGAATTGAAAACGCATGGCGTTTATGGCTTCCCGTAATGATAGCCATGGGGTGGACTGTCATGTTATTTTCTGATCTTTCATGGTTAACTTTCGGATTGCAGAATCTGGTAATGGGATTGTTTGTAGTACTGATATTCAAAAGTCTGTTCCGCAAACGATCGAATGTTTCTGAGGTCCATTCCGGTTCCACGGTACAGCGTTTTCCAGTACCGCTGTCATCGTGGATGGTACCTTTGATTGGAGCTTCGCTGTTGGGGACAACTTCGGTTCCAGTTAGTGGCATGGAAGCGGAAGTGCCGTCCCACATACTGTCGTCGGCCGCTTATGAGGGAAGGGTATCTGAGGGATTTCTGCACCTGACTGCCAGCTATAGAATACATGTTCGTCCGACCACTGATTCAGGACAGATATCCATCCCTATTCCCTTGGATTACCGAACGGCAGGAATTAACGCGATTCATTTGCGTAAAGGGCAGCAACCGTACGCAGAGATAACGGCGTTACCAGATCAAGAAAATATGGTTGTCCGAGTGGCCGGTCCAGGAGATTACCAACTACGTCTATCCCTTGCTCCCTCCTGGAGTCAGTCTGAAACGGGAGAGATGTTTTGGAGATGTGCCATTCCCCGCTTGGCGCAAAGTACGCTTGAACTGAAGGTTAATCATGATGAAATACCGATTGTTGTCCGTGATGTACGTGGTGCAATAGTCACAACCGTGTATGACGACTATGCCGAAATTAAAGGGGAGCTCGGTAACATTTCTGAATTGGTTATTTTCCGTCATTCAGCTACAGAAACAGCACGCGTTTCCGTTCGCCAATTCATGTTATTCGACTTAGTTCCTCGCCGAGTAATTCGGGTTTGGTTTCGTTATGAGATATCCGGTGGAATAGTGAGTCGACTGTATTGGAGGCTGGATCCTAGATTGCGGTTACCGGTTGTTCAAGGTGATGGGCAAGTATTGCGTGTTAACCGACTGGTAACCACCTCTTCCATGGACCCATGGATCACCGTTGATTTAGGTGAACCTAAGTCCGGTGTTCAGTTTTTTTATGCAGAATTTGAAGAAAGAGAAACCGGGGGTATTACTGATCGACCTGTTGGTCAGCTGCGCGTTCCCTATGTTCTGCCACGTATGGTTGATGAGCATGAAGGGTTATTTGCAATCGGAAACTCCGGGAATATGCGAGCTGAAATTCTTGGGAAAAAACCAGAGGAGTTGGTTGCGCGTAACGTGGTAACAGAATTCATGGCTGATTGGAAAGAACGGTCATTGCCGCCCCTGGAAGACGTAATTGATGGAGGCTTACCCTGGCAGATAGATCAGGATCCAATCCATCTTTCTATTCGTACTCCAGTGACTTCGTCTCGTGCTGACCAGGTACTGGCACTGGTGGTGCATCCCCGTCATGTTGATCTGATGACACGAATCACCGTGATACCAACAGAGATTACGGATTTTTCAGATCGCCTTCGATTGAGTCCAGAAATCAAGGTAGAGAGTGTCGTTGTCGACGAGCTTCAGACCGGAGATTCAACCGTAACAACGTCCTCAGTGCTAAGACGGTGGGTGCGCAATGAAAAGGGTGAAATAATCCTTTTACTGAACGATGCGATGACTCTACCCTACACGATTCAACTTCGTGGTGTTTTGTCACGGGATCAGAATTCAGCCAATATTCCCTATGTGATTCTCGAGGATGCAACATTGGGGGCTGGTTTCATGTGGGTCTACGGTAATCAACGTCACGTTGCCGAATTGATCAACCTCCGTGGCATGGTTGAAATGGCGTCCCCGGGTGATTCATTACAGTTCGGTTCCATTAAAGGCCATCTTGATGGTGCCTATAGACTGACGGAGCTGACTTATGATGCGACCATTCGTGTTTCACCCCGCAATAAACCCTTGTCAGCTGAAATAGAACCTGGACAGGAAACGAATGTGCCGCAGATAGACACTACTGGTTTTCCGGACCGCACGGACAGACAGCGAGAACCGTTCAATCTAAAAGCCAGCGTAGATGACACGTCGATGGATGTGTCGGCATTGCCATCGGAAACTGAGGCCGTTCAAATGCCGGATGACAAACAGTTGCCCTCCACAAATACCAAACATACGGTTGTTTTGTCGGATATTACCATCAACGTGGATTGGCCGAATCGTCTTCTTGGCCGAAGGATGCTTTTCATGGGCGCTAATGCATCTTCCCACTTGGAACTGGAAAAACCATCGGGTGTGCGAATTACGAATATATTGATCGATGGTGTGGAACAAACCGTTGAGGAAAGCTCTCAACGCAAATGGATCGTCCCACTGGTGACGACTGGACTTCAAAATGTGGAAATTCGGTGGGAAGGATCTTTCGAAGATGCCGTACCGGGGGAGCGTTTAAGATTAGAAGTTCCAAAGATAACTTCTGCGACTGTCAAGCAATCGATGTGGACGCTTTACTGGCCGTCCGATTGGGGGAAACCTCGTATTCTGGAAGGTGCAGAATGGGTGTCTTCCAAACGGGTGAGGATGGAAACAGTTAAGGCTTGGCTGGACCAGGCACAGATTCTACTTTCGAATAATCCCCCTTTCCCACATTCTTTTCTGGAACGCGTGCTCACACCGCGATTTTCAAGGATTTCACGTTTTCTGGATGTCAATGCGTCTGAAACAGACCCGGATGTCATACAGATTCAAGAAACATTTGATCAGGTATCAGCAGTAGCCTCTCTATCTCCGGAAATGATGGCGGGGCAGAGGGCGGTTACTAGAAAAGTTCAGAAGGCTGTTTTTCTGGACAAACTGGAAGATGTCAACGTGGGATATGTACGGACCGTTTCAGCGAGCAATGAAGGACTTCTGGAGTTTCAGTTTGAGCGTTCGGATGAAGGACTGATGAATCCTGACAATGTTTTATTGGTGATCATTATCTGGATCGCAATGGCGTTATGGTTTCTGGGTAATCGATTCCTATGGTCAGGTGCAGGGCAGGCGATTCTTTGTGTCGCGATGCTTTCCAGTCTGGGGTTAACCTGGTGGTTGTGGTTCACACCAAGCGTACTTGGCCCTTGTTTGATCATTCTGAGTCCAGTTGTCGGTTGGCGGGCGTTTCAAACAAGAGAGCTTTCCGTTTAGTGCTGGAAGAGGAATTCATCATGATTGATCAGGGCCCATAAGATATCTTCGACTGTTGTTCGGTTGTCGGTGTTCGTCACCGCAAGTCGCGTCAAGAGGGAATTCCGTTCTTTGCTGCTGGGAAACCTGCTGAGTGCTGACAAGAATAGTTCATCAAGAAGTTCATGGTCACTTAAAGAAGCATTAACCAACGTGTCTACACGGCTACCGGAAGACTCTATCTTGTGCTGTATGACATCGCCCCCGACCAGCTGAAGAGCCTGGATGAGATTGGTGTTTGTGTCGCGTTCGCATTCACAGGCTATAGCGCGGGAGGGACGTCCGAACGCAACCAGAAAGTTTCCAACTAATGCGGTAGAAGGATCAACTTTCGCATTGGTTCCAAAAGTTTCACCTGGGCGTTTGCGACCAAATTCTCCATCCGGAAGCTGTACGGCCCTGATACCCCGTGGAAAACCAGGAAACTTTTGGGTTGTACCGGTTGCAGTGCAGATGGCATCCAGTAATTGCTCGGCACCTAACATGCGGAGTTGGTATCGCGAAAAATACTTGTTGTCATCTTGGTTATGTTCGTTCGTTAGGGAACTGAGTTGGTAAGTTCTGGAATTGAGAATAGTACGTATCAAATGTTTGCGGTCAAAATTGTGAACAACGAAGTCCTTGGCCAAGGCATCCAGAAGCGGGGCATTGGAAGGGGGATTAGAGTTTCTGATATCATCGACTGGCTCGATGATTCCTCGACCGAAAAGGTGATACCACATTCGGTTTACAGCAGCTGCAGCAAAAAAAGGGTTTTCAGGTGCAGTTAGCCACTCTGCAAATACTTCGCGGCGGTCAGCGTTTGGCGGAACCTCGACTACCGATTCTCCAAGCGGCTTAGGCGCCATGCGTTTCCCGGTTCGGGGATGCGTGACGTCTCCTTCTCGTCGGAGGAAAATAGTTTCTTCTTTGTTATAGATTCCTCCAAAGAAAGGCCCATTCTTAAACTGGATTCTGTTAAAAAAAGCAGAGAGTCCGTAGTAGTCGTCTTGTGTCCATTTTTCAGCGGGGTGATTGTGGCATTTGGCACATTGGATTCTAACACCCATAAAAAGTTGGGTGATTTCTTCTACAGCGATGGAAGCATCGATATTCTTTCCGAGTCCACCAATGCGAAGTCTTCGCCAGAAACTAGCCGCCGGATTACCATAATTTCCACCGGATGAAGTCAGCAGTGACCGGACAAAGACATCTTCAGGTATATTGTCAGCAATACAGGAACGCACCCATTGGTGATATTTCGGTGCACCAGCGATTCCTGTGTACCGTTGGTTTCCACCAAGTCGATCAATCCATTTCATAGCCCACCAATCTGCAAATTCAGACCGTTCAAGCAACTCGTGGATTAGGATGCGACGTTTATTCGGGCGGGCATCTGCCAGAAAATCACGAACTTCATCAGGGCTTGGCAATAAACCGATTACATCCAGAAAAATCCGGCGAATGAATACTTCATCCGAACACAATTCGGAAGGCTTTATTCGCAACAGTTTTAATTTGTCAAAGACATGTTGATCGATGTAGTTTTTGACAGGAGGTTGTGTCCATGTGAATGAGGGTTTGTTGTCTAGAAAGATTAGTTGGCTAGAAGCGAATTGACTGAGGTACTCGGCACACACGGTAACCTCACCCGCCATGTGTTTAGACACTTTCCCTTCGAGTGAAACTTCTGCCTGTGTTTCGTCATTTGAAGTGAACCGAGCCAGATGGGTAACATCCCATCGGATCCCGTTTTCAAAATGTGCTAATACAACCAGTTGTTGAGAGTCAGCCGGAGCTTCAAGGACTCTCTTGTCTGGTAATATTTCAAGATAGGACAGTTTGGGTGCCTGAGAGCGGTCATCGATCAGACCTTCTTGTATCCAGTCCAGGATAATGCCGTACGTTGAGGAAAGACGATCGAATCTTTTGCCACCTTCATGGGTTACCTGCATAGTTGGTTTTAACAACAGCAGACTGTTATCCGGGGTTGTGAGGTCAATACGTCGCCCCTTCATCTCGCGGGTTAGACTATGAAAATCAAGTTCCGGATCATATCCACGGAGACTGAGGCGAAAGCCGTTTTTACCAGTAGGTGTGCCATGACAGGTTCCCGCATTGCATCCTGATTTTGTTATGGCAGGATTCACCTCGTTCATGAAACTGGTTGTTATCGACTGTTCCATAGAAGAAACAAGTACGGAAACGTGTGTTTGATGGTTTTGAAATACCACCTTAATCTGAGTCTGTCCATTTTTCTGAGGGTATATCACACTGTTGTCCCGCAGGTTTGCAATGTCAGAATTCTGGGATTTAAATGTGCATAGGTCCGTAATATCACGAAGGTTTCCATTTTCTAATGTAGCGGTGACTGCAATGCGCTGCTGTGACCGTCGACCAGACAGGACGACTGTGTGGGGAGTTGCGTTAATATGTAGCAAATTCCCAGGGGCAACCTTCTCAGAAGCATTCAAATAAAGGTCGTTCCCTCCACCGTAAACAGGGAGTAGGAATATCCATGCAAGGAGGCATAAGTTATTGATAGATAATGCTTTTAGGTGAAGGTTCATGCGTCAGGACTACCTTTGCACACGGTTTCCCGGTTAGGCAGCACAGGGATCCGATGGACCACAGTGCAGAAATTTTGGTGCCGAAAAATTTTAAAGACTACACATATAGCATACCAGATGAATGCCCGGATCTGGCACCAGCTTGTAACCACACACATTTAATGATGCGGGGAACCCGGTGATAAAGCAAGCTTGCATTTGTTCATTAAAATATCCAACATGGACTGTGGTGACGCGTAATTTCCGGATTATGATAGATTTTAGGACTCAGTCGATGGGCGAGTCCAATGATCCTGGAATGTACTTATGTCCTGAACACTTCCCACTAAAGGCAGTGGTTTATCATGTACACTTTTGACTTTAGACAGTCCCGGCGCGGTTTGCTTCAGATGGGATCACTGGGATTCGGTGGGCTGACTCTGCCGGGTCTTCTACAGGCGGAGGCTGGTGGCGCAAATATCAAACCAACGGCAAAATCCGTCATTATGCTGTTTCAGTTTGGTGGTCCCAGTCAGTATGAAACATTTGACATGAAGCCAGATGCGCCTTCTGGAATTCGTGGTGAGTTTAATCCGATAGACTCAAGTGTTCCGGGAATTCAGGTGTGTAAGTATCTTCCAGAAATGTCTAAGCTTGCTCATAAATTTGCGCAAGTCCGCAGTGTACATCATGATCGATCCAGCCATAATCCTGGGGCCTATTATTCTTTGACGGGTCGACGTCCTCAGATTAACATCGTGACCGCCACGGCCTCGGCTGTTGACTTCCCTCATCCCGGATCCATCGTCGATTACCACACGGAAAATAAACCTGGAATTCCGAGTTTCGTTTCGCTTCCGACCATGATAGCGGATGGTCCCTTTCGAACTCCTGGAGAGTTTGCCGGATTCTTAGGGAAACAATATGATCCTCTGTTCATCACGCGGGATCCCAATTCCGAAGATTTCGGAGTCGAAGATCTCGAGTTACCGTCATCCGTGACCGTTGACCGCGTTTCAGATCGAAAAGACATTCTTGAACAGCTGGACAAGACCAGTTTGCTGGCGGATCGTGCTGCGGTTCTTGGGTTGAGCGCCTATCGTCAGCGGGCCTACGATTTGTTAACCTCCCGGGCAACCAAGGAAGCTCTCGCGATTGACAAAGAAGACCAGGCGGTACGAGATCGCTACGGGCGAACTAGCTACGGTCAGAGTGTTCTGATGGCCAGACGACTGGTGGAAGCCGGGGTACGTTTTGTTACGGTGTATTATTCGAGAAATATAGGTGGATGGGATACTCACAAACAGAATTTCTCCAAATTGAAAGACAGTCGTTTACCTGTTACGGATCAGACATTCTCGGCGCTTCTTGAAGATCTCGACCAGCGTGGTCTACTCGATGAAACATTGGTTTACTGGACAGGAGACTTTGGCCGCACACCGAAAATTAATAAAAATGCTGGACGTGACCATTGGCCGCCCTGTCAAACAGTGATTTTAGCTGGTGGAGGTGTCCAGGGAGGTACGGTGATAGGTGCAAGTGACAAGACGGGGGCCTATCCACTGTCTGATCCGCACCTTCCGGATGACATTACAGCGACGGTTTTTCATGCGCTCGGATTGGATCCTAAAATCGAGATTCGTGATCAGTTGGAACGGCCGATGCCCATCTCTGATGGTACACCGATTCACGGTTTATTTGGCTAATCAGAGGATAGTCGGGTTGCCTTCAGGTAGCAGTATCGATCATGATGCGATCGTTGCAGCATTGAAGGACAGGTATATCAGCAACCATAAATTTCATGGAGTTAAGTACTTTCAAATAAGGAGGATCTGACGATGCATATTGAATTGACGTATTGCACTTCTTGAAGCTATGAACCCAAAGCCGTCAGTTTGACGGAAAAGATTTTGAAGCAATACAAAGCTAAGGTAGATGAGCTTAAATTAATCCCGTCAGATGGAGGGCGTTTTGAGCTATCCATCGATGGAGACTTGGTGTACTCAAAACTTGCTACAGGACAGTTTCCAGACGAGGAAGAAATTATTGATCAAATTAGCAAACGCGTAACAGCGGCTGCAGGTTAGTATTTTTGATGGAACCTGTACGAAGTTACCGGTGCGACCGATACTGGTCATAGCCGTCTGGAGCGTCCATGTTTGGGAGGCTCTCGTTCGGCTGTGACCAGTTTGTTTTGAGGGTGGCATATTTATTACTGAGACACAGGAATAATCTTTTGAGTTCCAGGTGGTGCGAGTGAAAATTCTTTCAGGTAGAAAAAAAAGACTGGTTGATTTTGCGAACTGTGCCGGCTGAGCGGGTAAGCTTCCGCAGGAAGAAATGGCGCAGGTCGTGCGCGGATTACCGAAGTCAGAAGATCCGAATCTTTTGGTTGGCCCGGCCACCATGGATGATGCGGGTGTCTTCCGAATCACGGAAGAGTTGGCGTTGGTTCAGACCATGGATTTTTTTCCACCATTGGTAGATGATCCTCTAGTATTTGGGAAAATTGCAGCAGCCAATGCGCTTAGCGATATCTACGCGATGGGAGGGATTCCCAAGACTGCTATGAACCTCGTAGGCTTTCCCGATGACAAGCTGAATTTGAATGTGCTGCATGAGATCCTTCTGGGAGGTTCCGAGCAGGTACATAAAGCGGGGGCCGTGCTGGTGGGTGGGCATAGCGTGCGTGATACAGAAGTCAAATACGGACTGTCTGTCACAGGAGTCGTGGATCCCGGACATATGATCACCAATTCCGGTGCCCGTCCAGGTGATTGCCTGGTACTAACCAAGCCATTGGGAACAGGATTTGTTACCACTGCATTCAAGAAAAAAAAGTGTCCCGATCATCTCTTGCAGATAGCATGCGAAAGCATGATGGAACTCAATGCGGCTGGTGCAGAAGTAATGCGTCAATTCCAGGTGGAATGCGCGACTGATATTACAGGATTTGGTTTAGTTGGTCATGCTAACGAGCTTGCTATTGCGAGCGGTGTAACGGTAGTCTTGAATCTGGAAACGATCCCTTGCATTTCCGGTGCGGACGAATTGGTAAGGCGTCGTTACTTTACCCGGGCAAGTGAAACAAACAAAAGCTTTGTCCGGTCCGTGGTTCGATCGCAACAGAATACCAATGGGTTGATTGAGGAATTTATTTATGATCCTCAAACATCAGGTGGCCTTTTGATGTGTTTGGCGTCTGACAAAGTGAAAGATGGTCTTAAGATGCTCCGGGAAAAGGGATGTGGTGCTGCGACTCTGATTGGACATGTGGTCGAACGCGAAGAGGGGGTTCACATCGTTCTGCAGTAGGGGTGGCTGCGGGGTGAAAGTTGGTAATGCGAAGGGAGACTTTTCGGCGTGTGGGGGGACTGTCCAGTTGTGGTGGAGAGTTTGTTTTTCAGGCATTTTTCACAGAGGTTTCCGATGTCTGTTCTCATTTCAAGTGGAAGGGTTTGTCATCGGTTGTTTTATTATCGTCGAGCCGCTTTGGTGCTGACGATCAATTTCCTAATTCTTTCAGGTGCGACAACTGCGTATGGGCAGTCAAAAAGACAGTTCCGACAGTTGCGTGATCAGATGGTTGTAGCGGAGATTGAAGCCGGGGGCATAACAAACACTCATGTACTTCAGGCTATGCGACTTGCTCCCCGCCATGAATTTGTACACCGGAAATATAGGAAGATAGCCTATCGCGATATCTCGATTCCGATTGGTGAAGGTCAGACGATTACCGCACCTTTTGTGGTAGCCTTTATGACCGAACAGCTTGATCCCCAACCGAATGATCGTGTTCTCGAGATTGGTACTGGAAGTGGCTATCAAGCTGCTGTCTTGGGGCATATTGTGCAGGAGGTGTACTCTATAGAGATCGTTGGCTCTTTAGGACGCCGGGCAGCTAAAACACTCCGGCGTTTGCGTTATGAGAATGTTTTCACGAAAGTGGGCGATGGTTTTCAGGGCTGGTCTGAACATGCTCCCTTTGACAAAGTGATTGTAACCTGTTCACCGAATGACGTTCCCGAGCCCCTTGTCCGACAACTTAAGGAAGGTGGTCGGATGATAATTCCAGTTGGTGATCATTTTCAACAAGTGCTGTACTTGTATGAAAAAGTGAAAGGGAAATTAGAACAAAAGCCATTGGAGCCAACTTTTTTTGTTCCGATGACCGGTGAGGCAGAACAGCTTCAGTTGGTCCGTACAGATTCTCGGAATCCATCGATTGCAAATGGAGGTTTTGAGGAGGTTTTTGGAGACAAGGATAGCCCTGCTTCCTGGTACTATGTGCGTAATGGTTCCGTAAAAAAGAATACGACAGCACCCGAGGGCGAAAGGTGCCTTTCCTTTGTAAAAGAAAACAGTGAACAGTTGGCTCAGGCTCGCCAGGCCATCGGCATGGATGGGAGAAAGGTGAAAGAGATAGGTCTTTCCGTATGGGTACGAGGTGAAGATATCGTGCCCCAGTTTAACACACGATCGCCCCAGTTGCTTCGCCTCGAGTTTTATGATGTAAAACGTAGACTGGTGGGCCAGGGAACGATTGAAATGGTCTCTGGAAGCTTTGACTGGACACAGGTTTACCGACGATTCCGGGTTCCTCGAAGAACGCATGTGGCGGTAGTTCTTATCGGAATACTGGATGCCACAGGCACGATGGATCTGGATTATCTCCGAGCTGGGTCCGGAAGGGTAATACCTTAATCCGGTCGATTTCCTTTTGCGCCGGACTGCATAACAAATCGGCGCCTGCTTACATCACATCGGTGCCCCGAGAGGGTGGAATGGGGAACGATTTCAGGTGTTTTGCATATCCCCTAAGCGTGTTGCTAAATTTACTGTGAGTCGCGGTGCCAAATCGTAGCCATAAAATCAGATTAATTGCCATAACTGCTATGTGTATTTTAAGTTATATAACCAATACGACCGATGTAATCCCTATAAAGGTACTGATGAACACGCGCGGAATGTTTCATCAAGCGGGCAGACTCTTTTTTGGTAAAAGGCATGGTCCTAATGGGATTAGCGGGCGATATCTGCTGGTTGAAGATGAACAAGGACCGATTGGGGAGCATTTCTAGCGGCTGTTTTCGAAAAACTGGTAAGAGATGGGCGGGGTGGTTGTGCTTGGCCACCATCGTGTTTACCGGCTGTTCACGATCAGATTATCGCAAAGCAACAGATGATCAGACATACGCTATCGTTGATGAAAATAATCAGGATTCCCGCTGGTCGATTGATGGTTTTGATATTACACCAGATTCTAGAAGCCGGTTTTATAATTCTGAAGATCCAGACTTTCCTCCGATGCCACCTGATGATCCATCGGCACATCGGTTAATGCATGAAGTTTATGGAATGAATGGCTGGGAACGTTGGCATGATTTCGGTGATTTAGCGCACATTGAAAATCCTGAGTGGACCACCCATTACGGTGGTAGTGAATTGGACAATCATCCGATTGCCACGATTCCTCTGAAGATAGGACCGCTTTCCCTCCAAAATTCGGTTGAATGGAGTTTGATTCATAGTCGTGACTACCAAGCACAACTGGAAGATGTATATCTGGCGGCCTTAAGTCTCAATTTTCGACGATATCAATTCGACGTTCGTTTGTCGGGATGGACTGGAGAGCCGGGTTCAGATCTATTTTTTCAAAATCAACCCGATGACGCGGCAGAATTATCGTTGTCGCCGACTACTTTTGGATTGCGGAAACTGTTTCCAGCGGGAACGCAACTGATTGCTGAATTGACCAATAACACTTTGTGGATGTTCAGTGGACCTAATCAAACTCAGACTTCAAGTTCGTTTGCGTTTTCCCTTGTGCAACCGCTTTTTGCCGGTGCCGGACGAGAGGTGGTTCTTGAGGCATTAACACAATCGGAACGTAATCTGCTTTACAAAATGCGTGATTTTGCGCGCTTTAGAAAAGATTTTTTCGTAACGATTGTTACCGGTTCACGGGCGGTTCCTTTGCCTGGATCAGGCGGTGGTCTCGAGTTGTCATACCTTATTCGGGGTGAACGAAGTCCAGCTGTGGGCTATTACTTTCTTCTCTACTTCCAGCAACGGGTTCGTAATGCTACGGACAATGTAAGGGCTTTAGAGTCCCAGGTAGCAGAAGTTCGATCACTTTGGGAAGCGGGACGTGCGAGTTCCCTGGATGTTACGCAGCTGGAAAGCAGTCTTCAGCGATCGCGAAGTCGCTACATGCGCCTGCGTAATCGATTTCAGGATGAAATGGATCGATACAAGCTTCAGTTGGGGTTTCCACCTGAGATGGAAATGGATCTGGATGACACCATGCTGAGTCCATTTCAGTTTATTGATCCAGATCTTAATCGAGTAGAAGACAGACTTCGCTCCTTTGTGAGTCGCATTGGTGAGTTGAGTCGATCTGAAGAGGGGGCAGTTTGGAAATCGGCTGTAGAGGAAATGGACGAAATACATGTGGAAACCGAAAAACTCTTTCCTTTAATAGGTGATGATTTTAAGCGGTCAATAAAAATTGTTCCCCAGATGCGTAAACGAAGAGGTGAGCAGGCTGCGGAAACAACGCAACAGGAAATGAATCAGGATCAACAGGTTTTTCACCGGGTGAAACGTGAGTTCTTAGGCCATCTCGACCAGTGGCGGCAATTGAAGAAAGAGATTAACTCACAACCATTAATCCCCTCAAGGCGTGTCGAATTAATGGATCAGATACGTCCAATTCATGAAGCGTTGATTCAAGTGGTTAGGGAATTAAGTGTGATCCAATTACGGGTTCGCATTCAATTGGTTTTGCTTCAGCCTGTCACACTGGATATGGATGAGGTGGTGAGAATTGCTTTAGCAAACCGGCTGGATCTCATGAATCGACGTGGGGTGGTTGTCGATGCCAGACGTCGTATAGAGTTGGCGGCTGATGCAATGGAGGCGACAGTGGACTTAGTGACCGAAGCAACCGTAAATACCGATCCGCTTCTTGAAAATAGACAACCCGTTGATTTTCATTCTGATCAAAGTGAATTTCGAGTGGGGCTGTCACTGAAGACGCCTCTTGATCGGAGGCGAGAGCAGAATAATTATCGGTCTGCGCAAATAGCGTATGCCCGGGCTCGACGTAACTATATGGCTGCAGAGGATCAGGTTAAACTGGATGTGCGAAAACATTTTCGATCTGTTGTGATGTTGGAAGAAAATTTTGAAATCAAACGCCGTGCGCTTCGTATTGCGGCATTCGAATTGGACCAGGCTATTGAATTTGGAAAGCGACCTGGGACAAAAGGTATGCAGCAGGGGTTAAATTTATCTCGGGCATTGGATAATATTCTGGACGTTCAAGATGACCTTATTGACAGATGGGTTGAATACGAAACAGCGCGGTTACAGCTGTTTCGTGATATGGGTACGATGAGACTAGATGAAAGGGGGTTTTGGGTAGATGATTTTTACCAGCAACTGGATTCAGATAAAACCGAGTCCACGTTGTCATTGTCAAAAGGCCAGGACCCGTCTGAAGAACTTCAGGGTGTGGTTTCCAGCAACACGGACAGCATCCGTTGATTCCAGCCGTTATCGCAGTGGTTTGGCCTCTGTAATTCTGATCGGCTGTGCCGTTTTCCTTCCTGCTTGCAATAAAACGGAGTTGCCTATTGCGCCGGAACAGGAAAAGTCCCGCCATGAGGTTCGAACCTATCGTGTAAAACGTCAATCTCTTTCTTCGCTGGTATCGTACCGTGGCCAAGTTGTTTCACTTCTCGATCATGAGCTGGTTTGCCCCTTAGATGGAGGTGGAGTAGTTCAGTCCGTTCTGGAAGAGGGGACTCAAGTAAGTCGTGGTGAGGCTGTAGTGATTTTCAATAACTCTCAACTTCAAGACAAACTTGAACAGCAGAACATTGTCGTTCAGGAGGCGGAAGACAAGTTGAAAACGACTTCTGAAAGGATAGCAAGTTTGCGTATTGGAAATACCTTTCACGAGAAGGAATTTCAGGATTCCATCCAACTTGCTGAAATGAAAAAGGCACAGTATGTCAATGAGGATTATCAGAGGGACTACGAGGAAATAGTAGAGAGAATCATCTTGGCTCGACAATCTATGAAGAAGACAGAGCAAGGGCTTAAATGGGCTGAAAGGGTGAGTCAAAAAGGCTATATAACCGCAACTGAGTTGGAGTCATTTCGATTGGAGATGATTAAGAGCGAGACCACGCTGGAATCGATTGTCTCGGAAGAGAAACTAATGAAGGAATTCACCTTTCCTCGAAGAAAGGCAGAATTGGAGTTGGATGTGGTTGATCTGAAACAGAAGTACAATCAGTCAATGAAGCGGTTTGAAGCAGATCTCCAGCAGTATCAGTTAGATAAAAACACACAGCAGTTGATGTATGAGCAGGCGATTCAAGAGCTCGGTCGTCTGACACAAGAGATGGAATTATGTGTTTTGAGATCACCCGTTGCAGGGATAGTTTGCTATTTCACTAAGGAGGGAGGGAGTCAAGGGAGTCTGGGAGCAGGGGACAAGGTGAATCCATTGGAACCAGTTGTGAAGATATCAGAGCAGTTAATGGTACAGATAAGTCTGAATCACACCGGAGAATTAGAGCGATTTAAGATAGGTGATTCTGCAGAAATTCATCCTGTCGGACGGAACAGTTTGATCGCAGAAGGAAAGGTGCTTGAGGTGAATCCCTCGCTGGATACAGCAACAAATCCAAAGGATCTTGAAACGGCACATCAAGTGAGTACAGGGAAGGTACTGCTGCAATTCCAGGAGACGCCGGTGAAATTTGCAGTGGGTCAGTCTGTGATGATTCTCTTGGATATGGAAATCGAAAATGTCTTGTTGGTTCCGAAAGCTGCTGTAATGCGTGATATGGACGGATCGTTTTGTTTTCTGAAAACCAATAAACGCCTGGTGCGGTGCGAATTTGATCCAGGGATCAGCCTCGGAGATTACGTTGAAGCACTCAATGGAATTCAAGAGGGCGACCTTTTGCAATGGAGTGCCAACCCTGACCCGAGAAAGGGTGTGACGTCTAATTAAGTCGCGGCCGTGAGGCAACTGATTGAAGAACAGTGTTTCTAGACAGGACCGCAGCCGTTTTTGGTGCGGTGCTAATTTCTACTTCCACGAGCATCCCATCGAGAAGTTTCGCTGTAGGATGGTTCAGCTGGACGACAGCAATCGCACCGCCGGTTTGATGGGAAGATTTTCTTGTTACATGCCTGACCGATCCCAGAAAAACGGTTTCAGGAAGTGCCGTCGCCCGGATATAGGCAGCCTGTCCGTTTTGCAACAAACGCGCGTCATCGAGGCTGACACGAAGTTGAACTTGTGGAGGCTGACGATCAGGAACGATGATAGCAATTGGCTGACCTTCAGCGATGGTGTTACTCGTGTTCAATGACAGGGATTCTTGCGAATTCGGAAACTTTAGAGTGTGCACAATACCACTCACTGACGCTCGGATAGACAGGGAGGTTGGTATGGTTTTGATAGCATGTAATCGTGCGGTTTCCAGTGTCAGAACAGCAGAACGGGTTTCTATTTGACTGGTTAACTGGTCGTGACTGGTTTTCGATTGCATATGCAGAAATTGAATCTGTTTTTCCAGTCTTTCAATTCGGTGATTTAGTTCCAGTTGTTGGCGAGGACTTTCAACTTCTTCAAGCACTCTCAGGTTTTCCCTCGCTATTTTTAAGCTCAGGTTCGCGTTTTTCTGTGCGGTCCGATCGATCTCGAGTTGGCCCTGCGCCAGATAACCTTTTTCAGCCAGTTTTTCAGACCAGTCACGCTGTGTGGTCATCTGGAACTGTTTTTTTTCTGCAAGCTTGATCGATCTGGTTAAATGCCCATGCCGGTGCTTGTAGGTCCCTTCGAGATAGCTGGACCTTGCCATAACAGCTAATTCGAGTTCGAGTTCAAGGGATTCAAGCTGGTGCTGATCTTTGGTTTGCTTTGCCGTTAACGCGTTTTGGGCTTGCATGAGCGCGGTTCTGGACTGCGACACCTTAACCTGTTGTTGGTTTAACTGTGAAAGGACTTCAGATTGTTCCAGCTCTGCAATGGTGTCACCTTCAACGACAGCGGTTTCGTTTGGGATTAACCAGAGAATCTTCGCATTTCCTTTGGCGGTTGAGAAGACAGTTTGATGGGGAATGGATTCAACCATACCGCCTGATCGAAGTACGCTTTGATTTTTGGAAGGTTGTTTAGACTTTAAGGGTAGCAACCACGTTAAATGTGATGAAGTTTCTGTGGGCATTATCATCGATTTAACTGGTATGACACCAGTTACCGCTACAATCGCCGCCGCCGCGATCGCTAAAAAGCTGTTTTTTCGGAATTGTTCTTTCAGTGCCATCTATAAAAACTATTGAAATTGAAAAGGAGACAATCAAAACAGCGTTTTAACCACCTTAATCAGGATGATCTAGCGCTTTTTGCGGAAGGTAAGTATCGCGAGGAACTTAGTTGAAATCCCGGGCACCTCGCAGGCAGGAAGTACGATGTGGCAGCACCACATCGCGCTCGATACTTAATAATAACAGTAGTGTCTTCTCACATCAAGCAAAGTCTAAGTTTGGCGATTCGTTTAACTGAAATCAGAATTAGTACTTATGGCAACCGTGACGGTTTCAGGTACCTGTTCTGGGAATCGGTCAACCAGATGTCATAAAAATCCACACTCCATCCAGTGCTATTAGTCGGTTTTCTGTATCGAAAGGGTGACAAAATAGCAGGTTTCGAACAATTATTTTGCGATTATTGACATCAAACGGGATCTGCGAGTGATTTGGTATTTTGCCAATCAGGTCCTGGGTCGTTTGTGGCTACGATTTTCGACATCAATCTTTCTTGCAAGGGTTTCGTAACCACGGTTTCGTGTTTTGTCAGGATACCAGGTGCAAAGGTGCCTGTATTTTGATCAACGCTAGCCGGATTCAGAGTTATTGGATGATTCTTTCCAGCTCAACTGAAGCGTTCCGCAGCCGATCATGACGACGGTCATGGCTACGACGATGGTGAACTTTGCCCAGTAATTAGGCAAGGGGATCCCGAGAACGTGTTGCTCGACGGGATAGAGGGCTCCTGAAACTAACACGGAGGCCGTTCCTATAAGAACCAACCCAATCCAACCACCTCGTTTCAAGGTGGCTAGTAGTGGTTTCCAGTCTACAAGCCACTGCCACCAGACTATCCATATCGTCCACGGTATGAGAAAAGGGTACCAATCTGTGAACCACGTCAGGAGAGGGGCGAAGATAGAAGGCTCGCTCATGTATTTACCATTAGTCCAATATAAGGGGGAACCGTTGCAAATTACTCGGTCGAAACGGTTGATTTAAAAGTTGACTACAGATCATAACGTTACCAGGTGATGTTGTCGAAGCGCAACTGTATCGTTCTTGGTGAACTGACACCGATTTCAGGTGAAGTTGATCATTTTGTCCGGTTGTTGCGTACCAATGAGGTAGGGAAGTGATTGAAATTGGGTACGACGTTCTTTTTCATCAGCAAAAGGCCGGATCAGTCAATAGGATTTGTGGGACGTAATGATGCTGGCATATATAAACGTAAGTCTTTGTTATTTCAGGATTTGTTTTGACAACGCCTGCTCCAATGTTACGCTGTGAACAAGGACAGGAACTGTGATAAGCAGCAGGCTTGTTTGAAGTAAACAGCTCATCAATGAGGCTGGATAATGCCTAAATATAAGCATCTGGCTATGAAGCAGCTGGGAGATTTCCAGATGCGTGCTGCCTCAGACAGTCGGCGTATGGAGCAGACGTTTCTGGCAGAAAACCTGGTTCAGGAAATCGATTCCGAGAAGCAGTATCCATTTGACTATATTTGGTTTCGTATTACAGGGTACCGGCCCGAACATGATTCCCGTGTCATCATCGAGGGAGTTGAATTGCTGCATGATATAGGTTGTTTGATTGAAGACTTGAGTGAGAGTGCAGGAATGTCGGCAGAGCAAATGCCGGAGACGGTCTTAACAACCGAACAGGTAACCGAACGTTATGGGGTTTCGAGTAAAACCGTGTCGCGTTGGCGTCAACAGGGACTCATTGGTCGCCGGTTACTATTTGGAAAGCGCAAACGGATTGCCTTTTTGGAGTCAACTCTCGAACGATTTGAAATCAATAACCAGAAGAAGATATCACGTGGGAGAAGTTTTCATCATCTCAGTGACCGCGAGAAACAAGACATAATTCTTCGGGCCCGGGTGCTCGTACGCGAAGGTTGTTCTCTGTCTATGATCAGTCGTCAAATGGCCGAAGAGATATCTCGTGCACCGGAAACGATACGCTATACGATTCGTCAATTCGACCAGAGCTATCCGGATCTGGCCATTTTCCCAAAACATGGTGGGAAAATGAATGCTCAGTCAAAGCAACGGCTTTTTCAGCAGTTCCAACGCGGCGTTTCGGTAGCCAGCCTTGCTCACCGACACCGCTGTTCACGGGCAAGCGTTTACCGGCTTGTAAATGAGGTGAGGGCCCTGGAATTAAGCCGTAAGCAGATTGAATTTATAGATCATCCGAGTTTTGAGGATCTAGAAAATGAAAAGGATATCCTAGGGGCAGAACCGCCCGATCAACAGCAAAAGGCGGTGAAACCTCCCAAAGGGCTTCCTGCCTACTTGCAGCATCTTTATGAAGTGCCCTTGCTCAGTCGAGAGCAGGAAGAGTATCTGTTTCGACGTATGAATTATCGAAAATGTAAAGCGGTACAACTGCTTTCCAATCTTCACCCGTCACGAGCCAAAAAAGATCAGATGGATCATATTGAATCGCTGCTGCGTGATGCCAAACAAATCAAGAATCGTGTAGTAAGGGCTAACCTGCGGTTGGTGGTTTCAGTAACTAAGCGTCATGTCGGGACATCGGGCAATTTTTTTGAGTTAATTAGTGACGGAAACATGTCACTTATGCGGGCAGTGGAAAAGTTTGATTTCAGCCGAGGGAACAAGTTTTCAACCTATGCAACCTGGGCCATTATGAAAAATTTCGCTCGTTCAATTCCCGTTGAAAGTTATCGTCGCGACCGATTTCGTACCGGTCTGGATGTGTTTTTTGAAATTGAGCCGGACAACCGGACTAATCAGTATGAAAAAGAGTCTGAATGGCGCGGTATGAAACGGGCAATTGGCGATATTTTGGATCAATTGGATCAACGTGAAAGAAAGATCATCATTTCGCGATTTGGACTCGAGGAAGTGGATGAACGCCAGACTCTAGAACAATTGGGTACCGAATTTGGAGTGACCAAAGAGCGGGTTCGCCAACTGGAAGCCCGTGCACTTAGCAAATTACGAGGTCTGATGACGGAGGAGTATGAGCCGGCGACCTAATTACGCATTCTCTAATGGTGTGGTCCATGACCGTGCTTTCGGTCCGAAAGAAGGTTCTAGGTAAATCGGGCGTTTTTCAATCGAGGTCTGGCCATTTCGTATTGGAAAACCTTTCTAAAAGGGCTTTATTCGCCTTGCAACATAACCAGTGAGTTGTAGAATAACTGGTTTCACGGAGGTTCCGGGCTAGCGTAGCTCAACGGCAGAGCACCGGTTTTGTAAACCGGATGTTGTGGGTTCGAATCCCACCGCTAGCTTGAATGATGAACGAGGTTGACAGTATGTTCGTTTCCCCGCGATGCAGCTACTTGCAAAGTTGGGTTTACGGCTGAATTTTTTTATACGGGGGGGTTCCCGAGCGGCCAAAGGGGCCAGACTGTAAATCTGGTGGCAACGCCTTCGCAGGTTCGAATCCTGCTCCCCCCATTGGGATGGTGCAGGGTTGGGGTAGAGACGCATTTGAGGCATTGTGGCCATGAGGTTTTGGTCTGACCAGAAATGATTTCCGAGGTTGTTTTTGTTTGGGCGGGCGTAGCTCAAGGGCAGAGCCCCGGCCTTCCAAGCCGGTCATGTGGGTTCGATTCCCATCGCCCGCTTATTGACTAAGTTGGATGGGGTAGTTGTTGGTTTGTGGGGGAAAGGCGATACAAGGTAAAGGTCGGTTCGTTTGAAAGGGTCAGGGTATCGGAATAAAGGTTGTGGTGAGGATTTCCCGAATACCAATGAATATTCGATGAGGTTCTGATTGGTTGTTGTGAGAGGTTAGGCAGCAATGGTGCTGCTGCTGTAGCTCAGCTGGTAGAGCGCGTCCTTGGTAAGGACGAGGTCATGGGTTCGAGTCCCATCAGCAGCTTGGTCGTGTTTGGTTGTAAGCGTGGAGTTGAGGTTTTTGGAGATTTGTCGTCAGGCAATTGAGTAGATTGCCATTGGTTGGTTGCACAGCTTAAACCGTTGGTGGAGGAGTCATGGCTAAGGAAGTCTTTGAGCGTAATAAACCCCATGTAAATGTTGGTACAATTGGCCATATTGACCATGGTAAGACCACTCTGACGGCAGCAATTTTGCAGTGTCAGTCGGCAAAAGGCTTGGCATCGATAAAAGATTATGCGGACATTGCGAAAGGCGGGACAGTTCGCGATGCGACCAAAACGGTCACTATTGCCGTTGCGCATGTTGAGTATGAGTCCGATGCCCGACACTATGCCCATATCGATTGTCCGGGGCATGCTGATTATATTAAGAACATGATCACCGGTGCCGCTCAGATGGATGGAGCCATACTGGTTGTTTCGGCGTCGGACGGCCCCATGCCTCAGACGCGCGAGCATATTCTGCTGGCCAGGCAGGTGGGCGTTCCTCAGTTGGTTGTATTTCTCAACAAGGTCGATTTAGTTGATGATGAAGAGTTGCTTGAGTTGGTCGAGATGGAAGTTCGTGAGTTGTTGAGTAAGTATGATTTTGATGGGGACAACATTCCCATCGTGCGAGGGGATGCAAAATCGGCTTATGAGGTGGGGGCCGAGAATGAGGATAAGGCAAAGTGTATTTATAATCTGATGGATGCGTTGGATAGCTTTATTCCTGAGCCGAGTCGTGATGTAGATCAGCCGTTTTTAATGGCGATCGAAGACGTGTTTTCCATCAAGGGTCGCGGCACGGTAGGTACTGGCCGTATCGAGATGGGGCTGGTCAAGACTGGTGAGGAAGTTGAGATTGTGGGTTTGAACGAGACCCGAAAAACGGTCGTTACGGGCGTTGAAATGTTCAATAAAACCCTGGATAGTGGTCAGGCTGGAGACAATGTCGGTATTCTGCTTCGAGGGGTCGATAAGGAGGACTTGGAGCGAGGTCAGGTGTTGGCAAAGCCTGGGTCGATAACTCCCCACACCAAATTTGAAGCGGAAGTGTATGTGTTGTCGAAGGAGGAGGGTGGTCGTCATACCCCGTTCTTCTCGGGTTACAAGCCTCAGTTCTATTTTCGCACGACCGATGTTACCGGTAGTGCTGATTTGCTTGGAGGTGCTGAGATGTGTATGCCTGGGGACAGCGTGTCGCTTTCAATTTCTTTGGGTAAAGAGATTGCTATGGCCGATGGTCAGCGATTTGCCATTCGTGAAGGGGGTAAGACCGTGGGTTCTGGTTTGGTGACTAAGGTGATTGAATAGTTGTAATATAGAGGGGTTTAGGGATGGCACGCGAATACGTTTGGCTGGAGTGCACCGAGACCGGGCTTCGGAATTATCGTGTTCAGAAGGAAACTCGGGGGACGGAACGGCTGCAGTTGATGAAGTATTGCCCGAGGTTGAGGCGGCATACACTTCACAAGGAGTCTCGCAAGAAATAAAGGAAGGGTGTTGGTAGCGGAATTTGTTTGGAGACGTTAATCTTTTAGGGGTGTAGCTCAATTTGGCAGAGCACCGGTCTCCAAAACCGGCGGTTGCGGGTTCAAGTCCCTCCGCCCCTGCTGTTGCTTTTGCCGGATAGGTTAAACGGCGTTGTCTTCTGGAGGGCGTCATCGGAGGGCCGGTTGTTGTGTCCTGCGTTAAATTAGTTGTCACATTTGCCGGTTGTCAGGTCGTGGTACTTTGAGTAAATATAAAGCTTGGATGAATGCCAAACCCTATAAGCGAAACCAGGGGCGGCGTGTGCGCCAAATGACTCTGGCGGCGTCCGCTCTGCTGGTTGGGCTAGGCTGTTGGAGTCTCAGTAATACGTTGGAAGTTTTTTATGGCGACGCGATGATTCAATTTGGGATTCCCGCGGTGTTGCTTGGTTTGGGCGGGTGGCTCTCTTGGCGTCTGGTTCATGTTCCGACCTTTGCTGACTTTTTGATCGCCACAGAAGCGGAGGTCAATAAGGTGTCATGGCCAACCCGTGATCAGTTGGTTCAGGCGACAGGGGTGGTTTTGGTTTTTATGGTTTTTGTAACAGCATTTTTGTTCGCTAGTGACGCGTTATGGCGGTACGTTTTGACAGCTATAGGTGTTCTTCCGGGCTCCGGTTAGTGCGTTGGACGGACATTCTGTATATGAGGCTGCTATGGATGATAAAGGGATAGATCCCGAAGTTTCGTTGTCTCCCGAAGGTTCTGAAGAGACTCCTGATGTTGGGCAGGAGCCTTCTTTGGGCTCTGTTTCGGGTGCACCGTCTGTCGATAGTAAGAAAAAGTGGTATGTGCTGAAGGTTCAGAGCGGACGTGAAGGGACGATTTGCTCGGGGCTGCAGCGCAGAATAGCTATTGCCGGCTTGGAAGAATTCTTTGGGGAGATCATTGTTCCGACAGAAAAAGTGACGGAAATCAAATCTGGGAAACGCCGGGTGAGTGACCGCAAGCTGTATCCCGGTTATGTCATGGTTCATATGGAGATTAATGACGACACGTGGTTTTTGGTCCGAGAGACTCCGGGGGTGGGTGATTTCACGGGAGCTGCTGGTCAACCTCCAATGCCAATGCTGGATCACGAAGTGGAACGCATGTTAGGTCGGGAGAGTGCCAAGGAGGAATCGCAGCCTCGTTTGAAGATCGATTTTCATTCTGGAGACACCGTGAAAATTAAAGAGGGAACTTTTGAAAATTTTGAGGGCGATGTTGAAGGGGTCGATGAGGCTAATGGTCGTGTTACGGTAATGATTAATATTTTTGGTCGTTCCTGCCCCGTGGAGCTCGAGTATTGGCAGGTAGAAGCCGTCTAGTGGTTTCGTGAAACAGAGCGTATCTGTATTGAAATGGGGTGTGTGAGAAATTGGAGGGGATTGGGTAGACGATGGCAAAACAGATTGCTGCAAAGGTGAAGTTTCAGGTTACAGGTGGGCAGGCTACACCGGCACCTCCGGTGGGTACTGCGCTGGGTCCTCAGGGTGTTAATATCGGTCAATTTGTCCAGCAGTTTAATGAGCGAACCCGTGAGCTGAATGGAACGCTGGTTCCTGTTGAGATCTCGATTTTTAGTGATCGCAGTTTCACCTTTATTACGAAAAGTCCCCCTGCCGCTGTCCTTCTTAAGCAGGCTGCGGGAATCGCAAAGGGCTCTCCGGTGCCACATAAAGAGAAGGTGGGGTCCGTCACGCGTGAGCAAGTGCGGCAGATAGCGGAAACAAAATATGAAGACCTGAATGCCAATAGTATCGACCAGGCGATGCGGATCATCGAAGGGACAGCGCGTTCCATGGGTGTTGAGGTGGATGATTGAATGGTGAGGGTTGGTCGTGGCGAACGAGAGGGTGCTGCGATGATTATCGGATGTGGTTAAGATGGCAAGAAGTATTATGAGGAAGATTTGAGATGCCTCGTCAATCGAAGCGATTTTCTGCAATGCTGGAGCAAACCCGGGACTTGCTGCCGATGTCGGTGTCGGATGCGGTAAAGAAGCTGTTCTCATTGGAAGGGTCGCTTCCCGAGGGGGTGAAACCATGTCAGTTTGATCAGACTGTAGAGGTTTCGATGCATTTGGGGGTTGATCCGAAACAGGCCGATCAGCTGGTGCGTGGGTCCATCGTTTTGCCTCACGGTACCGGAAGGGTGTCCCGCGTGCTGGTATTCGCCGAAGGGGAGTTGGCCGAGGCGGCGACAGAGGCAGGTGCTGACTATGTGGGAGCAGCGGATTTGGCGGAAAAGGTCAAAGGTGGCTGGTTTGAGTTTGATGTGGCGATCGCCACTCCGAAGTTAATGAGTCTGGTTGGCCCGTTAGGACGGGTGTTGGGTCCGAGGAAATTGATGCCTTCGCCTCGTGCCGGGACGGTAACCGATGATGTGGCTTCGGCGATTGCTGAATACAAAGCAGGGAAGGTGGAGTTTCGTGTTGATGCCGGTGGGAACCTGCACGTTCCCGTAGGGAAAATGAGTTTTAGCCAGCAGAATGTTGTGGAAAATATAGATGCTTTTATTACCAGTGTGAGGAATATGCGTCCGATGGCTGCGAAAGGTACGTATATCCACTCTGCAACGATTTCTGCGACGATGGCACCGGCGGTGCCAATTATTGCATAGAACAGGGAGTGCGGGAGTTTTTTATGAGTCAACGCATTAAGAAAGTTGTTCAGAACGCGCTCAGAGATGATTTTGAGGGCGTAGAGGATATGCTGATAGTCAGCGTAGCAGGGGTTGATGCGATCACAGATGGTCGAATTCGCGCCAGTCTTCAAGAAAAAAATATGCGATTGAGGGTGGTGAAAAACCGTCTGGCAAGTCGTGTTTTTCGCGATTTGGGGATGGAGGTGGTTGCCGATCAGTTGGCAGGCCCTTCGGCGGTCATTTGGGGTGGTGAAAGCATCGTTGATCTGGCGAAAGAAATAGCTGAATTCGACAAGAATAATGAAGCTTTTAAGATTCGGGGCGGGACAACTGACGGGAAGGGATTGTCTCCGAACGATGTCGAGGTGTTAAGTAAAATTCCCGGGAAAGATGAGCTTATTGGGCTTATTGCGGGACAGTTAATTGCTTCCGGTGCACGGGTGGCAGGTATGGTGATGTCGCCAGGTGGTCAGGTTGCGGGTCAGGTTCAATCCCTGGCGGAGCGGGAGGAAGGATGACTTCCTTGTTTTGGATCGTGCCGCAACATTGATGATGTGAGTACGAGAGTAAAGCTGAAAAATTTGGTTTGTGGTCAGAAAGGAACAGGTGCGAGATGGCGACGGCAGAGACAACGGTGGAATTTGCGGACAATGTCAAGCAATTGGGTGATCAGTTGGTTGGGTTGACCGTTTTAGAGGCGAAGCAGTTAGGCGATTATTTGGAAGAGGTGCATGGCATTAAACCTGCCGGTGGTGCCGTGATAGCGGCTGTTCCGGGTGCGGGTGATGGTGGCGGTGCGGAAGCAGAGGAAAAGACCGAGTTTGACGTTGTCTTAGAGTCATTTGGTGACAAGAAGGTTGCGGTAATTAAAGTTGTCCGTTCCGCGACTGGTCTGGGACTGAAAGAAGCCAAAGATCTTGTTGAGGGCGCTCCGTCAACGGTTAAAGAGGCTTTGCCCAAGGATGCTGCAGAAAAGTTGAAGACAGAACTCGAAGAGCAAGGCGCAACAGCTGCATTAAAGTAGGTGTTTTCTTCGGTGCAGGTATGGCTGTCATGCAGTATGGGAACACGCTTTGTGGGTGTGCGGGGCGTCATGGTTCCGGGCTCATGTCTGTTGCTGGGTGTGTTAATTTTTGCGCGTTCATGGTTCTGTGAAAAAAGTTTTGGATAGATAGTGCACGGTTTTAATACCGTCTCTTCCGTTGTTTCTGATGACATCGGAAGGTAGCTGGCTTGTTTTGACCGGAACAAGGCCCTTATGGAGGAAAACAACGAATGGCAACCGTCACGAGTGGGAAGTCTGCCAGTTTCGAACAACGACATTTTGGTTCACTCCCAGTTGATTATTCTGTGCCAGATCTGACGCAGGTTCAGACGGAGTCTTATGCCGAATTTTTGCAGTTGGACGCGCCTCCCAAGGAACGGAAAGACCAGGGGCTGGAGTCTGTTTTTCGGGAAATATTTCCTATTGAGAATTATGACAAAAGTGTGAGTCTCGACTATGTCAAGTATGAGCTTGGCAAACCTCGATATTCCCCGAATGAGTGCCGCCAGCTTCGTCTGACATACGGAATGCCGTTGCGCGTGTGGTTGCGCCTCAACAAGGCTGAGCCGGTTGAAGAAGAAGTCTACCTGGGTGACATTCCCGTGATGCTTGGTGGCGGCGAGTTCATCATTAATGGTTCAGAGCGTGTGGTGGTAAGTCAGTTGCATCGTTCTCCAGGTGTGGATTTCATGCTGGAAATGGATACGGGAGAGCGGCGTTTGCATTCTTGCCGCATCATACCTGAGCGGGGAAGCTGGATAGAATTGATGGTGGGCAAGAAAGATAGTCTGACCGTGCGCATCGATCAAAGCGGTAAATTTTCAGCAATCACTTTGTTGCGTGCCATGGGGATGGAGTACTCGACAGATGCCGATATTCTGAAATTGTTTTATTCCACGTCGGTGAAACGAGTCGTCGATGGTCGCAGTGTCGGGAAAATCGAAGGCAAGGTTGCGGTCAATGACGTGGTGTATCCTGGTGGTCATCCAAGGGCCGGAGAAGTGCTCGTTGAAACCGGTCAGGTTATCACCAAGAATACGGCAGAATTAATCTGTACAGCCGGACTCCAAGAGATCGAAATTGTGGATGAAGTGCAGGATCCTCTTATTCTGAACAGTTTGTCAGAAGACAACACTGCCAGTTATCAAGAAGCGTTGCTGCGAATCTATCAACGGGTGAGGCCCGGAAACCCTCCGCAGTTGGAAAAAGCTCAAGAGTTGTTCCAGGAGAAGTTCTTTGATTCCAATCGCTATCGTCTCGGGCGCGTTGGGAGATTTCGAATTAACCGGAAATTCTCGCAGAATATTCCTGAAACGGAAATGACACTCTGTGCAGATGATTTGGTTAATGCGGTGCGCTATTTGATTGAGCTTCGTGCAGGCAACCCCGATACCGCGATTGATGACATTGATCATCTTGGTAACCGTCGTTTACGGACCATAGATGAGTTGGCTACAGACGAGTTGAGGAAAGGATTTCTCAAGTTGCGCAGAACGGTTCAGGAGAGGCTGAGCCTAAAAGATATGGATGAGATTACACCGAGATCATTGATTAATCCGAAGGCTGTAAGTGCAGCCATTGATTATTTTTTTGGTAGAGGGGAACTAAGTCAGGTAGTGGATCAGACCAATCCGTTGGCTCAGTTAACGCATGAGAGGCGTCTCAGCGCGCTAGGCCCGGGAGGTTTGAACCGTAAACGTGCCGGTTTTGAAGTGCGTGACGTCCATATTTCGCATTATGGCCGTATATGTCCTATCGAAACCCCGGAAGGGACTAACATCGGTCTGATATCGAGTATGACCATATATTCCGGTGTGGATGAATACGGATTTCTGATCACTCTTTATCGGGAGGTGGACAAGGGGAAAGTTACAGACCGGGTGGTCTGGCTTCGAGGTGACCAGGAGAGTGAGGTTTATCTGGCTCCGGCAGATACCGTCGTTGAGAGTGGGCGTCTTGTTGGGGATCGAGTCCTTGCTCGTTATCGTGGCGATTTTGAAATGGTGGACGTTGACAAGGTCCAGTTCATAGACATTTCTCCTCGTCAAATGGTCGGTGTATCGGCGGGGCTTATCCCGTTTTTAGAACATGACGACGCAAACCGTGCACTGATGGGTTCCAATATGCAGCGACAGGCTGTCCCGCTGCTTCGGGCAGAACCGCCTCTTGTTTCAACGGGGTTAGAATCGGATGTAGCGAGAAATTCTGGAATGATGGTCCGGTCAGATTGCGCGGGAGAAGTGACCTATGTCGATAGTGAGAGGATCGTAGTAAACGATGATACGACATACCCTTTGCGCAAGTTTGTGGGGCTTAATGAGCGCACCTGTTTGAATCAGAAACCGATGGTCCAGGTCGGAGATAAAGTGGAAGAAGGGGCCATGTTGACAGAGGGAGCTGCTACGCATCAGGGGCAACTTGCTCTGGGGAGAAATGTGTTGGTCGCCTTCATGGCTTGGGACGGATACAATTTTGAAGATGCTATCATTATCTCTGAAAAATTAGTGAAAGACGAAGTGTATACGTCTATTCATATCGAAGAGTTTGAAACAGAAATTCGAGAAACGAAGCTTGGTCGCGAAGAGTTTACGAGAGACATTCCAAACGTCAGCGAAAAGGCGTTACGCCATCTGGATGATGAAGGGCTGGTCGAAGTCGGAACCTATGTCGAACCAGGTGATATTTTGGTAGGCAAAGTCTCTCCAAAATCAAAGACGGAGTTAACACCGGAAGAGAAGTTGTTACATGCCATTTTTGGACGTGCCGGTGAAGATGTAAAGAATGACTCACTGGAGGTTCCGAGTGGGGTAGATGGAATCGTCATTCACACGGAGCGTTTTGCACGAAGAATGAGTCTTGATGACGTTCAGCGCAAGGCACTGGATCGTGAAATCAAAGCGGCTGATCAGGATAAGAGCGCAAAGGTAGCCGAACAGTTCCAGGCTATGATTCTTGAAATGGAGTCGGTGTTGGGACGAACCTTGTACGATTCTGACGGCGGAGAACTGGGGCGGAATAAAGACCCCCGTGTTGTTGTGGAGCAGGCAGTTGGGTTCGAAGTAGATCAGATTGATATTCGCAGCCAGCAGCGACGTGCGGATTGTGAGCAGATTATTGCCAATCACCGTCCGGATATTGAATTGTTGCTTGAAGAAAGGAATCGTACGCTCAATTCTTTGCGCCGTGGAGACGAATTGCCATCTGGGGTATTGCAGATGGTGAAGGTCTATGTGGCAACCAAGCGTAAGATTTCAGTTGGCGATAAAATGGCGGGTCGTCATGGAAACAAGGGGGTGATAGCAAAGATACTTCCAGAAGAGGATATGCCTTATCTCGAAGATGGTACCTCTGTGGAAATCATGTTAAACCCACTGGGGGTTCCCAGTCGTATGAATGTAGGTCAGATTTTGGAAACCCATCTT
>CAXEIY010000293.1:0-6729 GCA_963996245.1 uncultured Planctomycetia bacterium | reverse complement strand
ATCTTTATCCACTGCCCCATGTGCCAACACTTCTCTTACCACACGCAAGGAATGCTTTTGACCTTTACGGGGTGGTATATATTGCTCGATTCCTCCATGAAAGAGAGCCAGTCCAACTTTGTCATCACTATTAGATGCCGAAAACGCCAATAAGGCGCATAATTCGGCCGTCGCATCCCGTTTGGACCGTGTCTGTGATCCAAAGTCCTGAGACGGGGAAATGTCCGCCATCATCATCAAAGTGAGCTGACGCTCTTCCATATACCGTTTGACAAATGGTTTACCGGTACGAGCCGTTACATTCCAGTCTATGCTACGAATTTCATCACCCGGCACATAGGGACGCACTTCATCAAATTCGATGCCTCGTCCACGAAACGCTGAAAGATACTGGCCAGCCAGAACGTCAGCAACTTGACGTCCGGTCTGGATTTGGAGTTTCCGGACCTGCTGGAGTAATTCTCTGGAAAGCATGTCAGTCAAGAAACTCCTTAAGGTACCGGAACATTATCAAGAATATGACGTACGATCTGATCGGATGTCTTTCCTTCTGCTTCCGCTTCGTAAGTTAATACCAACCGATGCCTGAGTATATGCGGCGCGGTCGATTTAATATCATGGGGTGTGACATAAGACCGTCCTTGCAGGAAAGCATGTGTTCTACCTGCCTTCAACAGATAGATAGAAGCACGGGGACTACCCCCTGTTTCAATAAATCCCTCCATATCGTTAATACCGAGTTCAGAAGGATTCCGTGACGCACGAACCAGATCTACCGCGTAATCACGTACTTTATCGTCTACCCATATTTGATTAATAACGTTTCGAGCACCCATCAATTCATCTGGTGTCGCTACGGCAGTAACTTCTGGAACCGCCTTTTCTACAGCCATTCGGTTAACAATTTTGCGTTCCTCTTCACGCGATGGATAGTCCACAAGAATCTTCATCATAAAACGGTCTATTTGCGCTTCGGGAAGTGGATACGTTCCTTCCTGTTCAATCGGATTCTGTGTCGCCATCACCAGAAAAGGTTCTTCGAACGAATAGGTTTCCGTTCCAATGGTTACTTGTCTTTCCTGCATCGCCTCCAGCAGTGCCGCCTGGACCTTTGCGGGTGCACGATTAATTTCATCAGCCAGTATCAAATTCGCGAACACCGGTCCTTTCTTAACGTGATAGGTAGCTTCTTTGGGATTAAATACCTCTGTGCCAATCACATCTGCCGGTAGCATGTCAGGTGTAAACTGGATACGGGAAAAGGAGGTGTTAACTGCCTTGGCCAAGCTACTGACTGCCAGAGTTTTGGCCAGCCCTGGAACACCTTCAATTAACACGTGACCTCCAGTCAGCAACCCTGTGAGGATATGAGTGATCATGGCGTCCTGCCCTACCAGAACCCTACCGACTTCGTCTATTAATCGGGTGGCCATTTTCGAGTACCGATCAATCTGGTCGTCAAACTGCGTTGTGCTCATGATCTCTCTACTTGTCGCGAGGAAATTCCTGTATCGTCTAAATTACGGCTATCGCAACCACTCAGTGGAACCGATCGCTGAATCGTCTGCGTTGCGAATTATTATTTTAACCATGATTGTTCGTCAACCCTTTTCATGACCTGGTATTGGATGCGGCGTCACGGAAATTCCAACGAACTCTCTATTCTGTCAATCGGGCTCTCCCGTGATACAACCTGAACCCAGTCCTAACTGGTTGGAACTCTTTCCGGATCGTGATTTTCAGTTTACACTGGGCTTAAAACCCGGCGACCCCCGATCTTTTTTTGAACCCGGCCCCAATCACGCAACATGGAAGCACCAACGTCGGCAGGAATTGCGTGACCGACCAGACCAATGTATTCTGTATCGCTCCGATGCCGCTGGCATGGTGAAAGAAACTCTGGAACTGGCAGAAGCATGGACTCCTTTCACCCGGGACGATCAACAGCATCTTGATGCTTCTTCCGAAGTGCCCAGCCGGTTGGCCGTACTGGGGATTCTTTGGGAACCCGACTATCTGCTTTTGGCTCCAGACGCAGACGGTAACTTCATTTTAAAAGCGGGAGTTATTTGTTTTCCGTCATCCTGGTCACCTGAAAATAAACTGGGGCTGAATGTTCATCATATCCATGCGCCCGTGCCAACTCTTAATTCTGAACTGGGCACTCGCATCGATTCTTTCTTACTTCGAATGCGACCAGCAACAGGCTGGCTACGTGCTAACTGGGGCATCAGTGCCTCCGCTACCTTAAACCAGCATCCTTCCAGGCAGTTATCCCCCGTTAGTGTACAGCTTTCCGCAGGTGATATCTGGATCCGGATTGAACATCAGTTTTTTTACAAGCTTCCGAACTCCGGCGGCATCCTCTTTGGCATTCGCCTGCAGAATTTGTCCGTCCTTGAAATAACCATGTCACCGGAAGCCTCTCGTGGCCTTGTCAGAGCACTTGTAACGATGCCTGACGAGATAGCTCGATACAAAAACATCCTTCCTGTGCGAGAACATCTGATTCAACTGCTAGCGCCACCATAGCCACGTCTCTGGCAGGACCACCAACCTGCTCAGATTACTTTCTTCGGTCTCTTTTAACTGATCCCAGCGGACGTGTCCTGTTTTGTTTGATGACCAAAACCCAGCTTCTTCGTTATCCTATCGTGACACCTTCTTTCTGATAAGCAGATAACTATAATACACTCCTGCTACGAGTACGTCTGACTTCTTATTCCCCTAAGATCACCTGTATCTTGATATTTTCGCCCTATTTCCATTCTTTAACTGACTATAGCGTGACAATACTCCAATCCACCGGTCGCCTCATAATAATCGCATCTCTTATGGTTGTTTTCGGAACAGCTGCCCCTGAGTTATTGGGGAAGGATACGTCAAACAAGCAACAACACGTGTCCGTTCCGGTGATGTCTGACCTGGCAAGACAATACTATCAGTCAGGCAATATCGTGTGGGCCACCGGTATCCTGTTGAGACTCCTGATTCCCGCAGCCATCCTGTGGACAGGTCTGTCGCCCCGTATTTATGACATGGCACACAAACTGGCGAGAAACAGGTGGTATTTCACCATTCTTTTTTACCTTTCTTTCTACACCCTGCTCACGCATCTGGTCTTCATGCCCCTTGCCTTTTATCTTGGCTTCATGCGACAACATGCTTATGGACTTTCCAATCAAACGGTCACCATTTGGCTACGACATTATGGACTGGAAATGATGGTCACCCTTATTTTGTACGCCCTCTTTGCATGGCTCCCCTACTTTATCATTCATAAAAGTCCACACCGCTGGTGGCTCTACACTTCATTCCTTGCCGTACCATTCATGTTCTTCATGATGCTTATCCAACCAATCTTTATTGCGCCTCTTTTCAATAACTTCGGACCGATGAAAGACGAACGGTTGGAGAATGCAATACTGAACTTGGCAGCACAATGCGGAATTAATGACAGTCGTGTTTTTGAAGTAGACAAAAGTCGGGACACCAAAGCAGTTAATGCTTATGTGACCGGTCTGGGACAAACCAAGCGAATCGTTCTCTGGGATACGCTTGTTGAAAAACTGAACCATAACGAACTGTTGTTTGTGATGGGGCATGAAATGGGCCATTATGTTCTGGGACATGTGATACGATCCATCCTTCTAATCATACTCACTATCCCACTACTTCTTTATGGCGTACACTTCATGGCTCACACAATGATAGAGCGGTTTCAACTGCGATGGGGATTTAAGCAACTGGATCACATTGCATCCTTTCCATTACTGCACATGCTATTGAGCATCTGTCTGTTTGTCGGTTCACCGCTTGGACTGATGGTTAGCCGTTACCATGAACGTGAAGCCGACCGTTTTGCGCTGGAACTGACTCAGGACAATACCAGTGCCGCCACGGCATTTGTACAGTTACAAAGTACCAATCTTGGAAATCCGAGGCCCGGTAAACTGTACACTTTCTGGAGAGGATCGCATCCCTCCCTAGGTGACCGCATCGATTTCTGCAACACCTATCGACCCTGGGAATCCGATTTGTCACTGCGATACCATCGCTATTTTCAAAAACAGAAGCCGGATAACAATACAGGCCACGACCAGCGGGATACCCATCCGAAGTAGTCATCCTGTTACCCCCTGGCTAACACCGTTTTCCGATAAAACCGTACTTTGATGACCCACTTTTAATAGGTTTCTGCACTATGACTCTCAACTGGAAAGAACTCGATCGCTGGCTCTTTGGTGAAGCCTGGACCGGCACTCTCATTCCTCAGCATGCCGACATGCTCTGCGACACAATCGGACCACGATGGTCAAGCTCCGAAGAGGAACATCGAGCGGTAAGTTATATCAAAGACCAATTCTCGCAGGCTCAGCTTGAAAATGCCCAACTTGAGCCATTTGAATTAGATACTTGGGCCTGTGACGAAGTCAGCCTCCTTGATCCAAACGGCGATTCCATTCATGCCCTGCCCTTTAATCGTTGTCCTCCATGCGATATCCAGGCGCCGCTGGTCGATGTGGGATACGGAACACATCACGAACGTCATCGGAATGGCAGCACTATCCAGGGTGCCGTGGCGCTAATGCATCTCGAGTACGAACCTTTTACACCGCCGGTCCCTATTGATCAGAGGTTGAATGAACTGAAGCAAGAAGGTGCGCTGGCGGTTGTCGTTATTGATCGCAAACGCGGAGGTCGCGTGGAATATCATAATGGAGGCAACTGGAGACAACCCGAGACGGCTGAGGCCCCTCTTCCTGTGGTCACTATATCTCGAGAATCCGCCGCTCGTGTCAGGCGGGCTCTGGTTGACAAGGTGACACTCAAAGTACACAGTCGGTTTTATACGGCCACCAGCCACAATGTAACCGCTACGTTGCCTGGCAAGCACTGGCCGGAGGAAACCCTCGTTCTGGGGGGGCATCACGATACCGTCTATGGAGTTCCCGGAGGTAATGACAATGCATCAGGAACCATTGCGGTGATGGAAACCGCACGAGTTCTGGCCAAACTTCGAGACGATCTGGGAATCGATCCGGGTATGACGATTCGCTTTGCAACCTTCAGCGGAGAGGAGCAGCGGTTCCAGGGATCCATCCAGTATGTACGGGCACATTGTGACCAGAAGCCGGCACCGCGCTTGGCAATCAATCTCGATGAACTGTCAACCGGCCATATGAAGGGGCTCGTGCTGGCCTTTCCGCATCTGCGAGACTTCATTCAGCAACAATTTGATCACATGAACGAAGATCTTATCTGTCACGTGATGGCCCAATATGACGCCACCTCTGACCATTTTCCCTTCCTCAGAGCAGGAATCGACACTGCTCATCTTTGGCGATGGAGATTTCACGGTCGTCATCCTGACTCAGATTATCACCACGAACAACAGGACACACGAGACAAACTTAATGTCAGAGAACTGCGTGAATATGTTGCGCAGTTGACACGTCTGATGCTTCGACTTTCTCATATTTCACCCGAGAACTGGCCTCAAAACCCCCAAACCGAGGCAGCGGTTCAGGAGCAGCTGTTACGGGAAAGTGGACAGGTAATTCGTGTATCATGAAACCGAGGTCATTTTAGTCTTGAGTATCGGTTCCATCATGAGGACCGACGTTTGTCTGATACTCGATACTCCAGAAGCCATCCGGCGATTAAAAAAGGAGCGCAACATCAGTGGCACACGCTATTCCAGATGTTGTACGGATTAGCAACACCGACGAACCTCCATCTTCGTCAGCTTACCGAACTACCATCATACAACGCATCCATGACCTGTCCCTGGCATAAACGTCGCGGACGTTTGAGTCGATCAAGAATTTCCGTAGACGGTTCAATCCCGAGAGACTGATATATCGTGGCGCCCATGTCATTAGGATGAAACGGTCGAGTGACCGGACGTCCACCGATACGATCGGTTTTTCCGATAACCTGACCACCTCGTACCCCGCCACCAGCAAACACCGCCGTGTAGCCCCAGGCCCAATGATGGCGTCCAGGAACCTTGGCACCTGGTAACGGAGAGATCGTGGGAGTCCGTCCGAATTCCCCAACAATAATTACCAGTGTCGTTTCCAAGAGGCCTCGTTCTGTAAGATCGTCCAGCAACGCACTGACTCCCTGATCTACCTGCGGGATCAGTTTCTTCACTCTGGGAAAGTGATTCACATGCGTATCCCAGGTTTGAACACGCCCCATGTTACATTGAACTACCGGTACTTCGATTTCGACCAGTCGCCTCGCAAGTAACAGGGTTTGTCCGAGTGTGTTACGACCATATCGTTCGCGATCTTTATCGGTTTCTTTATGAAGATGAAAGGCCCTTGCAAGTTTAGCGGAAGTTAGCATGGAGTAGGCGGATTGCTGCTGATTACTGAATTGCTGACCTCTTGCAGAAGCGTCCAGCGCGTGACGTTGATCGTTAAGTGTCTGAAGCAATTCCAGTCGATCGTCCAGTCGATCAATACTGAGACCATCCAGCAATTTCAAACCGTTGACTTTAAAATCCTTCTTGTTTGGATCTTCTTTTACCTGAAACGGGTCGCATCGCGGCCCCAGAAAACCGGCATGTTGACCGGGCCACACCAGATTACCCTCAATCAACGGATTGGGGACCGTGAACTGAGACGGCAACCCATTGGCCATTGGTCTAAAATAGCCCAGGGCGGACCCATAACTTGGCCAGTCTGCCCGATTGAGTGATTTGTCTTGATTCGAATT
>CAXEIY010000292.1:0-35575 GCA_963996245.1 uncultured Planctomycetia bacterium | reverse complement strand
CAGGGTGGCCAGCCGAGTGATGTATGGTGCTCTTCTCCACACAG
Source organism: uncultured Planctomycetia bacterium (assembly GCA_963996245.1). Taxonomy (GTDB): domain Bacteria; phylum Planctomycetota; class Planctomycetia; order CAXEIY01; family CAXEIY01; genus CAXEIY01. The sequence continues at coordinate 35,531 of CAXEIY010000292.1, read as the reverse complement.
GGCCGAGGCTTTGTTTCCCTGTACGACTCCAGTAGAGTTCATCACCCAGTCACCACAGCCTGACTGCGGACTGGTAGCCGTCGCGGGGGACAGGCAAGCTCTGCGTCCGGTCGCTCTTTTTTTTTGCGGGCCGCTGTATTGGCCGGCCGATGGTGAATCAAGCGCACAGGAAGCGCACTCCCTTCCGCACCAGGCTACGGAGAGCAAATCCATCCTGTGGGAGTCGTGCCATGCCTGGCCTCGCACGCATGCTGGTGGTGTTGCTGACAAGTCACCTGTCCGTTCGGTGTCGCGGCTGGCGTGAAACGGCATGGGGCAGGAGGACACGCATTTCCCCACACGAATTCAGTGCCGAACGTGGTCCCCTGATCGACGACGCAAAACGGGCACTAGATTGGCCAAGAAACTCGACAACGCGCACGATCTCTGGGATAATCCGGAGCCCAAAAAGATCCAATCGTTATCGTTTATGACTAATAGGGCTGTTCGGAGTCCCGATTTGGACCGGACCGGTGAAACGCAGTTTTAGCATTGATGGAGACCACAATCATGAGACGTCTTGCGATTCTTAAGGCCGTACTGGTGACGGCCTGCCTGGCCAGTCCGGCACCTGGCCAGGGTATGCCCGAGAACATCCGGCAGCAGATCGACCAGCATTTGATCGGCCGCTGGTCGGGTCACGTGGATTTTGACGGAAAAACGACATCGGAAAGGTACACCTACAAGTGGGCCAACGCCAAGAAAAAAAATAGCCTGCTGTTTTCTCTGACGACGGAAGGCTATACCGAGACAAAAATCGGGTTCTGGGATGCCGAGAAGAAGCACTTTGTGGTGCAATCTCATACATCCCGTGGCGATCACTGGGTGACGCATTACGACCAGTTCGAAGACGACAAGTGGAGCGGGCACGGCAGCGGCATTTTCGATGAAATGGTCTGGGACTCCGATGCCACCCTCTCCTGGCCCGATGCGAACAGTCTCCATTACGAGGACCTCACCGACGGCAAGCCCTGGGTCTCCAAAGCCAAGCGAGTAGCGAAGGGCCAACCGGCCAGGAACATCGACGAAAAGAAAATCCTCGGAGAGGTGGAAGCCGCCCACAGACAATGGGACGCGGCATTCGATGCCCACGATGCAGTTGCCCTGGCAAAACTGTACGACGTAAAGACCGACGTCTATGAAGACGATGTCCACCACCGAGGCAGAAAAGCGATGCGGAAACAATTTGCAGAATTTTTTGACAAACAATCCAAAATCCAACAAACCATCACCAAGGTGGAACGCAGGGTACTCTCGCGCCGGATCGTCATCGAGACCGGGGTCTGGAACAACGTGGGTGACAGCGACCCCTCCCGCCCGACCCGAGGCAGGTACTCCTGCACGTGGATGAAAAAGAAAGAGAAATGGCTGATTGTGCATGACCGGTCGTGGGGCGTCCCGACAAAAAAATAGTCTTTTCCAAGACATCCTCATCACCGCAACGGGGCTTATTCCCGTTGCGGTTTTTTCGGCTTTCCGCACAGCGCCTCTGTTTCGCATCCTGTCCCCGCGCCACACAGGCCTCTGGCACAACAACGCAGGAGTCGCACAATTTCGCATACGCCCCTGCTCGTCCGGGACTTTTGTTATTGCTTGCCAATCGGTGCGACTCGGTGCATGCGTCTGCTGCGCTGCATTTTGCGCTGCGCTCTGTCGCCAGTGAGCCGACCTCCAACAACACACATTGCTTCCCTGTTCTGTGCTCATCCAGCCCTCGTAGCGCCATCAACCACAAAAAACCAGGGCACTTTTCTACAGAGCACAACTGCCTCTAATTGTTTTTTGCAGACCTGCGTCTAATTACGCGGTTTTTGATTAGAAAGAAACTGGGCCATTTCTTGGGGAGCTTCCCTTGATCCTGCATAGTCAGAATCATTTCCATCATATCTGGATAATTCTGGCGGATCGCATCACGATTCCCTTTCAATCGCCATTCACCCTGTCCCGGCGCATCAAAACCGTTACCCTGCCAGCCTTTCATAACATCCGTCATCACACAAAAGAAGAACTCAGGGACTAGACAGCCGCTGTGTGAAATACAGTTCTGGTCGTAGACGTAATGCTTATTTCTGACAGCTTTCACAGCCGCATAATGAGCAATACTGCGCGGATTTCTATCAAGGCCGAATGCTTCGGGGTATTCGATTTCCCAGAAGTATCTCTGAAGGAAATGAAACAATTCCTCCTGGACATTACTGAGATGCAATCTTTCACCATCTCGGAAAGAGCTCCACCCTTGATGATAGACGCTGGGATGTGCGCCATCGAATGACTTATACGTTGTCTTTTGCTCTGTTACATAAAGCACCAAACGATTCTCGTTGTTTACCTTTTCTTTCCACTTGTTCCATAAATGCTTATCATCCGGCAGGCCGTCCTGGTCATTGTCAATAAGGCCCATTAACACATGCGCGATCCGGCGCATATCGATTCTCTGCTTTTTGGTTTCGCCGACAATGGCAATAACTCCAAAGAAATCCAGATACTGGTCTCCCATTTCTTTTCTTTTGGGATACGCGTTGACAAATGGGGCAGGCAGCGGGCTTATGAATGTGAAGTCGGTAAAACGTTCGGGTCTGGGATGGATATACGTACTTCCGGAAGATATATCCTTGTCTTTCGCATCAATCAGGGAGGGTGCTGCAAAGATAACCATTGACGCAATGATGATGCGGGAAGTATGCATTGGTAAGGTGTTCGCTGGTTTGAGGGCGGATCGGTCACTTCGGTGCAAAAACAATTATTCACCGTGACTCAGCCACAGACAATCCAGATACGGACGATTTCTCTGTGACTCGTTGAAACACGAATATCCGGAAAGTTCGTGGGGCGGGAGCTCATTCTGCGTCGGAAGCTTCCGATCCAGCTTGAATGAATCCAATCAAACAGTCTCTATTGTTGCCTGTGGCCCAAGGGCCCCATTCTGACAATTAAACCTCGAAGTTCGGCGCCACTTTTCCGTGATCCCCAGCAGAAACTCATGAGATAACCGATCCCGAGTGTAGTCAATCAACAGCTCATCCTGATTGTTCCGATTGGGATCGAGCCCGATCGGGTTCTTTGCTCAGTCGAAAACCACATCATGTATCCTGCGAACCTCTGTTCTTTCAACTGCATGTCTCATACTGACTTAATCCTGAAAACCAGGTAATGCCCATTAAGTCAGAACCGTCGAATGGCCACATTCATATAGATCACCGGAAACACAGCAGACGCTTGATACAAGCGTCTACATCAATCCATACCGCTTCAAGGTTTCCTCGAGGCGAATTTCTTTGTCCCGGTCCATCGGACACATAGGAAGTCGCAATTCTCCGGTATCCCGTCCCATCAGCTTCATTGCTGTTTTGATCGGTATAGGATTCGTCGCCATACCCAGCAAGTCACGGCAAAGAGGGAATAACTTTCGATGCCATTCAATGGCCGTCTGAATCTCATTCGAAAAAGAAGCATCCAGTAGCGCCTTCATGTCACCGGGAATAATATTTCCGACAACCGACACCACTCCCTTACCTCCAATCGAAAGCAGTGGTAATGTCAGGCTGTCATCACCTGAGAGCACCACTAGATCGCACAAATCCATAATCTGGGAAGCCTGATCCATGGATCCAGTTGATTCCTTGACAGCAACTATATTTGGAACTTCACTGAGTCGAGCTAAGGTTTCTGGTTCGATATTTTTTCCCGTTCGTCCCGGAATATTGTACACCACTATCGGTAATTCAACTGAGTGAGCAACCGCCAGATAGTGTTGATAGAATCCCTCCTGAGTGGGCTTATTATAGTAGGGAGCTACGACCAGCGCGCCGTCTGCTCCCGTACGTTCCGCAAACTGTGTTAAACGAATTGCCTCTGCGGTGCTGTTCGACCCTGTTCCTGCCATCACTTGAATGCGACCCGCTGCGTTTTCCACAATGGCAGCAATCAGACGTTCATGCTCCGCGTGGCTGAGAGTAGGAGACTCACCCGTTGTACCGACCGGAGCCAAAGTGTCGGTCCCATTTTCAACATGAAACTCGACTTGATTCTTGACCGCTTCAAAATCGATTTCACCATCACGGAACGGGGTGATCATCGCCACTGTCAACCCGCAAAACTTTTCCCCTTCGACGGTCATTCCAATCAATTCCTTTCAACAAAGTCTTTCCCGTGTGGTGTATGGACATCATGGTGCGTTTCCACATCTACTATTGTCAGGTACGACCACCAGAACCTTACTCCAGTAATAGTCTCATTTCTCGAACAGCCCTTTCCATTCCAACCAGAACCGCTCGTGAAACAATACTATGCCCAATATGAAATTCTTCAACCCCGTTCAACTGAGCAATCTGACGAACATTACGATATGTCAACCCGTGTCCGACGTGAAGTCGCAGACCTTGCCCCAGTGTACAGTGCGAGGCTGCCACCAGACTCTGCCATTGGTTTTCCTGCGCTGGTCCCGGATCAGATAGCGCAAAGGCCCCCGTATGCAGTTCTACTGCATCCGCTCCGATTGTTCGACTTTCCGTTATCGTCGCCTCATCCGGGTCAACAAAAAGAGCGACCACCACTCCAGCGTCCTGCAGCCGCTTTATAACGGAACTCAAACGGTCGCGATTCCCCAAAACATCAAGACCACCTTCCGTTGTTACTTCCTCCCGCTTTTCCGGAACTAAGGTCACTTCGTACGGCTGAATCTGACACGCGAGTTCCACCATTTCTTCAACCATAGCCATTTCTAGATTCAGAGGCACTGCTACGGTATCCGTGAGCAAACGAACATCGCGATCCTGAATGTGACGGCGATCTTCTCTAAGATGAACCGTAATCAGATCTGCCCCTCCTAATTCAGCAAGAACGGCCGCCCAAACGGGATCGGGTTCATCGGTTTGTCGCGCTTGGCGTATCGTAGCAACATGGTCAACATTCACACCTAGCTTTACCATGGATTCAAGGTTCTCGATGACGTATTTGAGCAACGGTAAAACGGAAAAAGTCCGTTATGCGATTTTCTGTTGGATCATACCCTGAGCTCTTCTGATCGGCAAGCAACGGTCTGGCTCCGGTCAGCGTCTCATTTCAGGAATTCCCGCAACTTCAAATCACAGTACGAGAATAGCAATTATGAAAAGAGGACTTTAGTTTTCCATAACACTTTCGTGTGGTGGCGAATTTGATGATTGCTCACCATCGAGTAATAGATGACTTTCAAAATCACCATCTCCATCACGATCGTCCTCGATATGAATTAATTGCTGACCATCATCAAACCATAAACGTCGTCTCAAACCCTGCTCACCTTGTTGTTCCCATACTCCGGGAAAGCGACTTAATTCATGCCACAAGAATTGGTATTGAGAACCGGAATGAAACTTGTCTGATTCCGGCCAGAGCTCTATCTTGTTTGACAGCATGCCCAGATACACGAGCCCACCGGCAACCAGCACGATAGCTAGAGGCTTCCACCGCATCGGACGTTCTTCTGAAAACCAGTCCGAATTAACTTCCGTACTCATCTGAAACCTGTTTTGTTTTCCATCGTCTTCATCATATCCCGTCCCGTCACCGGGTACGTTAGTCTGCCGGGTAAGGTGTAACGGAAAAGCGACTGCCTCTGACCTTTCTGAATTCGGGGCGAATCTCTCCTGTACGTTGATTTCCTCTTCTAGCAGTTGAATTGCCTGATTCATGTAAGGCGTTGGCACCCGTAAAAGGAGTTGATGACTACAGATTCCGGAAACAGGATCAATGGATTCAACAACCTGAAGCACCGCTTCAATCTGAAACTGGAGTAGCAAGTCTTCCAGGTAACCGGCATCGGCCCAGTTCCGGATACGCGCAATCACAACACTTTCATCTGATTCCAATCGTTGTGAGCCAATGCCCGAATCGTCGAAACCTCGTTCTTGTTCACATCGTGGACATGGGCTGTCATTCGCAACCGGGTCATACCACGTTTTACATTTTAAACACTGCGGCATATCCTCTATTTCCCTGCAATGTCGAAAACAATACAACACCAGCTATCCCATAACAGGGCCGCGGGATAGACAGTGACATTTGATCACTCCGGATCAAGCTGGATTAATAGATTATCCATCTTGCCCGTAAACCGGGTACCCAGTACGAGTGGATGATCACTCGCAAAGGATTCCACGGCACCTTTTTTTTCTGAGACCTGTGCGCCATCAATAGCCAGACTCAGAACACCTTTTTGGAATCGCATGGTAATCTTAACCCACTTCTCCAGTGGTAAAGGTTCCGGAGTTTCTATGGAGAGTAATTTATTACCAACCGATGCTCTTAACTTACCATTTCGCAGAACGAGAAGTCGGTAGGATGACCCAAAGCCAACTCCCTTTTCGATGATACCCCCGTAATAAAATGGAGTTCGATCCAGCCAAACATCAACATTAATCGTGATTGCCTCTTTTGGAACAAGTGCATCGTCGTGCGGAATCGTTACGTAGGTCGCTTCGGAAACCTGAGGATTAACTAATTTATTGCCATAATCGTTAAAAACCAGTGCCTTCCCCTCGGTCCCTTCGACCCACTTTGCTCTTTTCACCACGCCTTCAAGTTGTGGATTACCGATGACCTTTATTGTCTCACCGTCTCCTTCGTCAAAGAGCAGACTGAAATCACTTCCCTGTGTCATTGCTGCTATGGACAAAACACATCCAACAGCAAAAAACATTCGACCAGGAAAACATGGACCGAAAAAACGCTTCCAGATCATTGATTGCCCCCATTGAAAAGTGATCTTAAACAGGTAACATGTCTCCTACCTGTTCAGTGTAATCGACTTTTGTAATCGGTTAAAAAGAAAATGCGGTTCCTATTATTATTAAGTGTATTCTCAGGGTTGACGCGTTGCCACCGCAGTTCATAATGGGTGTCGAAAGCTTCTATCATTATTTTCAGAGTTGTAATAAGTCAATAACCGTGCTAGGTGGGGAGCTTGGGGTTCCTTGTAACCTGAAACCCTCTATATGCTGGGCTGAATTCCTCTCCGAGGATTGATAAGGTGGACGGTGACCATCGTAAGGGATGTTGAAAGAAAGACCCCATGCAATGGGGACCTGTGAACCTGGTCAGAGAGGAAACTCAGCAGCCATAAGCAGTGCTCTTCATGTGCATTTGGGATACCCTTTCTGGAGTTACCTGCCTTGATCATCGCTGTCTTTTCTTTTCAGAGAGAGGTGCACGGTTTTTCCTACCAAACGAATGGAACTGCCTGTCCCCTGAAGATAAGGCATCAACTGCAGGCTTCTAGATGGAACGTGAAAACATGACAGAAAGGAGCATGACTTCCTCCAAGGGGATGTGGGTGCCCCGGTCCTCACTCTGCGTGAACGGCTTGGTTTAACTGGACTTTTTCCTTAATACATCAGAAGGCTCGTGCTCGTGGGGAAAAAAAAAGCTAAGAAAAAGTCGACTCCCGCACGCAAGATACAAAGCACGGAAAAAACCCGACAATCATCCGCTTCCTCCACTTCTCGGGATTCTTCTCCTACAGAATATCGAGTACTGGCCAGACGATTTCGGCCACAGCAGTTCGATGAAGTAGTTGGCCAGGAAGCCATCAGTCAAGCCCTCATTGGGGCGATTCAAACGCAACGGGTGGCGCATGCCTATCTGTTCACCGGATCACGTGGTGTCGGCAAAACTTCCATGGCCCGTATTTTGGCAAAAGCCCTGAACTGTGTGAACGGTCCGACCGATTCTCCATGTGACAGTTGTGACATCTGCCTTTCCATTAGATCCGGGGATGACGTTGACATTCTCGAAATTGACGGAGCTTCCAACCGAGGCATTGATGAAATTCGAGAGCTGCGTCAGAATGTTGGATTCTTACCCAGTCGTACCCGCTATAAGGTCTACATTATTGATGAAGTGCATATGTTGACTCGTGACGCTTTCAATGCTCTCTTAAAGACACTCGAGGAGCCACCAGGTCATGTGAAATTCATTTTCTGCACGACAGAATCCCATCGCATTCCGAATACGATTCTTTCCCGATGTCAGCAGTTCGACTTCTCGGCCATCTCTCCAGAGTCCATTGTACATCGTCTCGAAAAGATCGTTTCCAACGAAAAGGTTACCGCCGAAGAATCTGCTTTAGAAACGATCGCAAGACGTGCCTGTGGTTCCATGCGAGACAGTCAGTCACTCCTTGACCAGCTTCTGTCTCTTGGAAGAAAAACACTCTCACTCAACGATGTCAATCACCTATTGGGAACGGCTTCGGAAACCCGACTTTGTAATATGGGAACCCAGTTGATAAGTCACGATCTCGGATCAGTACTGACTCAATTGGAAGAAGCGATCATCGAAGGCGTACAGGTAGAACAATTCGTGGACCAATTGATCGAGTTCTTCCGTGACCTGATGATTCTACACTCCGATGAAAATGGTCCCAGACTGCAAAGCATCGCTTCCAGCAACCGATCTCAGCTGAGTAACCAGGCGCATCGTATGGGACTGCCGAACATTATGGCCGCTATCCAGATTCTCATTGATGCCAAATCGCGTATGCGAGGTACCACTCACGCACGAACGCTGATAGAACTTGCTCTGGCGAGAATCGCCACTCTGGAAGATATGACATCCCTGTCAGAAGCAATTACCCGGCTTTCAGATATCCCTAATGCCGGAAAAGCACCATCCAGAACACGTCCGGCTGCAACTTCCGATGAGGATCAAAAACCCACTCAAAAAAAAACGACCGAACCGGCCGGTGAGCTACCTGCAAAAACCGCTACCCCAAACGGTCATAGGATAAAACCCTCTTCGGACTCGAGTGAATCTCCTGAATCGGAAGACTTGACTTCTTCTGAGCGGAACATGTCCACGTCGGCCTCTCCCTCGTCACGTTCTGCGGAAGAAACCCAAGTTTTATGGGAAAAAGCGCTCCTTCTGTGTTCGGACGAAATGCTGGTGGAACACGGAAACCGAAAGGAATCTCTCGAATGGTCCGAAACTAACCAGCTCGTTGTTGGCTTCAGTAAAACCTATGATTTCAGTAAAATGTACTGTGAACGGCCCGAACGGTCGGCGGAACTCGAAAAAGCTATTCGCGAATCTTTCAACCAGAAGATCCATTTGCGATTTGCCACACTCGATCAATCGGACCAAACCTTAAAACCGTCCCAAAGCAGTAAATACAAAGCCCGACTGACCCAATCTGTCGACAATCCTTTAGTAAGAAAAAGTCAGGAAGCGTTCCAAGCAACCATTGTTCGTATAGACGATCTTCCCCACCATTCTGGCTAACAAGAGAAAACACATGTTTAACGGCCTAGGTTCATTGAGTTCGTTAATGAAGGGTGCCAGTGAATTACGGACCCAAATGGGTCAAATCGATCAACAACTTCGTCAAAAACGAGTCGAAGGATCCGCTGGAGGCGGTATGGTCACCGTCGAGATGAACGGTACTCAGGAAGTAGTCCGTTGCAGGATTGATCCCAGCCTGTTAAGTGAACCGGATCAGGAAATGATTGAGGAATTAGTAATGGCTGCAGTAAATCAGGCAACGGAGAAGTCACGCCAACTCTCTTCTGAAACGTTTAATGAAGTGCTTGGAGGTCTGAACATTCCTGGCGTCAAAGAAGCCATGCAACGATTCACCAATTTTCGACCTCCTTCCACATAGAACATAGTCCGGAACCAGCAACGATTTTTCACTTAACGTTCAGGGGCCTGTCTCCTAATATTCCCTTCAATCAGGTGATTGATCATGAGCACTTACAGTCCTTCCGTCACACGATTGATCAATGAGTTTGCAAAGCTACCTGGAATCGGACGTAAAACTGCGGAAAGATTGTCGCACCATATCCTCCGTACCGGTAAGGAGGATGCGTTGGGGCTTTCCGACTCGATCCGGGCGGTAAAAGAAAATATCAGGCACTGCCAAACCTGTTTTAACCTTTCAGAAGAGGAACAGTGCGGAATCTGTAAGGACCCACGACGTGACCAGGGAACGATTTGCGTCGTTGAGCAGCCACGCGATCTGTTTTCTTTAGAACAGACCGGTACCTACAGGGGCAGTTATCACGTTCTTTTAGGGCGTATCGCCCCTCTTGAGGGCATCGGACCTGAACAACTTACGATAAAACAACTGATTGACAGAGTACGTTCAGGAACCGTTAATGAACTCATTATGGCAACCAATCCCACTCTTGAAGGAGATGCTACGGCCCTGCATATTTGTGAAATGCTTACTGATAGCTCCGTACCAGTCACACGACTGGCACGTGGAATAGCAGCGGGCAGTGTGCTGGAATTTGCCAATAAAGCCATGCTGTCAGATGCTTTGTCAGGAAGACAGAAGATCTGACCACATGCTCTTGCCCTATCGATTTTCACAAGGTAGGTTCAATTAGGAGTAATTGCTGCCAAGTCTAAGACCGGTAGAGAGTTTCCCTTCTTCCCAAACGCTCGTTTTCTGAGAGTTTTCATGCGACTTGAATTGATGCAAAACATAGGCCAGCGGCAGGAACAGCGCATGAAGCTGGCACCGCGCATGATCCAGTACATGGAAATCCTGCAGTTACCTCTTGTGGCGCTCCAAAATCGTATCGAGCAGGAATTACAGGAAAATATCGCCCTGGAAGAGGATGACGTGCGGAACGATTTCGAGCAAACACAGACTTCCGACGATTCACAAGGGGATGATTTCGAAATCGATGATGCGGCCTCTGACGATTTTGACCGCATTTATGAACAGTTCCAGGATCTTGTAGAAGCCGGTCAACGCCCCTCTGGGAATAGGCTCGACAGTGAAAGTGACCGTAAACACGATGCCATGCAAAACATGATTTCACGTCCGCGGTCGCTCCAGGAACATTTAAAAGAACAATTCGTTTTTTTTGACTGTCCAGACATCATTCACAAATTTGCAATATATATCATTGAACATCTTGACAATGACGGTTATCTCAAGGAAAAAACGCTGGACGATCTTGTCCGCACATTTGGGCAACCCATCAGTCCCAGGGATGCTGAAACGGCGCTTTCGTTTGTCCAGAAACTGGATCCGTCAGGTGTGGGTGCCCGAGATCTGAAAGAATGTCTACTGATACAATTAAAAACAGACCATGCACACTATGACGTACTTCATACTTTGATCTCGGATTATCTCGAGGAAATCCAGCAAAATCACCGTCCCCTTGTACAGCGAAAAACGGGATATTCACTGGAAACCATCAATACCGCTATCGACGAATTGCGACAATTTCGTTTTCGTCCCGGCGCCATTTTTTCTGAACAGCAGGCGCCTCAAGTTATTCCCGATGTGGTCGTAGAACGGGATGACGAAGGTCGATATGTTGCCCGATTAACCAAAGAGCACATTCCCAATTTACGAATTAGCCAATTTTACCAGAAACAACTAGGAGAGCAGACAGACCGTAACACAAAAGAATACATTCAACGCAAAATCATGTCTGCCCGCTGGCTCATAGAAGCCATCGAACAGCGACAAAATACGCTGAAACGGGTTGCACAATCCATTATTGACCATCAGCAGTCCTTCCTGGAAAAGAGTTCTTCTTCTATTGAACCACTCAAAATGCAACAAATTGCAGATCGTGTTGGTGTCCATGTTACAACAGTAAGCCGCGCGGTTGGTGACAAATGGATCCAGTGCTCTCGAGGAATTTTTCCTATAAAAAAATTCTTTGGTGGCGGTACGGTCAATACGAATGGTGAAACCGTATCCTGGGACGCCGTACGTCAAGAATTGACCGACCTGGTTGAGAATGAAGACAAATCCAGTCCCCTGAGTGATGATCAACTGGCTCGAAAACTCTCTGAATCGGGTCGCCCTGTCTCCCGACGAACCATCACTAAATATCGAGAAAAAATGGGCATCCCTACCAAACGTCAGCGGAAACAGTACTAGGGAATCCCACAACCTGTCCATGCCCCTAGCCTGCTGCAGCAGGACATGCCGATCGATTCTGCTGGTGGAGTCTCCTCAAACCCTCTGCCGATATTCAATCGAAACGGGGGTCCGGTTTCTGCGACCAGAACGGTGGGTGACCGGAACAACTCGCTTCCCTGGTGCGGTCCTGACACACCTTCTTCCCTCTACATTCTGCAACAACCCAACAAAATACGGTAAGAAACATCGCCTGTAGCAGGTAGATGATGTTCCTTATCTCCGCTGATAATAACCCGTTTTTCATTTTCCCAACGATCCGGGGCCTATTGACATACCGACTGCAAGCGATAAGATATCAGTATTGATACTGAGTCTCAATCGCAAGTAGAAGCCCATGCCAGATCCGATTGTTGTCCACCATATTCCCGGAAAAGCCCCAAGCGAACGCCTGCTGGTGTCGTTCCGGCAAACCGGAAACACGAATGAGATCGCACTCCATCAACAGCATTGGGCAGAAGGAATCGGCTGGTACGACCAGAAAGTAATGCATTTTGACTCACAACAATGGGCTGCTTTTCAATCGGTCGCGGGTGTGAAAACATCGGAATTCCAACAGATAGACCTAACACCGACCGTTTCCATCCCCTTTCCCGGACCTTCAGAAACAGGGAAACAACAGCAACTTCGACTGGAACACGCCTAAGCTACCGCGTATTCCAGCTCTACTTTCTGTTGTCTTCCGATATCAAATTTGTTTGTTTCTGATTCATCGCTCAACCCTCAATCAGGGTAGATTGACTGCTCGACAGGTGAGGTCCTATCGCAACTCGTAAAAACTCGAGATTTCTGTGGACGTAATCTGATCCCCGTATCATGGAAAAGGAAACGCTTTATGTTTACAAACACAAAGGCATCGATCCCCCTTTTCGTGAGTTGGTTGGTCGTAGGGTGTACACCATCGCTGCCTCCCTCTACTCCAAGTACACCTGACAGCCATATGAACGCTATCCGAATCATTGATTTCGGAGCGATTCCTGACGATGAAATGGATGATACCGCAGCTGTAAAAGCAGCTATACATTCCGCTACAACGAGTAACACTAAAACTCTGTCCTTTTCTGGCGGTAAGTTTAATCTTTCCAACCTCACCTTTCCCCGGACTCTCAGTGTCGTTATCTCCAACGGCACCTTGCTCGAATTACAGAACGATGCCACGATCCAGTTTGAAGGCCCCTTTACCGCGGGTCTTTACCAGGTATTTTCTGGAAACGGTAATGCCCAGTTCGCATCGGGTGCCGTCAGTGAAGTGTATCCTCAATGGTGGGGCGCCTCTCCCTATCTAGCGGACAGCAGTCCCGCCATCAACCGGGCCATCAATTCCTCACCACTGCTTCCGGGTGTGAGCGTACGATTATCGGGTACGTTCAACTGTCAAACCACCATTCATGTTAATAGACACCGGGTAAAACTCCTCGGAGACGGGATGTACGCCACCCAGCTGACATTCAACCCGACCACACCGATGGCCTTATTTAAGTTTGAACACCCCGATAAAAGCGTAATCGTTCAATGTGCCATCCGAGATTTGAGTCTGTTAGCAGGTGGAGCATTCGAAGACAAAAACAGAGTTCAGAAAACCGGCATTCAGATCGTAGACGCGGATATTGTTGAGATTCGCAATATCGCCATCCACAACTGGGGAGGCAATCAAAGTATCGGCCTGCACGTACAGGGAAGAGAACTGGTTTTTGTTGAGAACATCACCATTCTTGCCGATCAGCCAATTCTGATCGATAAGAACCCCGGACTGGACTGGATATCCATCGACCATTCAACTTTCAGAAACACCTATTTGTTACCCATGAACCCTGAGGGTGCTTCCGTAACAATCGCTTCCGGTGTCGCTCTGCATAACGTTGTCTTTGATGGAACCAACGCCTGGGTGGGCGGAAAATACGGACTGTACTGGGATGATACCGAGACCAAGGGTGTCAGTATCAATCTCTCTGTTAAGAACGTCCGAATGGAAAACGGCGATACCCACGGTGGCGAGATGATCCATATTTCACACAACTACAACTTGATGAATCTCGTATTAGAAAATATCTATGGTTGCGGTGGCGGTGTGGGTGGGATTTTTCTGCGTAAGTGTACCAGCGCAACACTTCAGAATATCTTTTATACGCCCGTCAGGGGAAATGCACCCGAGGGATATACACCCACCGCCCTCGATATCGACGAAAGCTCCTCCAATATCGCGTTCATCAACACTTTCTGGAATGGTGGATTGGTAAAAACAGGAAAACTGATTAAAACCTTCGGAACGAATTCCAATCCGGTCAGACATGATAACCGTCTAATCGAAGTATACGACCGGCCCGACAATGGCCAGGGTGAGGGTCTCATCCTCTATGGTACCAAGACATGGAGTTACAGTGGTGAATTAGCCGACGGAGCTACGCTTCCCCTACCCGTTGGCACCGAATCGAATACCAAAGTGGCCACCGTAACTGTTTCGGCAACGGATGGTTCGGTCATTAATGAATCGGCATATTTCATGGTGGGAGCCAAGGGGCGGACCATCAAAGTAGCCGGTACGGAATCCACAGGAACTGATTCAATGGCAGGCCACCTTTGCCTGGTTCCCGGAAGTAACGTGGAATTAATCAACCAACTGGGTGCCAAGGTGGATGTTGTAATTACCGTATTCTGGAAATAAGTGGAGCTCTCTATGTCTGTTATCAAGACTGTACAGGAGTGGTCCTTCTTATTCTTGACTACCTGCCGTACCATTTTAGAATCCCACCGATTACCCTCTAATCGGTAACTGATTTTCGTTTTTTCGAAGCCTTGAGAAGCGCAACCTTACTCATTGTGAGCATCGCCTGCACTTCTTTGATTCAGGTTTACTGAATACGTAACCCAATTAAATATGGAATTTTGTTATTCATAAATGTACTTTCAGACACATGTTAAAAATACTCAAAGCAACTCCTGAGTGGGTGAAGATAGTCGTCTCCGCCGCTTTCTGCATGTTGGCTGCGATGGACCTCCGCGCTGAACAAGCCACGGACAAATTGACCACTCGCGTTGCCGCCGTTGCGATGCACAGCGATATGGGAAAACCCGTAGTGAACCTAGATCGCGTCGAACAATGGTGTCTGAAGGCTCACAAGGCCCGTGTCCGATTCGCCGTATTTCCGGAAGAGTGCATTACCGGTTCGCTGAACAAATCGAACATACCACTAGATGAAGCCCGCCGAATTGTCGATGAAGCAACGAAACTGGCTGTACCTCGTCTGGAAACGGTGGCACGGCAACTCGACATGACACTGATCGTCGGAACAATCGAGCGAGAGGGCGATAAGTTTCGCAACTGTGCTCTCGTCGTAGGACCGCACGGGCACTTGACGACGTTTCACAAATTGTGGCTGCCGAACAAAACCGAAGAAAAATACTTCATCGCAGGCACGACGTTACCAATTGTCCAGTCACAGGGTTGGACACTGAGTGTTGGCATCTGTGCGGATCTGAACCACGCAGACTATTTTCATACCGCTGCGGCCCATGGCGCCGAGATTTTCCTGCTGCCAGTCGGAGGCAGTGGAGGCGCCAACCTTGTCAGTGACAAAGGTGACCAGACAAAGCAGGCGCAATACCACAAGTCACTGCACGAGAAGTTGATGCGCAAGCACGCGATCGAAACAGGTATGTATGTGTTTTATGCAAATCAAGCCGGACATAGTGGCAATGACTGGTTCCCGGGCCTGTCACTGGTCGTCGATCCCAACGGTCGGTTGATTGACGAACACTTGCCGACCGAAGGCATGACCGTGACCGAGATAACAAAAATGTCCATTGCATCAAGCTCCAAGAAACGCGCTGCCGTTACCGCAAAACAATGCCTCAACTCATCGGGGCGAAGTGTCCGTGTACACGTGATTTCCAAGTGATGTGACAACGCTCTCCCCACCCGTTCCAACGAATTGTCCATATCTTCAGATTCCAGTTGAGATCGTATGGAAAATAAAGAGACCTGTTTTGGTAATCGAGTTCACCTCACTAACATGGGGATCCCCTGTACGACCCTCACCGGTGGAAGCGGCGATCCACGTGTTTAACCGGAATATCCGATCCGGGACACTCAAAATCAAACGTGTTACCATCGATCCATAATCGCGTTGACCTCGAGTCGAACCAGTCGAATCAAGAATAATAAAGACCGAACATTACTGGCCGTTCAGGTATTTGAAAAAAGTGGCAACGCCTTTTATCTGAAGTATTCACTCTGAACAGGTCCCCGCTGAACAAACGAGCCAAATCGAAAGAACAGACTATGCAAACCACAATACTAGGGTCCCTCGCCCTAACATCACTACTAATCGGCAACTTGTCCATTCTCCAGTCGGATGTCCAAAAGGGAGTAATCCACTTCCAGTCGTTCGGAAACCCTGTAAAAGGTACGGGGCCCGGTGAACACACGGATCGCCATGGGATGGATGAGGTGGTGTACGTCAACAACTCTGGACCGTTGAACATTTCCGAGCCCAAAAATGATCCTTTTGAATTATTAGGTGTGGATCGTGCTCAACGGGAACTTTGGGCCCGAGGAAAGCAAAAAGGATTGATCGAGGTGGCACCGGTACATCTGCCTCGGAACCCGCCCGGTGACTGTAACCACTACGGTTGGCCGGTGGCAACGATGACCGGCGACACACTTATCGTAATGCATCGGCGCATACCCGGGCACCGAGCCAAGGGAGCAGGTATGCCACATTCCAAAATGTCTTACGGTGTGGTATTACGCAGTAGCGATGCCGGCAAAACATGGTCTAAACCTTATGACCTCCGTGATTGCATGAAATCGGAAGACCGACTTCGCGGAGGTATCGTGCCTCTATCTCATCGAGCAAAATTTGATAAAGGAAACAAGTCAGCACTTGGCTACAAGGTACACCTGCATGCTATCGGCACTGCGCATGATGGTGCGGTGCTGGCGGTGAACAATCACGGGGTCTTCCGTAGCGAAGACGCGGGGCGTTCCTGGAAACATTTCTCAAAAGCACTTCGCGAAGACACTTTCAATCATCCCATTATCAATATTGGACCACGTATTCTTAATGATTCAAAGCATGGTCTGTTGGTTTTCGGAAACTGGTTTGGAGAAGTAGACCAGTATCATCAATACTCAGAGAAACTCGTGGTCCTCAGATCCACTGATGGCGGTGCTACCTGGAAAGCCGAGGAATATCCAGCCGGCTTTAAGCAATACGAACCAGCAGCACTCTTTCGCGACGGCCAATACCTCTTTGTCACGCGGGATCAGAATCAAGTGCGCGCTCATCGACAAATGAGCTGGATACCCGGTCAAAAACCGACCATCACCCAAACCAATCTACAAGATCCTCGCTTGGTCGACACCGTGGACCTCTGCTTCAATCCGGTGACCAAACGACTGGAAATCATTCGGTCTGAACGCCATCGAATGCAACTCTGGATCTGGAGCATGGATCCCAGCAACTGGAACAACGGTCAATGGGATCGCGAGTGCCGACTGCTTGAGCGTAAGGGTCAGTTCTACACCGACGCTGACGGATTTCATCCGGCTGGTGCAGTCCTTGACAAAAAACGGGGCAAGCAACACATCTTCATTTACGTCGGCCACCCCAATGGTCCCGCCGGCGTATTTCGAATCACGCGCACACTCCACACACCAAAACTGAAATCTCTCTTGGCTATAGAAAACGGAGTGCCATAAGCTTGATCACAAGACGAATCGGATCCATCGATTGACGACACAGCAGCGTTCTCGCGCTCAGTACTCTCTTACGAACGCATTGGGACCCGTGTCAGGAATACGTGAGGACGAATGAAGACCCCCACGTGTTTGCAGTGTGTCTAAATCCCGATTACACTACGCTTGGTCTTCGTATAGTTAACCTGAAGGTACGCATGATGCCCACGAGTGGTAACGTGTAATACCTGCCACACTATTCATCCCAGCCCTTTCTCAAATGAAAAAACTCCAACATCTCGAATCGCTTTTGCTGATCGCGTTTCTTTCTTCCTTTTCTATCTACCCGGCCCTTGCCGATGATCCGAAACAGGGAGACTCGATTCAGCTGAATCTGGGTAACGACGTCAGCCTGGAACTGGTTTACATTCCGCCAGGCCAATTCATGATGGGAAGCACGGAAACAGAAAAGGAGTGGGCAACCGGCATCGAAGGCGGAGCCACACCGGGAACCGCACGTGAGAAATATGAAGGTGAGCCACGGACTATGCGAGTCCCCAAAGGATTCTGGATGGGACGCACCGAGGTCACCATGGGACAGTTCCGGCAGTTCGTTGAGGAGTCGGGTTATGTCACGGATGCCGAAAAACCGGGCGGTGTGACGCAGTGCTTTGATCAGGAATGGGACCGGTACTATTACGGGTCCAGAATCCGGTACCCGTGGAAACCGATGGCGGACAAAAGCTGGCGTGATCCTAATTTCGGCATTCCCATGAAGGACACCTACCCGGTTGTCTGCGTCAGCTATCAAGACATGAAATCCTTCTGCCGTTGGCTCACCAAGAAACAGTGTAACGCAGGACAACTCCCCGAGGGATGGAAAATCCGCCTGCCTAGCGAGGCCGAATGGGCTTATGCGTGCCGCGGCGGGACTCAGGAGAGTCATTATTTCTGGTGGGGAAACGATCTAACACAAGGTAAAGGAAGGCTCAATATATCGGCTGTAGACTTTCTCCCCAGGCGAGACACCATATGGCCCCTGGCCAATGCTCCGTGGAGTGATGGTTTCGCCTTTCTGTCTCCGGTAGATCACTATGGCGAAAAGGGACGAAACGGCTTTGGTCTCGCGGATATGTGTGGCGGAGTGTGGGAGTTTGTCCTTGATCATTTTGACCCCAAAGGTGGACATGAAAATGTTTACTACGCGAACAAGGAAATCTTTTCGGTGTCACGTCCGGTTTGTCGCGGCGGTAACTACTTTGATGTCCCGGGCAATGCGCGTTGTGCCGTCCGACTGGGCATCAGCAGCACTTCGTACTCGGACTCCCGCGACGGATTTCGGGTCTGCCTCGGTATCCAAAAGATAACCGCACCCGTTACTCGAAAAAATTAGGCCTTTCCAGATTACAGGAGCTGTCGTCGGTGTAACGACTGATTCACTGTTAAGGTCCTTCACTCCACGTGTCCAATGCTCCGGGAAGGCAGACACCACAAGTCGAACATCCCACTCAATACGCGACAAATAAATCTATCGCTTGCCCGACTCTGACCAAGGTCAGCAAACACGTCAAGCAGCACGTCATCTGAATTTCTCACAGGTCATCGGTACGAACGCGATTGCATGACTGCCGTAGAATCAGCGATCCTGGCGGAACTCAAACGAATAGAGGTTTGGAGACATACGCCCTTTCGTAAAATGGAACCGGATCTGGAACGACGCATTCCTGACATCATTGAGTCTCCGGTTTCCCCAGACGACTCGACACGCCAGGGAATCCGTTTCGAGAGGCGTGCATTCTTCTCGGGAATATCCTGTCAGAACGACACCTGATTCGGGGTCTATCAACTCCACCTCCAGACCGCTTCCTTGTCCACAGGAGGCATTGACATACAGATCCGTGGCGGAACCTCGCTCGACGGGAATGGTGGTGACGATTCCCTTTTTCTGGTCGCCTTCGAGTCTCAGATGAGTGAAACCGTCCATGCGAATTGTGGCCAGCCCACAAGCTCGTTCCCCTTCAATCAATTTCGTTTTACTGAACCGGTATCCTGAATAGTAAATCTTGATTTCGTCCATGTCGACCAGCGGCACGGACGGAGCGATCATGTCCGAATCCCATTCCCCGGCAGCCCCCCGACGAACCACTTCTTCTCCAGGCTGGATGTAGGTAAAGTTCTCACCGTCCCGACTCATGGCCAGTTCAACCGTCATGTTTGTTCCGCTGCGCTGGTATTGGTAGAAAGCCAGGTAATACTGATGATACTTCCAGACGACGACGTCGTGAATCTGCTCGACCTTGCCACTTCTTACCACAGGGGTCGCTCTGGCCCAGGCGTCGAAGATCGGATTTCTTGGATCGGCCGTCCATTCGGACGCGTCCGCGCTGAAGCCATAGCCCGCGCCTCGCCGGTCGTTATTCAAGCCAATGAATCCATAGGCCTTGTACTTCCTGCTGGGGTCTCGTTCATCGGTATCATGAAACAGAGACTGAGGCGAGAACGATGATGGCATCCCGACCGGAAACCGGATGCCACCACGACTTGCTTCGCGCCAGCGAAGTCCGTCGGAGGACGTCCAAAGTCTCCACGTCTGCTCTTCGTCTGATTGTACCGTGGTCGTCCCTACCCGATTCCTCAACGGCGGCGTGCTGGTCCATGTCAAAAACTTATATCGACGCGTTGGGTCCGGATCAAGTAAGTCGACATACATTCCAGTTGGAACAATAGGCCGGAAGATCGGTGTTGTCGGAAGTCCGACAACCATGTTCGTGTCATCGTTCCCTCCAAAAGAAGACAGACCCAGCCGTTTCTTTTCGAAGCTGCGACCGTCATCGCTTTCGGCGTAGCCCACTCGAACCATTGGAACTGGTCCGCTCTTTGGCCATTGCGAACCGGGCTCACGGAAAAGGCCGGAATACCACGCCCTGAAAACACTGTTTTCCTTGATCACGCGCAGACTGGCTGCGCCTTGCGAATCGAATTCACCGGGCCGTCCGGCAGCAATTACTGGATTACCCGAAAACTTGTGCGCTGTGTTGACTTGGACTTCAACGCCATCCATGTCCTGGATTTCCTTCAAATCCAGAAACAGAATTTTAGTCGCCGGGTCGGACTTGAGCGACGGGACCCGAATAACGTCAAACCGTGTCGTGGGAAACTGACTCGTATGCCCGATCACGAGTCCAATCGAAGACTTGAGCGCGCCGACCCCCGGTTCCACACCGAGCCAATCGATTGACAAGTGGTTATCCTCGAACCGCGCGGTGTTCCGAGTCAGCCAGAATCCGTTCATAATGGGGCTCCATTTCGTGCCCAACCATCGCGAGTAAAAGACATGCTGCCGTGTAGCGTCAATGAAAAACAGCCAAGGGATACGATACGAGTCAAGTACTAACCGCGGTGAGTGCACGGTATCCCATTCGAACCGGCTGTCCAGGGCGGTCAACGTGTATGACCGACCGGATTCACTTTTTGGGAAAGTATACTTCAGCGTGTTTCCCGACTCGTGTACGGAGAGGATCCCGTCGGGTGTTTCAGTGAGAGCCGGCCGGTGTCCTGAGTGTCTCCTCTGGAAACGCCACGTCCCGTTCTCCAACTCAGAAATTTTCCCCTCCAGATAATGCGTGCCTCCTTTGGTGTCGCCACATGCGACATGGAAAGAGTCTCCGTCTTCCGAGAATAGTAGCGTGGCGGGATACAACCCTTCCCCTCTTTCGAGTTCGACGGATTGCCATGATCCATCTCGGACCGTGCCAAGGTGCACCGTCACTTCCGAGTCCCTCACGCGACCTGTCGTCCACGTCAACCAAACCCCGCCGTCGGGCGCACGAACGATGTCTCCTGCCCATGACCGGACCTGGGCTAGTGTTATCCCTCCCTCCTCCTGGCTGACCGGATTCAACCAACGAGGTTTAGTGTGTCCGTTTCGTAATCGCTGTGTCTCTACAGCACTGTAACCGGTCAGACCTTCTCTGGTTGTCCAGATAATGTGAAGTCGATCCTGGCGATCGACGACAAGGCCTGCGGAAAACAATGACAACTCGGTCATTTCAAACAGTACGGGAAGCGATACCGTCGCCGAGAAATCCGAAATCGATTCTGGATACGGATTCGGTGAGACTTTCAAGGTAACACTCTGCCCTCCATCCGAACTGGACGAAGGCACCAGCAGATAACCGTATCCCTGGCTATCGTAAGCCGCAGGTTTACTGATTGCTTTGCTTAATTCAAGGCGGAGAAACTTATTATGATCGGCTGCCAATCTCACCGTCCCGATTACAAAAAAGAAGACCGCCAAGAAAAGAGGACCATTCGTTATTGCCCACGATCTTCCTGTATCACGCATCACGGCCTGCCTTTTGATTCGGAGACTGGGAGTGCAGTCGCAAAATGTATCCTCCGCTATCCCCTTAGTAACATTGTTGTGTGGGAGATTGATTGATTCTTCGCTATGGTAACTCACTATGTTCGTGTAAGGAATGGAGGAGAACCGTCGTTTCCGTAGCGAAAATCCTCTCCCTTTTTCTGAATCGGAATGGTGAACCAGGATTCTACGTTATCCCGTACAACTTTAATCGAAGCTCGTTTATGAAGAAGAACATCGCCATCCCGGTCGGTACGTTTCCAGTTCTGTTGCTTGTCACGTACTCTAATTGAGGTCAGAGATTTTGGAACTGAACAAAATTCGTTTCAGGTCTGAAAACATCCTGTAAATTCAAGGACACCATCATAAATTTCTCGAAATCAGAATTCCAGGACCGAATGCTACCCAGATCATGAAAACACTGTTTCCAATTCTTGCAGGTTTATTGGCAATTGGGTGTGGACAACTGATTCCCACACCGCAAGGGAACAGGACTGGCAGACAACCATCAGACACAGACGAAATCGAACCCCTCACCGATACCTCGTCTGAACCAGACAATTGGGGGAACACAATCTCCAAGAAGGCTGAGTTTTTTGCCGCTGGTGATGTTTCTAACTCCCAGATTCAGCTGACTAAGCAATGGTATGAAATAGCGTCCGCTGCCTGGGGAAACTATGGGCCACTGGAGTATTGGATTGTGGGCAGCAGTGAAACAGCTGCTGCAGAATTAGATATAAAATATTGTGACCTCAGAAAGCAAAAAGATCCGACCATTCGTCTTCGGAACTGTTTAAACAGAGGGTATAACTTTGCCACCTATGCCAAAGATGGTAATGCCGGCTTGAACTTGAGGCGAAACGAAAACGAACTCTGGTCCGGTTTTATCATAACGTTATCAGGAAAATTTCCTGGTCCAGAAGAGGAAGATTATAAGCCCGTGGTTTTGCATGAATATTTCCATGTCTATCAACACGCACATATTCACAGCAAGAATGAATCCGAAAGAAAAAGCAGGACTCAGGAAAACCCATGGTGGACAGAAGGCGGAGCGGAATACATGGCTCAGTTACTTTATTCAAAACAACCGGGGGTTAGGACAGGCTATTTAAAAGAACAAATGAAACGGAAAATGAATTCACTAAAAGACCTTCCAGACGGGGAAAGCATCCAGAACATTCCTTATGGTAAGCACGCAAGAATAGCTTATGACCTTGGGGCATGGTTCATTGCTTTTTTGATTAACAAAACGAGCGAAGAAGTTTATCGAGTAAAATTCTTTGACGACCTTAACGAGAAAGGATTCGAAGGGGCGTTCATGAAACATTTTCACTCTTCATCGGAAGAACTTCTTGATGAATTCCACGACATCTTTCTCAAATCAAGTCTCGCCGACAGAATGAAAATAATTCCATAACTTTTTCGTTATTTAATACGAGGTTCAAAGTATTGATTCTCTTTGAATCGGAAAGACGGACTCACCTACAGCATCCCGAAAAGTTAACATATCTCGACACCGCCCCAAACTCCTGTATACACAAGCCATCATCTGAACTGCTCTGCATTGAAATAGCGAGACAGGATCCTCCGTGTGCTAAGACTAGCATCCCCGTGATCACAGGTCCGTTATTGATGGTATGTGGAAGGTGTCGAGATCAGGAAAAAACGACACACTGGAACACCGTTCATAAAAGCGATAACGCGACAGGTAACCATACGCAATGAGCCAACAGCCGAATATTCTCTGGTACTGCACGGACCAACAACGATTTGACACCATTGGAGCGCTGGGGAATCCGCATGTTCGTACTCCAGTAATGGATAACCTGGTAGACAAAGGGGTCGCCTTCACCCATACGTATTGTCAGAGCCCTATCTGTACTCCAAGCCGATCGAGTTTCATGAGTGGGCTTTATCCGAGCCGAGTTCATAACACTCGCAATGGCAATGATTCGTTTCCCAACTGGCCTCCGGTTATTACCAAGTTGATTGCGAATGCTGGATATACCTGTGGATTGGTAGGGAAGTTTCATTTGCAGAGTTCCGGCAAACGGACGGAACCACGGATTGATGATGGTTTCAGTTACTGGAAATTTAGTCATGCACCGCGTGATGATTGGGAAAAAGGCCATGACTATGCAGAATGGGTACGTTCACAAGGAGGTGATCTGGAAACCCTACGAGAAAGCGACGACCGCGTGCCGGCTGAATTACACCAGACTACCTGGGCATCGGAACGGTCGATTGAATTTATTCGACAAAAACACGACCGACCGTGGCTGTTAAATGTAAACATCTATGATCCGCATCCACCGTTTACTCCACCACGTGCCTATGCCGAACAATTTAATCCGGAGTCTATGCCGGGGCCACATTTCAAGGAAAGCGATTTAGAAGCCCAGTCCCAACTGTCAGAATGTGATTTTCAGGATGAAATTCGTACCCCATTCGAACATGACGCGAAAGGCGCCCAGGCACGGTACTACGCAATGATTGCTCAAATTGACGATCAGTTTGCGCGAATTCTCAGCGTTTTGGATGAAACAGGCCAACGCGACAATACGGTCATTATTTTTACCAGCGACCATGGAGAAGCCCTGGGGGATCACGGGCTGATGTATAAAGGCTGCCGCTTCTATGAAGGTTTGGTAAGGGTGCCACTGATCATTTCCTGGCCAAAGCATTTTATGCAGAAGATGAAAAGCGACGCGTTAGTGGAAATGCTGGACTTGTCCGCCACGTTGCTGGATTTGGCAGGAGTGGACGCGCCAGAATATCTGCAGGGTACCAGTCTGCGTGCCATTTTGACTGGTGAATCAGACCGTCATCATCACCGAAGATTTGTACGCAGTGAATATTATGATGCTTTGGACCCGTACTTTACCGGCGGGACCGGAACTTTTGCCACGATGCACCGTACACGCCACTACAAGCTGTGTGTCTATCACGGGAAAGGTGTGGGAGAGCTATTTGATCTGGAGTCGGACCCCTGGGAACATGAAAATCTCTGGAATGACGCGGCGCACGCTGACAAAAAATGTCAGTTGCTCGCTGAAAGTTTCGATGCCCACGTCCTCCTGACCACAGACATGGGTTCAAAACGTATCGCCCCGATGTGAAAGGCACTGATGTCAGAATGTATTCGACACAATAATGGGTGGTGGGGATTGCACAATCCAAGCATTAACACTACAAGTTAAGATTACTGTTCTACACACAACCTTGTACCCCACCACGTCGAACTCACTTGCCATCATCTCGCCACCTGGCACCTCCAGTGCCCTCACGTAAATTGTTTTTCCTGCATTACGGCTGGGTCATCATTCTGATAGCGGCGGTGGGGCATTACATGTCCGGCCCCGGACAAACCTACTGCGTGATGACCATGGTTGATCCGATGCTGCATGATCTGCAGTATATCAACCTTTCTGATTATTCACTCGCCTATCTAGTGGGCACGATAGTGGCGGGTTTTCTGCTTCCGGTCAGCGGAAGCCTGGTTGACCGGTTTGGTGCAAGACTGATGATCCCCCTAGCAGGCGTTCTACTCGGATTAGCCTGCATGTGGATGGCTCACCTGGAAAACCTCGCCGCCCTTTACATCGGTTTTCTAATGCTAAGATGTTTCGGTCAGGGCATGTTACCGCTGTTCTCCAACTGGCTGATTGGCGAATGGTTTGAACATCGCCGCGGTCTTGCCATTGGGGTGGTCGGCATCGGAGGGGCTTTTTCCACCATGACGGTCCCACCGATCGTCAATTACCTGATAGGAATATTTGACTGGCGATACACATGGATGCTGCTCGCTTTTGCGAGCTGGGCACTGATGATCTTTGCGCCTCTGATTCTGATAAGAAATCGCCCCGAAGACCTTGGTCTTTTCCCTGATCTGAGATTCACTCCTCTCAAGAATCCGGGAAATCCACAGGAGAAGAACCTCCACCAAGAGGAGGTTTCATGGAGCCGAGCGGAAGCTCTGAGAGACCCTTCATTCTGGAAGCTCCTCTCCGTTCTGGCCACCTCAGCGATGGTAGGAACCGGTCTTGTTTTTCATCAGGTCTCGCTCCTTCAGGCACACGGCGTTTCCCGTGACTACGCCATTGGTCTGATAGCAATTCAGGCGGGAGTGGGCACCGGAGCTACACTCGTTTTTGGTTATCTGACGGACCGTTTGGCATCCCAGTATCTGATGGGAGCAGCAATGCTGCTTCTGGCTATCGACACACTGCTGCTGATCTATCTTCCCACTCCGTATATGGCGATCCTGTACGCTGTGATAATGGGATTTTTTGGAGGAATCATGCGCAGCACAGGGCAGATTATCTGGGTGAACTTTTATGGTCGCAAGAATCAGGGCGCGGTATGTGGAGCGGCTTTTTCTGTCGGTGTCATTGCCTCAGGCCTGGGGCCCCTGACTCTGGCCTGGGCTAAACAACTCTCAGGGAGTTTCCATATCGGGTTATGGATTTTTCTTGCTATGCCTATTTTTTCTGCTGCGTACGTCTTTACTGCAAAAAAACCTGTGAAGCAATAACGTTCCCGTTCCATTCGTGTCTGATTGGAATGGCCAGGGACCTGTCACCAGAAAAAGCAACAGGACAAAATCCGGAAACCCATAAATGCCATCGTGCTGTAAGAATCATCTTTTCGCAAGTAGCACGATATGACTGGTTATCTTTCAATCCAAAGATCGAAATCAACCGGGCACCGTGAAAACCCCGAACGCAACCTTGGCAAACTTACCACCTGCGAGACAGTCCGGTACCTACAAAAAGATCTTCCGCAGCCCGGTTTAACCCCATGCCAGCACGAATATCGAACTGGAGTTCTTCGTGCATCATGAAAGTAAAGCCGCCATTGAGATAATGCTCTACGTCTACATCCGATTGATCTGGTGCCGCATGGGGAGCTAACACATACCACTCCCCATACACTCCAAGCCGTTCATTCAGATCCATCCCAAACGTTAACGATTGAGCCCATTCCGAGTAGGCTTCTCCGACATCATCAGAAACCCGATTGACCTGTGTACTGCCTCCAAAAAACACACCTTCCTTGATATCCCAGCTATATACCCAGTTCAATCCTGGCAACACCTCTTCGGAACTGTACGATTCCGCACCGGTAGGAAGAAATGCCTGGGGGATCAGAGCCATTGCCGGTAACCAACCCACCTGTTCGGTTAGAGCAATCTTAAACCCAAGCTGAAGATCGTCACCCCCGTCGACGGTATCGCGCTGCCCGGGTAAACCGCTGCGTTCTGAAAAATAATTCCATGCCAATCGCAGCTCCAACCATTCCCGCCCAATTCCGATCCTCCATAACTGTTCGGCGAAAGCATGACTATCGACGCGACTTCCCGTGTCGTTATCTCGAGAAAAACGATACCCCGTTTCCAACTGAACACGATTCCTGCCCACGGTACTGGCAGCCTCGGTGAAATCTGGACGATCCGTGGCAAAGGGAATGCCGAAATCGGATTCCTGATAGTCAGGAACCTCAAATCCTGTCCAGCGAAACACGGTTCTCTCAAAATGATTGGTGACATCATCGTCTTCAACCTGTGCTTTCAGTTCACTTCGAACATTCATAAGCAGCAAAGCAAGCAGAACCCAATTGACACGATGAAATGACATAAGCTTACGATTCCTTCCGTAAAATACATCAGGCTGAAACGCATCTTCAAACCGTTGCCACGACACTACACCTGCCGTCTGAAATCGGACATCTGCATTCGGCAGACACCATCCATTGCATTCGGCACTATCGACAACATCGTTGTTATCGTCACAATCATACCATTCACTTTTATCTAAAATTGCAACATCACTGAATCACCGCTTAATCGCTACCCCGGACAGGGTTTCACGAGTGGCGGGAAGTTGACTTATTATGGGATACACAGCCCATTGACAGCGTCAAACAACTGGCTCAGCCTGGGGAACTGGCACAGAGGACTGTTTTGTCAGATGGATCTTGCGCAAATCGAGGGCCTGGTCAACCGGTGGAATTTTGCTCCACGCAACATATCGGTCCCCACGAACAGGAAGAAGGCCATGTGCTGGCAATCCTTCACTTCTGACAGCGATTTTGTTCGGACGGCACTATTGGCGAATTATATCCTTTACGGAATGCCCCGAAGGAATCATGGGTAGAACATGCTCCTGATAGGGAACCAGCACATCCAGCACAAAAGCGCTTTCACTGGAAAGCATTTCTTCAATTGCATCGTCCAGATCATCTTTTTCACGCACCTGACGCCCCACCAGACCGAAGCTCTCGGCAATTTGAACAAAATTCGGATAGGGGTTTTCGCAGTGTGTAGCTCCCTGTCCAATGGCCTCGGGACGATCGATTGGTCCTAGATAAGTATGCGCCCTGTTTCCCGCATGAAAACGATCCTCCCATTGCACCACCATTCCAAGATGTTGGTTGTTCAATAGGAAAACCTTCACAGGCAGTTTTTCACAATGGGCAGTTGCCAGTTCCTGGATATTCATTAAAAAACTGCCATCGCCATCTATATCAACTACCAATCGATCGGGAAAGGCAGCCTGTGCCCCCAAAGCAGCGGGCAATCCAAATCCCATGGCGCCCAATCCTGAAGAACTCAGAAAAGAACGTGGTTGATGAAAACGACAGTACTGAGCTGCCCACATCTGGTGCTGTCCAACCCCCACACTGATCACGGGGTTATGCTCGCTCACTTTCTGCCACAAAACATCGATGGCATACTGAGGTAAAATACAATCCTCCCGTTGATCATAACGAAGAGGCTCCGTTTTCTTCCATGTGGTTATTTGATCCAACCATTTCGTACAATCCACTTTCTTTACCAGTTGATTCAGCTCTCGTAACGCATAGGTCACATCACTCACGATAGGTATATGGGCTTCCTTGTTCTTGTTAATTTCCGAAGCATCGACATCGATATGAATAATCTTTCCATGTTTAGCAAATTCTTCGACCTTCCCGGTAACTCGGTCATCAAATCGCACTCCCAGAGCCAACAGAAGGTCGGCATCATTGACTGCAAGATTGGCCGATACCGTTCCATGCATTCCTAACATATGAAGAGACATCGGATCATCAGCCGGAAAAACGCCCATTCCCATGATGGTCGTAGCTACGGGTATCCCCGTTTGACGGACAAAGTGACGAAGTTCGTCCGCAGCATTTCCAGATATCAGACCTCCTCCAGCGTAAATAATCGGTTTCTTGGCACGTTGAATAGCGGCAACTACCTGGTTTAACTGTTCGGGAAGAGCCTGATATTGAGAGTGATATCCGGGCAGGTTGATCTCTCCCTGATAATCGGGGACAATCTGCGTCATTTGAATGTTCTTGGGGATGTCTATAATCACTGGACCGGGACGTCCAGATGACGCGATATAGAACGCTTCTTTCACGACCCGTACAATATCCTCAGCCCGAGTAACCAGATAGTGGTGTTTTGTGATTGCTCTGCTGATCTCAACGGTCGGAGTCTCTTGGAACGCATCGGTGCCGATTACAGCAGTACCCACTTGTCCGGTAATCGCAATAAGCGGGCAACTATCCATTTTTGCGTCTGCCAGCCCGGTCATCAGATTGGTCGCCCCCGGGCCACTGGTAGCAACACATACTCCCGTTTTTCCCGAAGATCGCGCATACCCTTCTGCGGCAAAAATCCCCCCTTGTTCGTGCCGAGGTAAGATCGTGCGCAGTTTGCTCCGGTAGTGTGTTAGCGATTGGTGAATCGGCATACTGGCGCCACCAGGATATGCAAACACGACATCCACACCGTGATCGATTAAACATTCAATCAGAATATCGGATCCGGAAACAAGCTTCGAAGTCTTTTCTTGATCAATAGTAGCCACGTTTTTCTACTCTCACTCAAAAACACAAAAACACAAACATCTGATAAGTGAATCGGTCACGGAAAGATTTTTCCCTAGCCCATTATTCGGCAAAATCCGCAAATTCGGTGTGATCAGCACGAATCTTCTCACAAGTCCCCACTACCCGGCAACACAGGGTAACTTTCGCGAGTCTATCCCCTGTGCGAAAGAGATGCAATTAAGTTCGAAAGGACACCTCTTAAATACAGCGGGAAAACTCGATTACGGGTACCAAACGAGAAGGCAACCCTTTCATTCTGAACGCGCGAAGGAGCCAGATTCTCTAATTATAACCAGTATGGAACGACACCACAAAGAGATCCTGATTCGGCAAAGTTCAAAAAAACCAAGGCTGGAGCGATGCCCACATCGGTAAACGGCCAAATCCATGCTCACAGCAATTCTTCCATCACTTCGCTGGTTTCTAATAGATAGCGTGGACGTCCGGATCGATCATCAAACGTTGTTTTCGGATCAATACCCAAATGGCGATAAACCATCGCAAGTACATTTTCTGGCCGATAGGAATTCCGGGTCGGAATCTCTCCTTTACCATTCGAAGCGCCGATTACCTGTCCGACTGCCAGCCCGCCACCGGAAAGCAACACGCTCATTACGGCCCCCCAGTGATCTCGTCCCGCATTCGCATTAACCCGAGGAGTTCGCCCGAATTCTCCCATGGCCACGATCAAAACATCCTGATCTAATCCCCGCTCATAGATATCATGCACAAGAGCAGCAACACCATGATCAAAGGCAGGGCCTTTGGCTTTCATCGACGAAACAATCTTGTTGTGGTCATCCCAACCGCCAACCCGAACCGAAACAAACGTCACTCCCGCCTCAACAAGACGCCTTGCCAAAAGCATGCTTTGACCAAACGTAGTACGACCATATCGATCGCGAGTTACTTCCGTTTCCTGGTCTAAATCAAAAGCAGATCGAGCCCGATCACCTGTAACCATTTCAAATGCCTGGCGCGTAAACTCATCCATTGATTCAGCAATTTGGTTGGTGCCAAGGACCCGTCGTGATTCATCCAAAGACGCCAAAAGCTGTCGTCGCTGGTCCAGGCGAGACTGCTCCAGACCTGCGGTCAGGGTAAGATTCCTGACTTCAAAATCTTTCTTGTTGGGATCACCGTTAGTTTCGAAAGGACGAAACCCTTTCCCCAGGTATGCCGGACCACCATTGCGCATGATGTGAGGAATAGAAACGTATGGTGGAATTCCTGATACATTGGCCCCTCTCAGCCTGGCCGCAACGGAACCGATACACGGCATCTGGGCGGGCCCTCCTTTGGGCCCCTTCTTGTAATAGCCGGTTTGTGTTAAATGGCTCGAAGGGTCATGACTATTCGAATCATGCGCGATGGAACGAACAATGGCCAGTTTGTCCATTACGGTCGCCTGTCGCCCCATTAATTCACAGAACTGGACTCCTGCTTGTACAGTCTGTGTAACACCAAATTCTCCCCTGTATTCCATGGGAGCCAGGGGTTTGGGATCATAGGTCTCAAATTGGGTGGGCCCCCCGGCCAGCTCCAAAAAAATGACCGATGTCTTCTTCAAAGGCTTCCCTGCAGCAGATGCCTCCGAACGTAACTTCAACAGGTCTGATAACGACAGTCCAGCAATCCCCAAACTTCCCAGCTGAAGGAAGTTTCTACGGGAAGTACCATCACAAAGGCGAAATTCCTTCCCAGACAATCCTAGCATTTACATCACCTCCCTGAATTGAATCTGAAACCAGGAGTTTCAGCCACCTTTTCCAAGGTAATAATGACACCGATACCATTTCCTGATGCAAACAGCGTGTTATGGTTGCTATAGGATGTTAGACTTGTAGTACGATAAGTTTGAATTCGCATGGTCCCCATCCGCCACAGTTTAGGGGGCCTTTACGCTGTTACAACACCCATTTAAAGCATAACCCGACTCCCGATGTTAAACAAGATAGCAAAC
Source organism: uncultured Planctomycetia bacterium (assembly GCA_963996245.1). Classification (GTDB taxonomy): domain Bacteria; phylum Planctomycetota; class Planctomycetia; order CAXEIY01; family CAXEIY01; genus CAXEIY01. The sequence continues at coordinate 3,679 of CAXEIY010000292.1, read as the reverse complement.
CGTTGTCAGAGGGATGGGGAGGTGAATTTAGAGATTCCCACTTGAATCATATGTTTCCCTTTGCGACAATTTATAAACGCTTGTTTATTGACACAATTGCTATATTATCTTCTGATACGTTGTTCACGATTTCGGGCCTTGGCTTGAACGGATCCAAGCGGCCCTTATGATGACCCGCATAAAAAGCGGCATCTCGTCGACAAAACTAAAAAGAATGCGCGAGGAGAAAACATGCAGCGCTTTACTAGGATCACAACGACTTTGTGCTTTTTAATGGTTCTAGGAGCCGTTCAGGCTCAGGAACTGCCGTCAGGAGCCGTAGGCCTAGGTGATCTCGGAGAATTGCAGCGTCTGTCGATCGGTCCCGTGCTGGAATCAGGCGACCTCCTGATTCGTGGAAAACATGGGCGTCAACAGCTCATCGTGACAGGCCACTTTTCGAGTGGTCAAGAGCACGATATGACTCATGAAGTGACGTTCACCCCGGAACCATCAGGAATCGTAGAGGTGGACAGTACCGGACTGGTCACGCCACTTGCCGACGGAACCGTGACGATTACTGCTCAAAATGCTCAGGAACTGGCCACAGAGACCGTCATCCGCGTAGTTCAGTTTAATGAAGAACTGATGATCAACTTTCCGAATCAGATTGTTACGATCTTTAGCAAGCTGGGCTGTAACGGAGGGGGTTGCCATGGGAAAGCTAGCGGACAAAATGGCTTCAAATTGTCACTTCTGGGATATGAGCCGGAAGAAGATTACGAATACTTGGTAAAGGAAGTTCGCGGTCGACGTTTGTTTCCAGCCGCACCAGAACGCAGCCTTCTGTTAACCAAAGCCTCCGGACAAGTTCCCCACGGTGGTGGACGCAGGATGAGCCCGGAAGACTACGAATACACGATCCTCTACCGCTGGATTGCCCAGGGCATGCCTTATGGAAAACCTGACGATCCTGTTATTGAACGGATTGAAGTCTTCCCTAGTACACGGCGAATGAACCGCACTGAACGTCAGCAGCTCGCCGTCACAGCCTATTACACAGATGGCACGACCGAAGACGTCACTCGCATGGCCCAATATGAACCAAATGACCCGGAACTGGCCAGCATCATCGAGGAAGATGTGGAGGACGCAAAAGTATGGGGAGTGATGGAAACCAACGATATGATAGGCGAGGTGGCCATCATGGCTCGTTATCAAACCAGTGTCGATACCTTCCGTGCGGCCATTCCGCTGGGAGCTCCCATCGCGATGGTTCCAGAAGTTTCCAATTTCGTGGATGAACTCGTTTTTGACAAACTGAAAAATTTGGGTATTCCACCCTCTCAGTTGGCCGCAGACCACACTTTCGTCAGACGTGTATCTATCGATATCACCGGGGGCCTGCCTACAGCGGATCAGGTTCAGCAATTTGCTAATGACACGGATCCAGAAAAAAGAGCCAAACTAATTGACAGACTGCTCGACAGTGCGGGGTACGCCGACTACTTCACGGTCAAATGGAATGCTGTCCTTAGAAATAAAAATGCCGGTGGCAACAATCAGCCGGGTGTTTACCGTTTTCGCGACTGGATCCGTAAAAGCCTGTATTACAACAAGCCCTACGATCAGTTTGTACGTGAAATCATAGCCGCCACGGGTGACCCTGAATCAACCCCGGGTGCGGTATGGTATCGTTCTGTTTCTCAGATCAATGAACAGGTGGAGGATACGGCGCAATTGTTTCTTGGACTGCGTATCCAATGTGCACGGTGTCATCACCACCCGTTCGAAAAGTGGAGTCAGAATGACTATTTCGGATTCGCTGCCTTCTTCTCACGGATAGGTAAGAAAAAGGGTGATCGAGTAGGTGAAAACGCCATCTTCCACAACCATGGTGTTGCCACAGCCAAGAACCCACGATCCGGTGAGAATCTAAAGCCCACCCCTCTCGACGCGCCCACGCTCGCCTTGGCTCCTGATCAGGACCCCAGGCACAAGCTCGTGGACTGGATGGCACAACCGGATAACCGATTCTTCGCTCATTCGCTCGTCAATCGATACTGGAAGCATTTCTTTGATCGTGGGCTGGTCGAACCCGAAGATGACATGCGTGTCACAAACCCACCATCAAATCCACAACTGTTGGAGGCGTTGGCACAGCACTTCATCGCATCCGGTTTTGATCTGAAAGAGCTGGTTCGAACCATTACCAACTCAACCACCTATCAGCTCAGTTCCATTCCCAATGAATACAACGTGGGGGATAAGCAACAATTTTCCCGTTATTATCCTAAACGCCTCCCGGCGGAGGTCCTGTATGACGCGATTCATCAGGTAACCAACACCAAACCCAATTTTGGTAATAATTACCCCTCTGGAACGCGAACAATTGAATTGAAGGCTCCTAATCAGGGCAACTATTTTCTCACCATCTTTGGACGTCCCCAAGCAGATAGCGCTTGTGAATGTGAACGCTCCTCGGAAGCGAACTTGGCACAGAGCCTTCACATGCTCAATTCCAGTGAGATCCAAAGTAAACTATCTGACGACAATGGTCGTGCCGCCCTCTTAGCCAAACAGGACGACCGTGCCCTTGACGACAAGGTGCGTGAGCTTTACCACTGGTTTTATGCACGCCAACCAGACGGCGAAGAGTTACAAGTAGCACTGGGACATATTAACGGTGCGGAAGAGGATAAGAAGCGGCAGGCATACGAGGACGTTGTTTGGGCGCTTCTGCAAACAAAAGAATTCCTCTTCAACCATTAGATTCCTGTTTTTTGGCATAATCTAAAGAACATAATCGCTCCCATAGGCAACGTACCTCAAAGGTGCGGGTTCCGTCCTAGGGAGCGATTCTTTTTTGCCATGTTTTTGCTTCCCAAGTCCGATTCCGCAAGGTAGGATGTTTTAAGAGATTGGGAAGACGTAATTAGGGCCCGCCTATCAACACACCCTTTGCGTTGTCCTGCGTTTTAGCCGTGAATCGTGTAAGGAATTGATGCCTGCACTGGTTCATGAAGTGCTTTGCAGACCTGCCCGTAAAACATAATTATACAGAAGGAGCTGCTTGTGTTAGCCGTGCGCAAGTGCTTTGTGCCAAAAGCGTTTTTATGTAATTCTCTCGCCGTATCTCTTACGTGGATAACGTTCACGACATCCGCTCTGTACGGACAATTACCAAGTACTCGAGTGATGTCCGTTTTCCCCCCCGGTGGACAACAGGGCCACTCCGTGGACGTAACCATTACAGGATCCGACCTCGAAGGGGTCGATCAACTGCACTTCACACATCCCGGTATTACTGCCATTCAAAAAACACAAATGGTAGATGGCAAGGATACACCGCAACCGATTGCTAATCAGTTTACTGTGACCATTGCTAAAGAGGTTCCTGTCGGTGTGTATGACTTGCACGCCAGCGGAAATTATGGTGTATCCAACCCACGTGCGTTTACGATTTCTGACCATCGCGAGATCACCGAAAACGATGCCAACAATGTTTCGGACCAAGCCCAGGAAATCACACTCAACACCATCATCAATGGCCGATCCAATGGCGGATCGGACATGGATTACTACAAGATCAAACTGGCTTCCGGCGAACGTTTGATCGTTGACTGCTGGGCCCAGCGAATCGACTCACGTATGGATGCCATCCTTGTGCTTTTCAACAGCCAGGGACAGGAAATCGCAT
>CAXEIY010000291.1:0-21942 GCA_963996245.1 uncultured Planctomycetia bacterium | reverse complement strand
TTTGCCTCCTGGCTCGAGGGCGGTACAAGACTTTGTATCTGACCGTCATCCCATGGCATATGAAAAATTGGTAGATCGTCTTATGGCTTCGTTACATTTTGGGGAGCGAATGGCCATCCATTGGCTTGATTTGGTACGTTACGCTGATTCGGTCGGTTACCATGGTGATCAGGAACGATCGGTTTCTCCATATCGGGACTATGTGATCAATGCATTTAATGACGATCTTCCATTCGATCAGTTCACGGTGGAGCAAATTGCAGGTGATCTTTTGCCCCGGGCAACGGTACAGCAAAAAGTCGCTTCCGGTTATAACATGCTTGGGATGACGTCGATTGAGGGAGGGGTGCAACCGGAGGAGTACCTGGCGAAATATGCAGCGGATCGTGTAAGAACAACATCGCTTGTCTGGATGGGAGCAACACTGGGTTGTGCTGAATGCCATGATCACAAATTCGATCCCTATACCACGCGGGATTTTTATCGCTTTGCGGCATTTTTTTCCGATATTCAGCAAAAAGGGAATGGCAATCCGGAAGGTAATCTGAATGTTCCTGCCAAAGAACAAAGTAAGTTGCTAGTGCAACAAGAAGAGATGGTAGAGACTTTGAAATCACGTATAGAAGAGACGGGAGAACTTGAAAAACTAAAGTTAGTAGAAGAATTGAAAAGACTGACTGAAAATCAAAACAGGTTGAACAAAATGATTCGTCAGACGATCAGTCCAGTTTCAGGTGAACCTCGAATCACGCGTGTTCTGGAACGTGGCGACTGGATGGATCAATCTGGTGAAGTTGTGTTACCTGGTGTGCCCGATTTTATGGGGGGAAGTCTTGATGGGAACCGTCGACTTTCCAGAATAGATCTGTCGCGATGGCTGGTTTCTCGGGATCATCCTCAGACAGCACGTGTGTGGATCAATCGCTTGTGGCGTCTATTTTACGGTCGAGGCCTTTCACCGATTGTGGATGATACGGGTTTACAGGGAGGATGGCCTACTCATCCTGCTTTGCTGGACTGGCTGGCCGTTGAATTGATTGAGAGTGGCTGGGATGTGAAACATATAGTGCGGTTAATGGTGACATCACAGACGTATCGTCAAACATCGAATCCTCAGGTGGAATCAGAACTAGCAGACCCCGAAAATAGATGGTTTTCTAGACAGTCAAGATTTCGAATCGAAGCGGAATTGATTCGTGATAATGCTCTGGCGGTAAGTGGTCTTTTAGTGAAAACGATTGGCGGAAACAGTATCAAACCATACCAGCCTGAGGGATATTATTCGTACCTTAATTTTCCTAAACGTGTTTACCAGACGAGTTCTGGTGTGTCCCAATATAAACGGGGACTCTATATGCATTGGCAGCGAACCTTCCTGCATCCGATGCTGCTTGCTTTTGATGCGCCAAGTCGAGAACAATGTGTTGCTCAGCGACCAATTTCGAATACCCCATTGGCCGCACTGACCTTGTTGAACGATCCCACCTTTGTAGAGTCTGCTCGGTCGCTGGCTGTCCGGGTGATTCAGGAAGGCGGATCGACTGACAGGGATCGTGTAGCCTGGCTTTATGTTCATGTGCTTTCACGCAATCCTGATCAGCGAGAAAGAGAAGTTTTGCGGGATCTGGTTCGAGTCCACCGGGGCCATTATGACAAGAACCCTCAGGAAGCAGACCGGTTGCTGGTGATAGGCAACTATCGTGTGCCTTCCAGCTTAAACCGTATGGAAGTGGCAGCTTGGATTTCCGCATGCCGTGTAGTGTTAAATCTCAATGAAACGATAATGAGGAACTAGGTTGTGGAAAAACCTTATTGGACAAAACAATCATGGGCTAGACGCCTTTTCCTACAGCGTGCTTCTTCGGGATTGGGCGCTATGGCATTAGGAATGCTGCTGAACAAACAGCGATCTGTGTCGGCGAATGAAGAGCCCTCAGAACGGTTTCGTTATCCGATGTCATATTGGCGTCCCAAGGCAAAACGCGTCATTTTCTTGTGTATGGCTGGCGGTCCCTCTCATCTTGAAACATTTGATTATCGGCCTAAACTGAAAGCAATGGATGGACAGCCCATGCCTTCTGCTTTTACGCAGGGACAGCCTATTGCCCAACTGCAGGGGCAAACCTTGAGGTGCCTCGGGCCGCTTGTTAAATTTCGAAAACATGGACAATCCGGCCAGGAGATCAGTGATTTTTTACCTCATATTTCAAAAATGGCAGACGAAATCTGTATTGTCCGATCGTTGCAGACGGATCAGATTAACCATGATCCGGCTCATACGGTGATGAACACGGGGACTTCCATCCCGGGGAATCCGAGTATGGGATCCTGGGTTACGTATGGTCTTGGGTCGGAAAGCGATAACCTACCAGGTTTTGTCGTACTGACTTCCGAAGGAGGGCGTAATCCACAGCCGATATCATCTCGACAATGGCATAGTGGCTTTTTGCCCAGCCGATTTCAGGGAGTGGAGTTTCGATCTAAAGGATCTGCTGTCCATTATGTTAACAGTCCTGATGGTGTGGACCGTATTCGACAGCGTGATGTAGTTGACGCGATCAACGCACTCAACAGAAATCGTAATAAGAACGTAACGAACCCAGAAATTGACACTCGAATCAGTCAATATGAACTGGCTTTTCAAATGCAGACCAGTGTACCCGGACTCATGGATCTTTCAGATGAAACAGAGGAAAATCTGAGACTCTATGGTGTCAGGAATGTCGATGGATCCTATGCGGCCAATTGTCTTCTGGCGCGTCGTTTGGCAGAACGAGGTGTCCGATTTATTCAACTCTATCATCGAGGCTGGGATCACCATGGTGATCTGGTTTCTTACATGAACACCTGTTGTGGTCTTACCGACCGTCCTACGGCAGCACTGCTCCAGGATTTAAACAGGCGTGGAATGCTGGAAGACACTTTAATTGTTTGGGGTGGGGAATTTGGCCGTACACCAATGTTTCAGGGAAAGGGAAAACAACCCGGAAGAGATCATCACATACGTGGATTTTCCATGTGGCTTGCAGGCGGAGGAGTACGTGGTGGATTAACCTATGGTTCTACGGATGAGTTAGGATACAACGCCATTGAGAAAGTGGTGCATGTTAATGACTTACATGCAACCATGCTTCATCTTCTGGGTATTGATCATGAGAGGTTTACATATCCCTATCAAGGACGGAACTTCCGGTTGACGGATGTAGGAGGAAGAGTGGTACATGATATTCTTGCATAAACTGCGTAATATATGATTGTGTGGAATGGACAGCGCCTATCATCTTGGTTTTGTGGACGGTTGTCCGGCCAAGAAGGACTGAGGTATTGAGGTGTTTACTTTTCAAGACTGACACAGACCAGTTCTTTGTCATTGCGCGCAAACACATGGCGATTAGAGAAGGCGGGATGGGACCAGCAGACCGGCTCCTGCGGGCGGAACCGCATTTGCGTTGTGGGTTCAATCAGTTTCGCACGACTTAACTCCTGATATCCAGAGGGTGAAAGTCGACAGATTATCAATTCACCTCGATCTGTAAACATCCATATATTTTTCCCATTCCGAATCATATGGATGGTGCCGTAACGGAGCCTAGGTAAGGCCGAAAGATCCTCCCAGACCCGGTCTCCGGTACGTGCGTCAAGGCAACGAAGCTCGGCATAGGCGTCGACTCCGTAGATATAGTTGCCTTCTAGATAGGGGGTTGAGATAAGGGAATGCAACGCATCCGTTTTCCGTTCATTTTCCCCTTTTCGTTGCCATAATTTGGTGGCAGAGGGTTGAGACGGGTCGAGTTGCAGCATGAGTGATCCGTCATTACAGCTGGTAAGAAACAATCGGTCGTTGTGTACAACGGGTGTTGCGATACCAATGATCCATAGATGAGGCGGGAATGGTTGACTCCAGAACACCGTTCCCGTTTTGGGATCGATCCCGATAACATTTTGTCCGGTCCAACAGACAAGAACCCGTTTGCCTGCCTGTGTGATAACCATGGGAGAAGCATAAGAAGTATCATCGCTTATATTGCGCCAGCGTTCCTCGCCAGTTGTTTTGTCAAATGCAACAACACATGCATTTTGCGCACCACCGATTTGAACAATGACAAGGTCATCCTCCACTACCGGTGATCCGGCAATTCCCCAGGTTGGCATGCGAATCTGAAAGTCGGAGTTGAGATCACGATTCCATAGTACGCTGCCATTTACAGCGTCCATACATACCAGGTGCCCCATTGATCCGAGTGAGTAAGCTTTACCGGATTCAATGGAAACAGAAGATCGAGGGCCCGCTTCATAACTGATATTTCGATATTCACAGTTGTAGGCATGTGTCCATAGACGCCGGCCTGTTTCCGCATCAAAACAGTGTACGCGTTCTTGTTGATTGGGTTGAACGATCCGGTCCATTACATAGACGCGCCCCTGCGCTACGGTAGGCCCGGAATAGCCGCTCGAAACAGGAGCTTTCCAGCGATGCTTAAGTTGTTCGGTATCAAAAGATTCAATAATCCCATTTTCGTGCCAAACACCATCACGATGCAGACCTCGCCATTGTGGCCAGTCGTCACTGTAAACCATTCCGCTACCGGTGATCAGAAAAACAGTAGCCGCTATGCAGCTGTTCCAGAAAGAAGAAGGCATGATTAATCTTGTGGGAAAGTTCTGTTCAGGAAAAAGGGTTCACAACTGTTCGATGGGGTGCTGTGGAAAGCGGACAGAAATTCCGGTATCCGAACACAACCCAGAAAATGGCGTGGAAATAATAAAAGTGTTTCCAATACTAATTCTTTGTTTTTTTCCCTTTGCGTTTGTTTCTGGCGGTATTTTTTTTCGCTTTTTTCTTGGTTTTGGGATTTCCGAATATACGGCTCCAGCCTTCCTCAAAGGCTTTCGTTGAACCCGTGTGCAAGACGGTCATGATTTGACATTCCTTTGGTTGAGATCGAGAACAGGCAGTTGGATGAACAACTGTTTGAACAACAATGACTTAATCTAGAGGCTTTTACCATAATGGTTGACATGTAGTTAGACTAGATAACTTGGTTTGATTTTCCAGAGCACGATCATTAATACGGTTCACGACATGGTGAATGAGGAGACACCCGGTTATATTGTGTTTTTCTGATATCTGTTTCTCTTTGTCATTTGAGTAGGGCCATGACTGATCGACCAGGTACTTTGGGTGAACTTCGAGAAAGCGGGTATGTCGTTGTTTCTGTAAAGGATGAGATGCGACGTAATCTCGTTCACAACCTCAGGGAGGGCCGGGACCTTTTTCCTGGCATTCTGGGCTATGAAGAAACGGTGATTCCGCAGATTCAGAATGCGATTCTTTCTCGCCATGACATGCTTTTTCTGGGACTTCGAGGCCAAGGAAAAACATCCATGTTGCGACTAATGGTTAATCTTTTGGATGATGTGATTCCCATCGTTTCCGGCTCTGACATCAATGATGACCCTTTTCATCCGATCTCTCGAGAAGCGCGCGATCGTGTTCACAGAGATGGTGACAGTTGCGAGATTCAATGGATTGGTCGGGAACAGCGATATCATGAAAAACTGGCTACGCCCGATGTTACCATCGCTGATCTGATTGGCGAGGTAGATCTTATGAAGCACGCCCAGGGGCATGCTCTTTCCAGTGAACAGGTCATGCATTTCGGTCTCATTCCCAGGACGAATCGAGGAATCTTCTGCATGAACGAGCTTCCTGATCTGAGTCCCAAAATCCAGGTAGGATTGTTTAATGTTCTTGAAGAGCGGGATATTCAGATTCGAGGTTTTCCAATTCAGCTTCCATTGGATCTTTGCCTGGTATTCAGCGCAAATCCTGAAGACTACACAAACAGAGGACGTATTGTGACTCCCCTTAAAGACCGAATAGGATCGGTAATCAAGACCCATTATCCGGTCACGCGTTCCTTAGGAATTCAGATATCCGAGGCCCATGCATGGGTACAGCGTGAATCGGAAGCGGTTGTTCATGTTCCCCAATTTATGAAAGAGGTCATAGAAGAGGTTTCCCGTCTGGCGCGTAAAAGTTCTCATGTCAATCAGCAATCGGGAGTAAGTGTGCGTATGTCGATATGTAACATGGAAAATATGATTTCCAGTGCAGAGCGACGTGCGCTTCAATGCAAAGAAAACGAAACGGTTGCCCGGATATGCGATCTGGTTCATCTGGCGGCTAGTTCTCGAGGGAAATTAGAATTGACGATGAGCGAAGAGGAAGGGCAGGAAGACAAACTAGTAAATTCGCTGGTAGAGGAAGCGATACGTCAGTTGTTCAAGGAAAAATTCCGTATTTCACAATTTCACGATACGGTGGACAGTTTTGAGGAAGACCTGACTTTCGAAACGGGTAGTCAATTGGCGGTGTCCCGTTATTCCGATCAACTGGACTCTTTTCCGGAGATGAGGGAAGAGGTGGTTCGTTTTGCTGAAAAGAACGAACCTGAATGGAGTGATGGATCGATGCGGCAATCCCTGCTTGCAAGTATTGCAGAATTTGTTCTGGAAGGGCTACATGTGCACAATCGGCTTAACAAGAACACCCAGCCAGGACAAGCTAGCTTCGGTGGTTGATGATTTTCAGGGATCGGGATCGTCTACTCTTTATAACAGATTTTCAGGGTCAGTTCCGCGAGGTCGTCTGGTGTGGACAGGGTGTTTCGCAGGAAAAGATCTCCGATTCGAATCGGGGTACGTGCCCGGTAGGATTCTCCTGTTAAAGCGGTGAGTACTTCAGCTGCGGTCTGCCTGACCTCAAACGGACAACGTGCTGGTAGCGTTTCAAGGATTCGACTGGTAAGTTTCGTGAGGTGTAATTGTTCTATGGCTTCAAGGGCTTTGGTGCGTGCATGGGCCGGAATTACCGCTTCCCGGGTACCTTGCACGATCGTGCCATCGACAGCGATCAACTCAAGGGCAGGTGCTGCTTCGGGATGGCCAAGCTGACCGAGTGTCTGTGCGATACTGGACCAGAATGCATCATTACGCAGAACGTCTGCAGCCAGAATCATTACGGGTCTTACCGCACGTTGTGAACCGATATGGCCCAGAGCCTTCACGGCAGCTGTTGCAACCGCGGTGTCATTTTTTGGGTAAGGTGGGGGATAGGGAGCGGAAGCTCCCATGAAATTGCTCGGGTCGATCCCCATGGACCGTGTGTCTGGGTAATGCATGTCGGACAGGAGATGGTCAATGGCGCGTTCGTCCTTCAAGATCCCCAGTGTTCGATTCAAGGATTCGCGGGCTGGCCAGCGTTCTTGTTTTGCATGGCTCAACAGAAGCGGAACGATGGAAGTCTCACCGATCTTTCCGAGTGCATCGTAAACCGCGGCGCGAACGTAACTGGAAGCGTGATCCAGGAGGTTCGAAAGCTGCTTGATTGCAGGACGATGTTGTATTTCTCCAAGTATGTAAGTGGATTCAATAACCAGCGGATCTTTGGTACTGTCCAGAAGGGCAATCAGTTGCGCAATCACTTGTGGGTCGCTTAGAGTTACAAGATGGTCAGAGGCGTTTCGGGCCACCAGTTTTTCGGGGTCAGAAAGTGCGTGAATCAGGATGTCGATTTTTCTGTCATGCTGTCCCAAAGCAATGAATGTGATAGCGGTGCTGCGTACAGGGACACTGAAATCGGTTAACAGCGGTGTGATCAGTTCTTCTGTGATCGGTTCTCCCATGAGTGTTTCCAGAGTAATACGTCTGACATGCGCCGATCTGTCAGAAAGTCCAGGAATGACAGCGTTTCGAATCTCGCTGTTTGAACAGGACTCTTTGAAGGAGTAAATCGCGCTGGATCGAACCGCTGGATGCGAGTGTGTTAGCAGTTCAAGGCGCGCTGCACGTGAAAGTGCCATGGGGTGTTGAGATAAGAGAATCGCTGCACCTGACTGAGATCCCAAGTCTGGAGATTTTAACAGGCGTGATACAAGGTCGTTATCCGGAACTTCACGGCGCTGTGCGAGTGCACGTATCCAGGCGTGTGTCAATTCCGGCCTGACGGCGGTGTCTATTTCAAGTAGAGCCGTATAGGCTGCGGTACCGGGGATGGTTGCAAGTAACTTCAAAGCCTGGCTAGCCACATCAGGTGAAGCATCGGTACAGAGGTCAGGCAACAGAGAAACTTTTTCCTGTGGAGACAGGAAAAAGTCCAGGGCAGTGAGGGCATCGACACGAATGGAAGCGACAGGATCCTGCAAGAGAGGACGTATGTCCTTGATGGTTTCCGGATTACCTATTTGTCGCAGCGCGTCGAGCGCCTGACTTCGTATGGACGGATCTTCATGTTTGAGTGCTTCCACGATCAGTTGTCGGGTTCGTGCTGTGGTCCAGACACGGGATGGGATGGAAGGTTTTTCCTGTGCCTGACTGGTACAGCAAAGAAGGAAACCAATCAGCAGTAACGATTGCCTCCAGGGGGACGAACAGAATCGTGTGATAACAGGATGATCCAAGTACATAAAGTGGTCCCTGGTTAAACATTATCCTGAGCGAAACAGTCTGGCTGTACGCCACCAGGTAATAGAAATGAAAATGCTACTGCAAATACCTAAATAGCCCAGTGTCGTCTTCCAGGAGTCAGGACCAATTAAGTTATGGAATAAGCCTACGGAAATGTTACGAACAGATACAACAATAGGGTTAAGCGTAAGCAGCCTTGATTCCAACTGTGGACTGATTGAATCGGAAAAAACTACCGGCAGGAGAGGTCCGAATAGAATTGCAATAGTAAAAAGATACGCGACACCGATTGCAGTTCCACTTCGTCGACATAAACTTGATGCCGCTAATCCGGCTAACGTCCCACAAATCAAAGCCATGAGGATTACGGAGATCGAATAATAAAGCGATTCTATTTGAACCCCGTGCATCGTTTTCATGACCCACCACATGGGAAAAGCTGCTGAGAGAATAGTTATGGAGACCATAATCGCGTAATACCAGTTACCCAGAACGATTCTCCAGGGTCCCAGTTTGGTCAATCGAAGGACATCGATGGTTCCCAGTTCTCGTTCCCGGCTGATTGCCGGAGCGCTCAGTGGTGGAGCCAGCAGGGATAGAAGTACAACTTGGGAGGCAATAACAACGACACGGATGGAATCAGCAATGCGTAGTGAATTGGCTGCGTCTACGGTTTTGAGTACCGAGTAAAGGGTAAGGATGAGTGAGAAGATGACAACAGCGGAAATAGCTCGAATGAAATTTGTTGTTTGGCCTAGCATTCGTCTACGTAGTTCACGTGAAAAAACAGGGTTCATCAAAGGGGGGATCTGGCGGCGACGTTTTTGAGGGTCAAACAGGTAGAAAGGGAAGGTGAGTTTTCTTTTCCAGCTATCACGACGATTGTTAATCAGCTGGCTGTGTCGATGAATCGTTGGTGAATCAGGGTTGCGCAGGGACAGCCATGCTACAAACACGGATAACAAGGAACTACCCAAACAAAACGTCGCGTAAATGGTGAGTGGACTTGGGCCTGAAGCGGGTTCTGTAAAAAGCAGCCAGATATCTGGTGCGAGCAAGCTCAGCATCGATCCCAGAGGACTGATATTGCGTGCAATTTCTGATCCAATACCTCCAAATTGCAGGAGAGTTGGTACCGGTGTGAGAACACATATGGCAATAATAAAGATATAGGACCCCATCAGCGCACTGTAACCGGTTTTGGCAATAGCGCTGATTGCGATTCCCGTCATTCCCGCCCAGAAAATGGTAATTAGAAGGTGCACATAGAGCTTCAAGACGATCCAAAGGTCCATGGTTCCCAGAATGAGACCCAGCATGACGATCGGGATAGCGGTTAACATCAGAATCAATGCGAACATAACCGACCCGATCCACTTTCCAATGACAATAGTCCATGGGCTGAGATGGGTTGCCTGTAAGGTGATCAGTCTTCCGGTTTCGCGTTCCAGAATGATGGATCCTGCGGTCAGGCCAGGAATCATGGCGAGCAGAAGGGTAGCTTGTCCAATCCCGATGAGGTAGAGAAGTTTCCGGGAGGAGGTCGCCGCAAGGGTAAGGACTTCATTACTGGGCCAATTCCAGAGTACAACCAGGGAAAGGAATCCGAGGTATGCCAGAATCAAGGCACCTGCACGGCGAGACCGTGACAGAACCAGTGTTTCTTTATAGAGGATTGCCAGGAGAGTCATTATTCGTTACTTCGTGTTCCAAATTCCACGTCTGCGGTTAAAGCCATAAAGGCTTCTTCAAGGTCAGCCTGTAACTCACGAAATCCAATGATAGAGTGTCCCTGTTTGACCAGATCTGCCAGTAGATCTGAAATTTCAGAACGGTTAATCTTCATTTCGACACGGATTAGATTTTCTAATCGGCTAATGCTGACTAGTTTCGAAGGTTCCAGAATTTGGGCGATAGCGTTTTCAACGGCTTCGGCATCATGCAGTACTTCGATTTCAAATATCCGATCCGGATGAACGGTTCGTTGTACCGTGTCGACGGTGCCACAAACGAGCAGCTTGCCTTGTTCGATAAAGCCGACTCGATCACACATCAGCGCGAGTTCATGAAGGATGTGTGATGATATGAGAATTGTTTTTCCCTGCTGTTTGAGACGATCTAGCAGCAATCTCATTTCGACACGTGCTCGAGGATCGAGTCCGTTGGTAGGTTCGTCGAGAAAAAGAACATCTGGGTCATGGATGAGGGCACGTGCGACGCCCAGCCTTTGACGCATTCCGTGGGAAAGGGTTTCCACAAAATAATCCTGCAGCGCGCTGGAACCGGTGAGTTCCAGAACTTCCTGAGTTCTTTTCTTACGTTGACGTCGGCCAATGCGGTAGGCTGCTCCAAAAAAGTCAAGATATTCCCATACACGCATGCCATCGTAGGGAACGAGATGATCTGGCATGAAACCAATTGCGGAACGCACCTTGGCAGCATCGGTGGTAATATCAACACCTGCCACCGTTGCTGCGCCGGAAGACGGTGTGAGTAGTCCGCAAAGCATTCGGATAGTGGTTGTTTTTCCCGAGCCATTAGGTCCGACATATCCAAAAATTTCCTGTGGCGCTATTTCCAGATCGAGCGGATGCAACGCCGTCACAGATCCATATTGTTTGGAAAGTTGACGTGTTTCAATCATGAACAGGCTTTCTAGTTTTTCATAGCGAGTGGTGAACGACTTCTACATACAGTTTCGACTTCAATCTCACGGATACTCCAGGATTGGCCACGCCATTTTTCAGCGGGTGCAGTATCACTGTCGGAAGCTAAAACCGTTTCATCATCGGCAAATTCAGCAGTTGGCTCGATTTGTAGCCTAAGTGAAACAACTTCTTTATTGACGAAAGAGTCATTCAATGGAATTTCCAGTTGTCCTTTTTGGTCTGGAGGAATATCGAGTTCCTGTTCACCGTGGAAAACACGAAGCTGAAACGCATCTGATTCGAAATCTACAAACAGATGGGCTTGCTGGATTTGGGCAGGTCGAGCCCATCTGGGAAGCCTGAATTCCATAGTGAGTATAGAGCCGAGGACCGGTTTGTTTCCGCGTAGTACGTGTTGACCGAAGTAGTAAGAGGCGGCCCCTGGCTGTGGAAGATTTAAGGTCATCAATCCCTTGGGAATGAGAAACTCCGATTCAGCAAGCACGAATTCAGGAACCAGTGCAACGAATCCCAGGGAACGATCCGATGTGTCATTCTGATTACTGCCAGATGACTGTTGCCAGGTTACGGGAACAGGGGCGCTGGAAGTCCAGATTCCCCAGAAGGATTGTGAATAGGTTCCTTGTCTGATTCCCCGCGGAACCAGAGCGAGTGGTTGATCTGACGTCAAGTTACGGGGAGAAATGATGAGCTCTTCAAGTACCAGTCGACGAAAGAGACCATTGTCATCAAGCAAGCCTTCCTCTTCATAAGCTTGGTTAAGTCCCGTTTGCGTTGTGGGGCCAATGATAGGTAAGTTACGACTTTCCTGAGGGGCGAAATTACCGGTCGGCAAAACACGACGGCCGAGTTTTACGAAGGTATGGATGAGTGGGTGCTTACTTTGATTGGACAGCTCCATGACAAGTCCATTTCTATGAAGATGTCCTCGTGCGTGAAGACCTTGTAAGGATGCATGGCCCTGCAATTGAAGAGAACGATACTGCCCTTTTTCGCTATGAACATTTAACCTGGTTTGATGCGGGTCGTGGTGGACATTGAAAATCGAAGTTCCGGTGTTCCCAAGAGGGGCAAGACGGGCGTTCGAACTATGTGTGATGACTTCTAAGTCATCACGCCTTTCAGGGAGTACAGATAAATACTCGTGAAAAGAAATCAGATTGGAACCGCTTTTACCCTTGGCGATCCAAAATTCGTAGAGCGCTCCTGAGGTTTCAGGGCCAAAGAAATGACCAAACAGGAGAGTGAGGATGGTGAATAGAACAGAAGCTCCACCGAGTCGGTACCATAGCTGATGAGGCTTGCGGAAGCGGTTCGTGTAATGTGTAAGATACACTACGAGTAACAGATAGCATCCGACCAGCACCAAAGGAAGCCAGATTCCAGTAACCTGTTTGCCTACAAAATTCTCCAGGAAGGTTTCCACTTGAGGTTGTACCCGAGCGATGTCCAGGATCTCTGGCTGCTGTAACTGTTCCAGAAGGGTCAGCCAGAATGTTCGATGTGCGGAGTTTGACGCCAGTTCAGAATTTGGTTCGATACCAACATAAGTAACCGTCCCCAGTCCATAGGGGCTGGAAACAATGAGAGGCAGGTCGCCATGATGGAACAGAGCAGTCCCTTTTTGGAGAATAGTTTCACTGATGAGAAACGGTCGATCAGTCGTTATTAGTTCTTTCGACCAGGTTGCCGTTTCTGGAAGTGTGGTTATCGGATGTTGCTGGATGACATCGACCGGCAAGAGCTGGTCGAATGGGAAATGACTTAAATAATCGGGAGGGCCATCTTCTACAACGAGAAGTTGGCCTCCAGCTTGAATCCAGTGCCGTATCGCTTGCTGTTGAAGGCCTCTCAATGGCGAAACTTGCCGCCTTGAAAGAATCAGGAAATCCAGCTGAGCAAGTTCGATGACGGAATCCGGGAGATTCGCCGTATTCAGTTCGACAAGTTTGATGGAGGAACGCGGAAGGAATTCAGGGCCTCCGGATGGAAACAGAATCTGACCGTCGAGAAAAGAAAAAAGCTTTGATTCCTTATGCAGTACAGCGACCAATTTTACATTCTCATTGACGGTACGTGCTGAACTTTCAAGTTCATCAACCATTTGACCGTTTGTAAACAGGGTAATGTGAAATGTGATGGTTTTGGGTATCGGCTTTAGAGCACTAGCGAGCTGTACGGGAAATCGAATACTTCGCTGGGTCTTGCCTGGTAGAGAGAATGTTTTCCGGAAATTAAACTGACCGACTGATTCCTGTCCAACACTTCTGAAGGTAATGAGTGCGTCTGCGTCGCGGTCATCAGGATTATCGACCAGAACGTTCAAAGTATTCCAGTGTCCTGGTCGGGCAGCAGCAAATTGACCAGCCAGGCCCAGTTGGGCGCGGATGAGTTTGGCCTGTTTGGTACCATTTTCGGATGAAGTCGCGGAGTCATTCGATTGTGCGTATCCGGAAACGATGGAACCGAGTGTAAGTAAAACAGCGAGTGTGCCTGGGCATTCGGTCAATCGGGAAAACAGCCAAGATCGAAAAGTTCTGTAAAAACTGTTAACGGATACATGCTTGTTTGACGGGACCATAGTGTTTTGACTTTTTGTCATGCCACAAGTAGATAGAGAAAGCAAAGAAGAAGGAAGATCAGATACCCAGACCTAAATCGTCAGGTGTCGGCGAAATCTTCATCAATCATATGAACGTGGGAAAAAATTAAAAAGCGAGAAATTATCCCTGTTACCTAATAATAATGAGATGTGGATCAGTTTATCCGAATAGGTGGTAGTTTTGAAAGTCAACTCAGATAATCTTTGCGATCATAAAGCTCAGGATATGTGAGAAGATACTTGAAATTTCCATGTGGGACGTGGATTCTGTGCAGATTGACAAGTTGACTGGAACAATCAGGTGTCGAGCGTCCTGGAGGTGTGGTTTCAACCGAAAAGGTATATGGTATGTTCAGCATTCAAGAGCCGGATGTAAGGACAGGGTTAAACTTATTGGAGTACATGTGGAGTGAGGTAATCTTATGAAAATTGTTGAAGTTCGTACGATTCCATTGAAAGGGGTGACGGTAGACACCGGTTGGCCGGGGGGTATCGAACCAGAGGAGAACATGCATACCCTTGTGGAAGTATGTACGGACGAAGGTGAGGTTGGTGTCGGAAGCTGTTTTACGAGTTGTGAACTGGTGGAAGCGGCTCTGGGGATATTGCGACCTTTGCTTTTGGGGGAAATTCCAGAAGAACCAGAACGGGTCAGTGAAAAGCTCCGCCAACATACTTTTTGGCAAGGTCGAGGTGGGGCGGTTGAACACGCAATAAGTGGTATTGATATCGCACTCTGGGATTTAATGGGAAAGATCTGTGCCCAGCCGGTAAGCCGGCTGCTGGGAGGGTGTTATCGAGACAGGATAAAACCGTATGGGTCCCTTCTTTTTGATGAACCAGATGTATTACAAGAGAATCTTTTAGCCACAGTGGCACGTGGATTTCGCGCAATTAAATTAGGGTGGCGACCATTTGGTAGACGTGATCGTAAAACGGATGAGTTGTTGGTCCGCACAGCGAGAGAGACCGTAGGTGAAGAGGTTGAGATAATGGTTGACGCAGGAGGCAGTGAGCAGTTTTGGCCACATGGCGTCAGATGGGCTAAAGAAACGGCTCGTATGTTAGCGGATTACGGGGTCGTTTGGTTTGAAGAGGCACTTCCGCCTGATGATATCGAAGGTTATATCGAGTTGAGGAGGGATTCACCGGTACCTATTGCCAGTGGTGAGGTTTTAACGAGGAGGCAGGCCTTTCGACCTTGGATAGAACAGGGAGCACTCGACATCGTACAACCGGACAGTACCAAATGCGGTGGTATCAGTGAAGCTAGGCGCATTGGATGGATGGCATACGATCACAATATTCTTTTGGTGTCTCATGGATGGAATACAGCAGTTGGAGTTGCAGCGGATCTGCATCTTGCTGCAGCATTGCCGATAGCACGATGGATCGAATATCTGACTCCATCCCCCTATATCGAAGAGATATTGCTCAACCCTTTTCAACTCGATGAGGAAGGGTTCCTGGCTATTCCTACAAAACCAGGGCTAGGGATTGAATTGGATTACGATCGGTTGAAGCAATTTTCATAGATCCGTTGAAGAAGAACAGAGGTTTTTGGTTGATTCGATTTTCTGGTTCCGCTTGCCGGTCGTCGGGTAAGGATTAGATGTCCCGAAAAAGGTTTAGCAAATTTCATTTGAAGGGGATTGATGTTGCCATAGAAATCCTTTGAAAGTTAGAGGGCTTCGCTTTGGGAAGTCAGTAAAGCTACTTTGGAACGAGGACGACTGACAAGGCGTCAGATAATGAGAAAGTGCCCGTCTGTTCCACGGCGTCATGCAACCACGGTTTTTGACAGGCCGACGTTCACAGGTTATCGAATATTCTATTCTGGAATAATTACGAATGGTTTTTCGTGGGACAGAAATGAAATCGGAGCACCTGTCGGTC
Organism: uncultured Planctomycetia bacterium; assembly: GCA_963996245.1. GTDB lineage: Bacteria > Planctomycetota > Planctomycetia > CAXEIY01 > CAXEIY01 > CAXEIY01. The sequence continues at coordinate 6,306 of CAXEIY010000291.1, read as the reverse complement.
ATTAATCCCGGGCTTGTTCACGGATTCGCAGGCTGTCCAGCCGTGCATTTCACGGGATCTTCCGGAAATTGAAGCGGACGTCAGGACGTGTTTTCGAGCAAGGATGACGGCAAACTGAAAACACCTAATAACAAGCAGAATGCGTTGATGCGAACAGAATTATAGATTCCGATGCTCAGTTTCAAAATTATTGCGGTGGTTCAATGGAAATGAAAAGCTTGTTGTCGGCATTTCCATTCCATATTCTCAGTACGCTGTCCTGACCACCTGCTGCGATGAGTTCTCCATCGGAAGTGATGCTGATGGCGTACAGAAAGTCAGTGGCACCTCCAAATACAAATCGTTGCTGGCCATTATTGGTTCGGTGACGCCGTGCATTCTTGTCACCACAGGCAGTCACGATTTCATCGGTATCTCCGACGTAACTAATGGCGGTAACTTGTTTGCCAAGTGTGATCGTCCTTACTTGTTCACCACTTTCAAAATTCCATATCTTGATGTCACCTGGAATGCCGCCCGCACCCCCTCCTTGGGCACCACAACTGGCAAGGTGTTTACCATCATGTCTCCAGCTGACACCGAGGACGTGATTCGTATGACCTTCAAAACTACGAACCATTCTTCCTGTAGAGATGTCCCATACCTTTACAAATTTATCTGCGCCTGACGAGGCAAGAAACTTATTGTCTCGGGAGAAGTCCAGGCTAAATACGGTATCCGTATGTGGCTCTCCAAAATCACGAAAGAGGGTGCGTTCTTCGAGGTTCCAAATCTGAATGGTTCCACTGCGAGAAGGTTCTCCGCTACCGGTGGCCAGTAGTGTTCCGTCGGGGTTGAAATCGAGACTGAGAACACGGTCAGGGATAGAGGAAGGTGCAAACAGGTCCGTGCTGTTAGGGTCATCCGGTCCCAAACGTCCCAGGAAGGTCCATTCCTGACTGAGATTAAACAAGTGCACCTGGTTGCCGGTACCTGCAGAAATCACGAATTGTGAATCGGGCGTGAAATCAGCAGCCTGTACCTGGCTACCTGCTTCTGAAATGACTTCACCGGGTATGCCGTTACCTGCATCCCAGTTGCGCAAAGTACGATCTTCGGAACCACTGATTAAACGTGTTCCATCAGATGAAAAGGAAAGACTGTTAACAGATCCTGTGTGGCCTTCCAGATCGCTGATTTTGGAGCCATCGACTGCATTCCAGAGTCGCGCGGACCCTTCGGTTCCACCCGTTGCAATTCGTTCTCCGTCATTTCGAATAGCCGCTGAAAGAATGGGGCCACCGTGGTCGATGGTCGTCAGTACTGTGCCGTTTTCAAGATCCCATATTTTGGCCGTTTTATCCTTACTGGTCGACAACACACGTCGACCTTCCGGGAAGAAATTAATACTGGTGATCGTATCTTCATGCCCCTTAAGTACAGACCGAACTGACGGAGTGAACTGTCGGACATGACGATCGGAGCTACTGCTCAGTAACGTGTTTCCTGCGGAGACAACGGCGTTAATGGTTCCCGTATGTTGGCGAAATACCTGCATTACAGTCCCCAGTTGATTCCAAAGTATGACGGAATGGTCAGCCGATCCCGAAATCAATCGGTGAGGGGATTCCTGTTGATAGCTGAGTGCCGTTACCGCCATCTGATGGCCTTGCAAGGTTCCGTTTTCAAGTAGCTGTCCATCACTCATGTTGAAACGCTTGATCAGTTTGTCACTACCGGCTGTCGCAAAAGTTTTACCATCAGGGCTGGAGGCCATGGCATGAATGGGTTTGCCGTGTTGAGTATTCCAGAGAGGTTTGTGTTTGACGGTATCAAACAGTCGAACCATACCGTCTTCCGAAGCACTGAGAACCTGTTCCGATTGTTGGAAAGCAACGCCAATAATCGACGTTGAATGAGACGGAAGGACTTCGTGAAAATGCAGGTTTACACGTCGAATGGAACCATCGTCTGTAGAGATAATGATAGCGTGAGAGTCATTGGAGAAGGAAACCGAGTGAAGTCCATGAACTCCTGAAGTGAGATTTTCCAGAAGGGTTCCGGAAGGGAGGTCCCATACGGAGATTTGGTTGTCTTTTGTTCCGGAAATAAGACGAGAGTTATCCAGACTGATATGCGTAGCGGATACCGCTGATTCACCGTTTTGAAGCGTGTGAATCAGGGCACCATCCGAAGTGTTCCAGATTTTCACAATGCCTTTTTGACCACCGGTCACAAGGGTGTTTCCATCCGTGGTGACCGAAAGAGCGGAAATTGCATTTCCATGGTCCATGGAGAGCAGTGGGGTTGCGCTGGCCATGTCCCAGATTTTAAGATGACCGTCGGCTGAACCGGAGATCAGCTTGGTATCGCCCGGCAATATGTGCAGTCCTGAAATCAATCCACTGTGACTGGTCAAAACACGGGATGTACCATCGTGTGCCCATATCCTGATTTCGTGTGACAGGGAACCGGTTACAGCCAGGGTACCATCCTGATTTAAGGCAACGGCTGTAATTGCGGCCGGTTGTTCCGGTATTGTGCGTAGTGATCTGCCATTTTCCGAATCCCAAATTCGGGCGGTTCTATCACTACTTCCACTGATGATCCTCTTTCCATTTGAACTGAATGCGATGCTTGTAATTTCACCAGCATGGCCGATGAATGATCGAATGAGGCTTTGGGTGGCACTGTCCCACAGATTGATCGCAGGTACACCACGGCGTGATCCAGAAGTGGCATACCATTTTCCATCGGGACTAACGGTGATCCGGTGGGCCCCCGCTCCATTATCTCCGGAAAACGATACAGGGGAAGCGACCTCAAGATGCCATTTTTTGAGCGATCCGTTTTCATGACCGCTGACAAGATATTTTCCATCACTGGAAATCGTCGCTGAAACAGGTGTCGACTGGTTTCCGGAGTACGCCATTTTCACTTTACCATCAGGAAGGTTCCAGACCCGTATTGTGTGGTCGTCACTGGTACTGGCGAGCAAGAGAGGATCGTTACTGAAAGAGAGGTGACGGATGCTACCGGAATGTCCGCTGAATGAATGAAGCACGCTGCCGGAGTTTGTGTCAATAAGATGAATGAGATTATCAGATCCGCCTACGGCTACCCATCTGCCATCGGAGCTGCTAGCCAGGACACCAGGAGTTCCTTCATGTACAGCAAGAACGCGAGCCGAAGGAGCCATTGATGGGAGATTCCACGTGCGTATTACTTGGTCGGCATTTGCTGTTGCCAGTAATGTTTTGGCATGGTTAAGGGTCATGTCATGGATACCGGCAGGCGTTGTGATGGTTCCGGTTATAGCACCAGACTTCAGATCCCATTGGTGGATCGAACCATCGTTCCCTGATGAGATCAGTCCATGATTGTCCGCTGTAAAAAAGATCTTTGTGACGCTATTCTGGTGTCCAACCAGAGTCTTTATCAGGCGTCCTTGTTTTCGGTCCCATATTCGTATGACCTGGTCCTTCCCTGCAGCGGCAACACGCTGGCCATCGGAACTGACGGCTACCGTACTGAACGATTGAAAACCACCCGTATAAGTTTCCGCGGGGGAATTGTAATCAGGTCGTTGCCATAGTTTCACAACACGGTATCCACCGGAAGCCAAAAGTAGACCATTTGGACTGAATGTCAGGGACTGAACAAGGTCCAGGTGGGCAATCCCTTGTTTGTCTTTATAGATTTCGAGTTCATTCAGAGACGGATCACTGAGACGGGTGATCATCTTGCCAGAGGCTACGCGATATACAAAAATCTGATTTGCTCGACTGGCCGCCACATAATGTCCATCGGGAGTGAGAGCAGTGGCATAGATCGGATTAACCCCGGGTGGCAACGGGTGCCAGTCTAGGGTTGTTTCAGAGCGACTGCCATCAGGGCCTTTGGCTCCTTCGTCTATCCAAAGCCGAAGAATGGCCAGTTCTTCAGGAGTCAGTGGGTCAGCCGCAACATTGTTGGGAATAGGCGGCATTGCCGGTTCAGTGGATCGCGAAGTCAACTTCACGATCAGACTGTCTTTACTGGAACTTGCCTTGAGAGGTGAGCCACTTTTCCCTCCTTTAACCAAACCTTCGAATTCTTCAAGATTTAGTCGTCCTTCAGCAATGGCCGCATTATGGCAAGCGAGGCATTTGTCTTCAATAATCGGAAGCACATCTTCCTCAAAGTCAACGGGTCTTCCGAGATCGACTTGGACAGTTGGAATAGCCTCGACGGTTTCTTCTTCTTGGGCCGAAACAGATGTGGCTAGCCCACAGAGAAGGGGCAAAATCAATGCCAGACACCCCAAGTTCATTATGCGCTTGCGCGAGTTGTTCATGGAAAAAGAAATCATTGAGTCAGGAGATAAGGCAAATCGCATGCGGACATTTCCAATAGTAGTGGAGTAAAGCTCGTGCACTGGCATCATAGTCGTGCGACCGAGGTGCAGTTATTGAATGTGCAGGGGGATAGTCTGGTCAATATTCACGGATTGTTCCTTGAATTCAACTTGTGCTCGCAAATTGACAAAAGCATGGTTTCCAACGGTGGCATCGGCTGCAACGTTGATGATGAAATCGATTTGATTCTTGTCCTCAGGGACAACCGCTGTTTCAGCAGAAACACCAGAAATACCAGGTGGAAGCATCAGCTCAAGTGACACTTTACCTGTAAAATCATTTTTTCTGTTTACCTTAACGGAGAACTGTAGCTTTGCTTCTCGTTTGACCTGTCCCTTGTTCGGAACGGAGGCTTCGATGGTTAAGGGACCAGGCTTAATGGTGAGGAAAAGTGGTACCGAAGGCTCTATGACGGCTATATTTTTCTTGTCTTTTCCGTCGGCATTTTTGGTAAACGGTACTTGGGTGGAAGCTTGTAGATAAAACGTGTAAGTACCAATCGGGGCATTGTTGTTAACAAAGAGATGGACGACCGACGTTTCTTGATCGCCTCCGAACTTAATGTTCTGGTTCTGAACATTTCCAGGAAGACGGGACGCCGTCACATTAATTTCACCTTTGAATTCTTTATCATGACGTGTGATTTTTACGGGGATGTAAAGTTCGTGACTCTGATGCAGTTCGATATGAGGGCCTCGTTCCGGTTGAACGATAAAGGGGGCCGGCCCACCGACGGATAGATAAGTAGCACGGCTCAGACGACTCAATGCAGGCTGTCCTTGGGCTACGGACCAGACTACGGTTCCAGCCCGGACATCACGAACCACTTCTTGGTCACCCATGATTGCTTTGGCTACAATCCGTATGTCACCTACCCAGTTTTCAGCGTCTTCGGTTGCTTGAAGAACCAAAGGTGCGTTGCTTAGATTAGGACCAATGACGGCTCCTGAGGTAGATACGGAATCCGGAAGTCCTTCCACACTGATTTGAATTTCGCCGTTGAATCCATGTTTACGGAAAGCATACACTTCAAGTTTTGCAGTACCTCCTTTTCGCAGATGGAAAGTCCACGGATTCGGGTTATTCTGTTCTTGTGGAATTGGAAAAATGGGTACTGCAATGGCACGAAAATCAGGATTTGGTTCGCGAATAGACAGTCGATAAACGAATCTCGGGTTTCCACGTATATTTCCGGCAAGTTCACGCAGACGAATGCGGCAGGAACCATCTTTGTCGGCTGTGAACAGGTAGGGAGCCGGGTCGTCGGAAATGGTACTGAAATTCAAGCCACCTATATTGGTTCCGTCATCATCTTGAACAGACATTTCACGGACGTCTTCGTTGCCGGACTCATCGACGGCAACACGTTGAATCAGAATATGAGGATCTGCAGGACCTCCTAGTCGTTGTGAGAAGACCTGGATCCAGTAACGTTGACCTTGTTTAACATCAAACGTAATCCAATCGTGGTCACCATGATGTTGAAATTGTCCAACGTAGTCGCATGGGACTGAAACGGACTGGGCTGAATCGGGCTGGTCATTGGATTCCTTTTCAAGAATGATCTGACTGTCACTGTAAGTCATAAGGACAGGATTCGTGCTGCCAGCATCGGTTTGCAGGCGATAGTCAAACCCATCTACCAAAGCATCTTCGGGTTGAACATAACTGAAGATGTCACGTTTTTGCAGACGGGAGGTGTCTTCAGGTGCCTGAACTTCTATCGTGACTTTTTCCAGTGGTTGACCATCTATGGTAACGCCTTCAGCCGAATAACCTCCGGGTAGTCCACGACCGAAAAGTGTGACCGATTGTTTGACGCCTGTTTTTAAAACCGGAGGAAAGGCGTAGTCAATATATGACGAAGTGACTCGCAATCGGTAGAAATATTCAGCATTGCCGTTATAAAGTTGGTCATGGACAGCGATCA
>CAXEIY010000290.1:0-45819 GCA_963996245.1 uncultured Planctomycetia bacterium | reverse complement strand
TAGTTCCACTTATTTTTGGACTGGAAGTAATGGGGCTGTTTATTAAGCATGCCGTGTTGGCTTTTCGTCTTTATGTCAATATCTTTGCCGGCCACACCGTGCTGTTTGTCATCTTGAGTTTTATACCAGTGGTAGCAAGTGCAGGATGGATTTGGTGGTTGGTTACTCCAGCCAGTGTACTGGGAGTGATCACGTTGAGTTTACTGGAGCTGTTTATCGCGTTTCTACAGGCGTACATAATCACGTTCTTATCGGCGTTATTTATCAGTATGACGCTTCACCCGCACTGATGCATATGAGGGTAACGAGACATCTGGCATCAGATTTCAGGCATTTTAACGAAGTGAACGAAATGTGGCCTTCGGGCTGATTCAGGAAGGAGATTAGAGATAATGAGTAAGGCTGTACAAGTAGGTGTGTTTACATTGATGGTACTGTTGGTTTCCGGTGCGCCGGTGATGGCACAGGATGGTGAAGCTGCCGCTTCGTCAGAGGTTGGTTTTGGGCAGAAAGCCTTGGCTGCTGTCGGTGCAGGGATTTGTGTGCTGGGTGTCGGAATCGGTATCGGACGTCTTGGGGTGGGGGGGGCGGAAAGTATAGCTCGCCAACCGGAGGCCAAGGATGATATCAGAGGTCTCTGCATCGTTTTGGCTGCCATGATTGAAGGGGCTACGATGTTTGCAATTCTGGTTTGTCTCATCGGGATGTTTGCTTAGGCAATCAGCCTTCCGTTACTTCCATTGGAAAGGGTTCAATGTTCTGCGCAAAGAGGGCTATATTCCAAGCTATTACGGCCGTGCTGGTAATTGGTCTGGCATGGGCAGTGCCGCAGGCTGCGGCGCAGCACGAGGAACCACATGCAGCTGATGCTTCTCATGAAGAGTCGGAATCGCATGGGGGTGGGCACGGGACTTCGTCGCCAGTCAACTGGGACCAGGATCTCGGTTATTTCACACTGGCCGTGTTTGGTGGGCTGTTTTTCGTTCTTTGGAAGTTTGCCTGGGGCCCTCTGTCGGCGGCACTCGATGGCCGTGAACAGAGCCTGTTGGATGCCCATGAGGGTGCCCAAAAAGCACGTGATGAGGCGGAACAGCTGCTGGAAGAACATCGCAACAAACTGGACCTGGTACAGGATGAGGTCCGTGAAATCCTCGAGGAGGCCCGCCGGGATGCTCAGCACACCAGCCAGGAGATTCAGAACCGTGCCGAGCAGGACGCGGAAGAGACCCGTGAGCGTGCCTTGCGTGATGTGGAGCGTGCGCGGGATCAGGCGCTACAGGATATTACCGCACAGGCATCGCGCATGGTGATCGAGACCTCCAGTCGCGTGATACAGTCTTCGCTGAATGAGCAGGATCATCAAAGATTAATTGAGGAAAGTCTGGCCGAATTCAGTGCCAGCAAGCCGTGAGTCGACACCTTTTGGCAGAGTGATTGAGCTATTAAGAGACCCTGATGGACAACAGCCAACCGCAGACAACTTCGACGGATGCTTCGACGGTCGATTCCGAACATCGGCATCTGGCATCGGTGTATGGTCAGGCCCTTCTGGCAGCTGCTGACAAAAAGCAGATGCGCGAGCAGGCGCTCGAGGAACTGGACCAGTTGGTGGGTGAAGTGCTGGCAAAAGACCTTATGTTTGCCGAGTTTCTGCGCTCAGGTATTGTCAGCCGTGAAGCCAGGGCTGCGATGATGCGCAAAGTGCTGGCTGATCGTATGAGTGAAGTGGCGGTTGATTTTCTGCTGGTTCTCAATCAGCATGACCGCCTCGACTTGCTTCAGTCAATTGTGGTGTTGTGCCGTGAGATGGATGACCAGCAGCGTGGTCGCATAGCGGTAGAGGTGACCTCGGCCATTGCTCTGAATGAGCAGATGACAACCCGGGTTCGTGAGCAACTGCATCAGGCGTTGTCGAAGGAGCCGGTATTGGTGGCACGTGTTGACCCGAAATTGATTGGTGGGTTGATCGTGCGTGTAGGAGATACTGTTTATGATGGTTCGGTAGCTACCCGACTGGGACAGCTGCAGGAACAAATCCGAAAAAGGAGCGTCCATGAAATTCAAAGCCGACGAGATCACCTCGGTGATCCAGCAGGAAATTGAACAGTACCGCTCCCAACTGGAAGTCAGTGAAGTTGGGCGAGTACTGGAAGTCGGCGACGGCATTGCGCGCGTGTATGGTTTATCGGGTGCAATGGCCGGCGAGATGGTGGAGTTTTCCAACGGTGTAAGAGGGATGGTTTTCAACCTCGAGGAAAACTCGGTAGGTATTATTATTCTGGGTAATCACCTCGGTATTGCCGAAGGCGATTCGGTGCGTACGACTGGTGATCTGTTGCAGGTTCCCGTGGGTGATGCACTGCTGGGTCGCGTGGTCGATCCGCTGGGAAATCCCCTCGATGGTGCCGGGCCGATTGTAACCCAGGATAGTCGTCCGGTTGAGACTCCAGCGCCGGGGGTCGCCGAACGGCAGCCGGTGGATGTTCCCTTGCAAACCGGAGTCAAGGCGATCGATGCGATGACACCGGTCGGTCGAGGACAGCGTGAACTGATTATCGGGGATCGCAAGACCGGAAAAACCGCGATTGCGGTGGATGCTATCATCAATCAAAAGGGCCAGGGAGTTGTCTGTGTCTATGTCGCGGTTGGCCAGAAGGCTTCAACTGTGGCCAACGTGGTAGAGGCTCTTCGCAGTGAAGGGGCCATGGACTATACCACCGTCGTACTGGCTTCTTCAGAAGATCCGGCTCCTCTGCAGTACATTGCTCCGTATGCCGGCTGTGCCATGGCCGAATACTATATGTACCAGCACGGTCAGGATACGCTGTGTGTTTATGACGATCTTTCAAAGCAGGCCCAGGCCTACCGGCAGTTGTCTTTGTTGATGCGTCGTCCTCCGGGACGTGAGGCTTACCCCGGTGATATCTTTTACTGTCACTCACGGCTTCTGGAGCGTTCGGTCAAGGTGGCTGAAGACTGGGTTATTGTACCTGAGGGTACGGATCCTGCTACGGTGACGCGAGAGCAGGCAGCCGATGGTAATTTGTATCGCGGTCCGCTTGACCGGGAAAGGGCCGAAGAGGAGGAATTGTCAAAACATGCAGGCCACACGCTGGCTAAAATACCCAGCAGTGGTGGATCACTGACGGCACTTCCAATCATTGAAACACTTGAAGGCGAAGTCTCCGCCTATATCCCCACAAACGTTATTTCTATTACGGATGGCCAGATATACCTTGTTCCGGACTTATTCTTTTCCGGAATTCGACCTGCTGTCGATGTTGGAATCAGCGTTTCGCGTGTGGGTGGTAAAGCACAGAACTCGGCAATGAAGAAGGTATCGGGAGGCCTTCGGCTGGACCTTGCAGCTTTCCGTGAATTAGAAGCGTTCGCCCAGCTCGGAACCGAATTGGATCGAGCAACCCAGGCGCAACTCGACCGGGGTTACCGTATGGTGGAACTGCTCAAGCAACCACAATATCAGCCCATGCATGTTGCCGATCAGGTCATGAGTATCTTTGCTGGTACGCGCGGTCATCTCGATTCGATTCCTGCTTCTCAGGTAGCGCAGTGGGAGACGGAATTTCTCCGTTTCATGCGTGAGCAGAAGAATGAAATACGTGAACGACTTGTGGAGTCACAGAAACTGGACGACGAACTGGAGCAGCAGCTGAAGAGTGCTATTGAAGAATTCCAGGTGCAGTTTGAAGATGCTCGGCGTGCAGAGAGTACGGCTGCAGCAGGTTAGATACATTTTTGGTTGGCTATTGGTAGTTGAGTTTGGATTATGGCTAAAACTCGTGCATTGGTAAAACGGCGCAAAGCGATTCGCAATATTCGCAAGATTACGCGCACGATGGAACTGATTGCTACAGCGCGATTCAAACGTGCAATGGACCGGGCGGTTCAGGCAGAATCGTATACCCATCGAATCAGTGATCTGGTACGAGATGTTTCCTCAGCGGGAGTCGAATACGATCACCCCCTGCTGGAAGTTCATGAGCCGGCCGAGCGGGCAAAGTTACTGGTCCTCACCGCTAATCGTGGACTTTGCGGCGGTTACAACGCCAACGTTTTGCGTGTTTCGACACAGCAATGGCAGCAGTGGCAGGAAACGTTTTCAGAAACTTCGCTGGAAGTATCGGGCAAACGTGGCATCGGTGCTTTTCGATATCGAGGCATCACAGCGGACCAGAGTTATGTTGAGTTCGAAGATCGACCTCGTTTTGACGAAGTCGAGGCAATTGCAGAAAGATATATGGCCGACTACGCAGCTGGGAAGCTGGATAGGCTCGACGTGGTTTACACGCGTTTTATTTCCACCGCCCGCCAGGAGGCCGTAGTTGAGACCCTGTTACCTCTGAGTCCGGTGGAGCCAGAAGAGTCATCTGAAGAAGATGCAGACGACGTGAAACAAGGGGCTCGTGAAGTCCAGTACGAGTTGCTACCCAGTCCGGCGGGGATTCTGGAAGAAATTTTACCGATGGCTTTTAAGGTTCGTTTATTTAAATGTTTTTTAGATGCGGCTGTAAGTGAGCAGGTAGCGCGGATGATTGCGATGAAAGGTGCAACGGAAAATTCGGATAACATTATTCGAGAAATTTCCATGCTTTACAATCGTGCCCGCCAGGCTGAAATCACTAAACAGATTGCGGAAATTGTGGGAGGGGCGGAACTGCTGAACTAGCAGGGAGCGGGCAGTTAAGAGTTTTCGTTGGAGTAACCGGGACTTTTCACCGGAGTTGGAAAGTTCCAGAACACACGATCCATTGGATTCAAGGAATTGTGACATTATGGCGACGGCAGCAGAAACGAACGTTGGTACTGTAACTCAGGTCATTGGTTCAACTTTCGATGCGGAATTTGATGAGGCATCTCTGCCCGCTATTTATAATGCTCTGAGAATCGAAGAAGAAAATCAGGGTGTGAAAATTGAAGTAACCGGAGAGGTTCAGCAGCACCTCGGGGGTGGCCGGGTACGCTGTGTCGCGCTCGGAACGACTGATGGCATGATGCGGGGAATGAAAGCAGTCGATACCGGACAGCCGATTTCCGTTCCGGTTGGTACCGAGACGCTTGGTCGGGTCTTTAACGTACTGGGTGATGAAATTGATGGTCGCGGGGATGTAGCAGCCAAAGAACACTGGCCCATTCATCGGGACGCACCTGATTTTCAGGAATTGAGTACCAAAACAGAATTGTTCGAAACGGGTATTAAGGTTGTTGACCTGCTGACACCTTTTGTTCGTGGTGGAAAAGCGGGACTGTTTGGTGGGGCCGGATTGGGAAAAACCGTCATTCTGACCGAGTTGATCGCCCGAATTGCCAGTGAGCATGGTGGTTATTCGGTGTTTGCCGGTGTGGGAGAGCGTACTCGAGAGGGTAACGATCTCTGGTTGGAAATGCAGGAAACCAAGATCGGAAATACCGGTCGCAGCGTCATTGAACAAACGTGTATGGTTTTTGGTCAGATGAATGAGCCACCGGGTGCCCGTCTTCGTGTTGCGTTGAGTGCGCTGACAATGGCCGAGTGGTTCCGTGACAGCACCGGATCCGATGTGCTTTTGTTTGTTGACAATATTTTCCGTTTCTCTCAGGCAGGCAGTGAAGTGTCCGCACTACTCGGTCGAATGCCAAGTGCTGTGGGCTATCAGCCGACACTGGCAACCGAGATGGGTGAACTTCAGGAACGGATTGCATCGACGCAGAAAGGTGCTATCACTAGCGTACAGGCTGTATACGTACCCGCGGATGATCCTACAGATCCTGCACCGGCAACCGCTTTCGGGCAGCTGGATGCCTTTGTCTATCTGGAACGATCTATTTCAGAGAAGGGCATCTATCCGGCTATTGATCCCCTGGCTTCATCGAGTCGTATTCTGGATCCGCAGTTCGTGGGCGAACATCACTATGAGGTTGCCCGTCGGGTTCAGCAGGTGCTGCAGCGTTACCGTGAATTGCAGGATATTATTGCTATTCTCGGTGTTGACGAACTGAGCGAAGAAGACAAGCAGGTTGTGCATCGTGCACGCCGCATTGAACGATTTCTTTCTCAGCCTTTCCTCGTAGCGGAGCCTTTTACCGGTAAGCCCGGAAACATTACACCGTTGTCAGAAACGATTCGAAGTTTTGAAGAACTCTGTGATGGTAAATGGGATCATCTTCCCGAATCCGCTTTTATGTATGTAGGGGCTATCGAAGAAGCCGAGCAACAAGCCAAGAAGATGGAAGAGGAGGCCGGTGGTTAGGACAAGGAAGATCGCCGTGATCCAGCGAATTGCCCCTGGGCCAGACAACGAAAGCCGGAATCGTTTTTATGAGTACGTCATCTAAATCTCTGCAATGTGTGGTGGTGACACCAGAAGAAGAGGTCTTTTCTGAGACCTGTGATTTTGTGGTTGTTCCACTTTATGATGGCGAAGCTGGAATCTATCCCGACCGCGCTCCATTGATTGCCCGTTTGGGTTACGGAGAGTTGCGTATAAGTGTTGCTGGTGAACTCAGGCGTTACTATATCGACGGTGGCTTTCTTCAGGTGCAAGATAACGTCGTTTCAATTTTGACAGCGCGCATCTTCAGTGGTTCAGAAATTGATTCCGAACAGGTCCGTACACAACTCGAGGACTACCTTTCACAGCTGAAAGATTCCACGGACAGTGAGGAAGCAAAAGAACGGTTACAGTTACAGCTGCGTGGTCAGTTGACGGTTGCATCTCGCAGCGGAAACTGAAACGACGCCGATTGCTTTCCTGAGAACAGGTTCACTGACTGAGAAGATGCTTTCCGGCGAGGTGTTTAACCCCCTGGGCCATGAGCTGCTTATTTATCCGATGGGTGTGTTGGTTTCGGAGTAATCGGGTCGTTCCACTGGGATTTCATTTGCGAGAGCTACGACATAAAGGAAAAAGAAATGAACGCTAAAGATGTGATACGGAACAATCTTGGGTTATCTGATGTTGTGCTTCAGGGATTGCTTGCTGACTTGTCTGATTCAGATCTTCTGGTACGCCCGGTAACATCGGCTAATCATATCGCGTGGCAGTTGGGCCATTTGATCGTATCGGAGAACAATCTGATCAATGCAGTCTGCCCAGGATCGATGCCAGAACTTCCACCGGGTTTTTCAGAAGCCCATGCTTCGGATGACTCAGATGAAGGATACCTTACCAAACAGGAGTACCTGGACCTGTTCGATGTTCAGCGTCGGGCAACGATTCAGGCACTCGAATCGGTTGATGAATCGGACCTGGATAAGGAATCACCCGAAAATTTGCGAGAAAAGTTTCCAACGGTTGGAAGTATCTTTGCACTTCAGGCTAGTCATGTATTGATGCATAGTGGTCAGTGGAGTGTGGTGCGTCGTAAGCTGGAAAAGCCGGTACTTTTTTGAATATTCCAGCGGAATCTATTGAAATCTGAAACGGCATCTCGAAAGGCTTGAGCAGACGCTGTCAGAATCAGCTGGTGCTGCGATACGAGGCTGTTTGTCCGTATATTCAAGCGGTATGCCCGGTGCCGGATATTCGTTTTTCGGAAGCCAGGATCGTAATGCATGAAACCGATTTCAGTTGCGATGATTTGAGGTTTCGGCAGGCGCGTGAACGGTTGATCGAGCAGTTGATGCAGGAGATCAATTCCGATTCTCAGTTTGCTTCCTATGACCGAAGACAGGTCTTGGACGTTATGAAAAACGTTTCGAGGCATGTTTTTCTGGAACCAGAAATCCGGCATCTTTCCTATTGTAATCAAGCCCTCGATATAGGGATGGGACAGACCATTTCCCAACCGTACATCGTGGCAGTCATGACGATGGTTCTTGGGGCCATTCGTGGAAAAAAAGTATTGGAAATCGGAACCGGATGTGGCTACCAGAGTGCGGTTCTTGCTGAATCAGGGGCACGGGTCTTTTCGGTTGAGATTATTCCGGAAATGGCAAATCGTGCGCAGTCTGCGTTACAGCAATCCGGTTTCCACGACGTGAAAATTCGAATCGGGAATGGTTTTCACGGATGGAGCGAAGAGGCCCCTTTTGATGCGATTGTGGTAACCGCAGCACCCGATCAGGTTCCTGGTTCACTGCTGGACCAGTTGTCCGTCGGCGGTAGAATGGTAGTACCGGTTGGGCCAGCGCATGGTATTCAGTATCTGGAGTGTATCAAAAGGCTTCGGGACAGCTTTCAACAGGAGCGTTTGCTTGCAGTCCGCTTTGTACCGATGACGGGTCAGGTTCGGTAATCCATCAAAGGTTAGATCGAGTTTCAGTCAGACAGGTTCTGGATAGCCGAGTGTCTCATGAAAACTTTTTCGTGCTCGAATATAGAGGTCTTCTTCAATCGGTTCAAAGTGTTCAATGCGATAGGGACCGGTATCTGAAAGAATATCAAGGCCTTTGCCAGCAAGGGCAGAAAGCGCCTGACTTCCGCCAAACAGTTTCGGAGCGAGAAAGATATGGGCTTCATCAATTTGTTGGTGGTCAAAAAAACTGCCCAGTATTTCCGCACCGCCCTCGACCAGGATGTTCGTCATACGACGTTTTCCGAGTTCTGTAAGTAATGCCATGATACTGGGCCGTGCTGAAACTTCGCGACCGAGTTCTTTATCAGGAGCAGGTGTTTCGGTATCAAGAATCAGACACTCACAGTTTCTGTCACGAAGTACAGCGAGTTTTTCCGCAGGTGCAGCGCTGGTGGTAACGATGAGCAGTGCGTGTTCATCTGCCGAACGGACCAGTTGACTGGTTTCCGATATCTGGGCCGTACTGTCCAGGACTATTCGGGTTGCCGGTCGTATTGCAGTAGGGCGTGCCGTGAGCAGGGGATCGTCATTTTGTACCGTTGCAGATCCAACAATAATAGCATCTACCCGGGATCGGATCTGGTGAGCTTTGTTGCGTGAGGCTTCACCGCTGATCCATTTTGAATGACGCTGAGTAGTAGCGATTTTTCCGTCTAGTGTCATCGCCCATTTTGCGTGCACGTAGGGAATACTACGCTTCAAGAGTTTCAGGTATGGAGTATTCAGTGCGTATGCGGCACTCTGGATAGAAGCACTGTGTGCGGCACCTGTAAGGACCTCAATTCCGGAACGTCGGAGGAGTTCCAGGCCTTGCCCGTGAACGGATTCGAAGGGATCCTGCATGGCCACAACCACTCTTTTGACTTCGGAATCGATGATCATTTGAGTGCAGGGTGGGGTTTTACCGTGATGGCAGCAAGGTTCCAGGCTGACATACAGCGTACTGTTTTTAGCCTTGGAACCTGCCCGTCGCAGCGCGTGGACTTCGGCATGAGGGCCTCCGTATTTTTCATGCCATCCGGAACTGACGGGCCGGTTGTCCAGGGTGATGATCGCTCCGACTAACGGGTTCGGCTCTACCAGGCCACGACCTCGTTCGGCTAGTTTAATGGCCCGTTGCAAGTAATAGGCATCTATTTGAGCGAGGTTGTTCACATGACCGTCAGTCATCGCCAGGAACCCAGAGTTTTGGCTTTTCAGTGGCGGTTTGTTCTTGTTCGGGAAGCCAGAGTTTATCGTTCTGTTCACCGCCAGGCACGAGGATACTATCCGATTCCGGTTTTTGAATGAGTTCTCCTGACTGGTCCAGTAACCCGAATCGCTGGAGAATTTGTGCAAGTGCCTGTTGAACCGAGGGATCCTGTCCGTGTTTTTCAACAATGTGGTTGAGTAATTTTTCCGTGTTGCTTTGGTTCTCAGGAACATAAAACTGGATAGGAAGTTCGTTGAGATCCCAGAAGGCGCACAGATCTCTTTGATATTTTTTGTCGAACTCACGTCCGCGTTGAGTGTATTTAATGGCAGCATCGGTATCGAACACGGAATGGGCCGAATTGGAAAGTGCGGCACATACCATACCCAGGTCAACGCGTTTTTCCAGCGTCGGCCTGTTCAGCATTTCATCCCCAAGACGCAACAAAGGAGGAAGGAGCCGGAAACGGTCGCATTCCTGGAATGCGATCAGTAACTGATCATCCGACAGGGTACTGATAGACAAGCGGCCGAAGTCTGATAGGGGTAGCGTTTCGGGATCCAGTGTTTCATTTTCTAAGACAGTCTGGGCCGGGAGACCAAGACGTTTTCTGACTACCTGAAGGGGAGCAGAAGTGGTTTCCCACAGGAATTCCTGTTCCAGGACAAGGAGCATGGCTCCCAGGGAAGCTTTATAAGTCTGTTTGCGTGCTGCTTCGGCAGGAGTCAAACCGTCGAGTTGTTCCAGGGCCACTTGAGACCAGGTTTGTGTAAGCCAGACAAAACGTTCCTTGTTGGTCAGCCTTCGAAATTCATGACGAGGAGTTTTATCTGGTATCTGCCATCGTACGGAAATAGGGTGAGGTCTACCGGACCCGTGGGTAATCGTTTCGGTTTCTGTTGGTTCTAACGGGGCAACGCCGGACTCCTTTTCGATCCAATTTTGGGTTTCATCACGATGCTCATTGCAGGGAAGCTGTATGATGAATCGAGCGGGTAGTTCGGCAGTCTGATTATAGAGAAGTACTTCACCCAAAGATCGCGCGAGTTCTTCCGGAGTACAGTCTTCCTGCCATTCACCGATCGGTCGATCGAGAACAGAAAACATGGCTTCTGGATGTTCCGTTACCGATTCGGGTTGTTGGGGGTCCGGTGCGGGTATGTCCAGAGCATGGAATCGATCATGAGCTTCCAGTTTAGGAATGATCTCTGTCGGATTATCAATAGCATAGGTAAGTCGTACTGCATCCAGCTCCTCACCCCAGGGAAAACGATTTTCCAGAGACTGGGCGAGCGCTTCAAACCGGGAGGCGTTGTTAAAGTCAGTTTCCATTGCGACATATTTTCGCAAGGCGCGGACAGCGCGATCGTTGTCGATGGTCCAGGTGTAACAAAGCCCCAGATTACGCCATACATCTTTCTGGTTTTTGAGTGGTCCGGAAAGCGTGTTCAGCTCTTCAGCAGCATGGTGCCACGCACCTTGCTGTGCCAGGGTGATAGCGGTCTGATAACGATCGTTGTGTTCTTCCGGTACCGGTTCTTCGCTGTAGATCAGGAACCGTTCCTTGAGGAGGGGAGGAACGGAAAGAGAACTTCGAAAATTTTGCAGGTATTGAGCGATCGGCTCTGATGACGGATCGAGTTGGGCAGCCAGTTCGAGATGCTTTCCGGCAGCTGGAATCTGTGATCGTTCTGTGAGTAAAGAGGCTGTCGCCATCAGCAAGCGCGCAATTTCCTGTGGGGAATTTTCGGATCCAACACGCACTGCGTCCTGCACTTTTACCAGTCCGGGCATCGGACCTTCGGCGCTGAGCTCATCCAACGCTCTTAACGATAGTCCGGAAGGGTGTTCCGGATGATGTTTGAGAAGGGTGTCAATACAATCAGTGGCCTTGCCGCGTTCCTCAGACTGCAGAAGTAATCTTGCCTGGGTTGTGAGAACCCACGGGTTACTCGATTCTGATTGTTTCAGGGAATCGATCGCTTTCAGTGCGGCGATAGTCTGTTCGTTTTCGATCATTCCTTCGATGCGCTGCATCTCGGTTCTGACCGTGTGACAACACCATTTTAACTTTTTTCCGCTGCCACAAGGGCAGGGAGAATAAACGTCATGGTCCATTCCGTTTTTGTGCTCCTTAAGTCACAACTTCGTCAGCGCAAATTGTCTCGCTCATGCTACCATAAATTACTCAAAGGTGCTTTCTATGCGACTGACCGTCTGTAAATAATGATGATATTCAGGGAAAGGAACGAGTGAAAATGCCACAAGTACAACGGGTTCAGATTCGGGCGGCTGCAATGCTGTGGGATCAGGACTGTTTGCTGCTTCAGGCGCCTGTAGATCATCCGGTAAGGTGGGCGGTTCCTGGCGGTCACGTTGAAACGGGTGAAACGACTGTAACGTGTTTGAAACGTGAATTTATCGAAGAAATGGATCTACGTATTGATCCTCAGAAACTGTTGTATGTACACGAACATTTTTATTGTGATGAAGGGATTTCCACTCAGGAGTACGGTTTCTACTGGAGTTGTACTTCCCCTCATCCCTCCTCTGAATTAAGGGATAGGACTGCCCGTCCCGTGGAAACGCATATGCTGTTTCGTTGGGTTCCCAGGAATGAGATGGATCAGTGGACAATCCTTCCGGAATTTTTAAGTAAAGCTCTGTTGGAGACTTCACTCGAGCTACGTTTCTTAAGCTCTCAGACTATATAAGGGTACCCAAATGGGGTATTTCCATTTGTTCCGCACGACAGTCTGTTTCATAACATTAACGAACAGACAGTACAGATTCAAAATCTCGCAGCCGGTAGTCGATCTTCACGTAATCAAGCAGGCTGTTCAATGCTCGTAGGGCAACTCCCATGCCATCTGGACCGCTAAATCCGCCGAACTGCCCACCCTTCTTGAGGTGAGGTTCCAGGTCAAGAAAAACACCGGGAACACCCATTCTTTTGAGTTTCTTTTCCAGCGCGGGGAGACAGTCTCGGAAATCTCTCAGAATGGCCTCGTGCCCGCTGTCTCCAATATCGGCCGGCACAAAGTCGGTCAGGGCATCCTCGTTTACCGGGGCCGTTGCTTTGTTTTTCTGCGGATGCTGTTTCAAAGAAGGATTCGTACGATAATCCTTGATATGGATCCATCCGATTCCGTTCCGCATGGCACGGTATTCTTCGAAAACCTCTTCTGTTGTCATACCCTGGGCTGACAGGTTTGCTCCATCGAAGATCAACATGAGATTAGGATGTTTGATCTTTTTATACATTTTAGCAAGTAGTTTTCCGGTTTGACCAACGAGATTGGCCTCGACTTCAAGACCAAAAATGACATCCGATTTTCCGCAAGCTTCTGCGATAGCTCCAACGCGATCGATTGCTTCGCTCAGATAGTCTTCCGGGGGTGCTGTTTGAGGATGATAAAAACTGAATCCGCGTAACAGCTTGGTATCAAAAGCATGGGCCATCTCGATTGCCCGGGCGACGTCTTCGGTAAGATATTTCTTAGGTGCGATATATGGATTTTTTGTTCCATCATTGACATCCTTCAGCTTGATCTTCCCAATGGGTGACCCAATGGTAGCGACATTCAGTCCATAATCCTGATTCAATCGAGTCAGGGAGCGTACTTCTCTTTTGTTCAGTTGCATTACGTTCTTGATACCATTGCCCAGGTCAACGAAACGAAGGCTGTAGTAATCGAGTCCGAGAGCAGCAAATACAGAGACCTGTTCGATTCCTAATTTGGTTACAGCTGCTTCGTCTCCAAATCCGCTTATTAGAACAGAAGGTGTCTTGCTCATTGATGGGGTCCTTCACAAAAAGTCATAGTTGATTAAGGTTGCGGAGATTGAGGTATGTGGGGACAGACGGACTTCTGAGTTGCGGGCGTGAGATGGCTATCCAGAGAATACAACTGACGGGTTGGGGATGGTGTACACACTCGACCTATCTTTTCGTCAGAAGGTAAAGAAATCAATAGGTCTGTACCTGGTAAGAGCAAATATCCACCGGGTTAGGTTACTGAAAAAGAGCGTTTAATCGCGAAGGTCAACCCATATCCAATCGCTTGTTCTGCAAACTATTCGGTGGAAGTTTTTACTACGGGATTGGACAAGGTACCAATTCCGGTGATTTGAATGGTTACCTGATCACCATCCTCTAGCGTGAATTCGTCGGGAGGCACGATTCCGGTGCCAGTCATGAGAAGTACGCCATTTGGGAAGGAGTTTTCTCGAGTCAGCCATTCGATTAATTCAGGAAACGTCCGGTGAAGCTGACTCAGGGAAGCGGTTCCTTCAAATGCGACTTCCTGTTTTCGGTGGATAGTCAAAGTGATATGAGTGTTTTCCTGGCTTGGCATTCCGGAGCAAAGAGTGATGACCGGTCCCAGGGCACAGCTCTGGTTGTAGAGTTTAGCCTGCGGAAGGTAGAGTGGATTCGTTCCTTCGATATCCCGTGCACTCATGTCGTTTCCGACAGTAAATCCGACAAGATTTCCTGAAGGAGCAAGGACCAGTGTTAATTCCGGTTCTGGAACACTCCAATTCGAATCACAACGTACTCGAACAGGTTTCAATGGGTCGACGACCCTCTGGGCAGTCGCTTTAAAGAAGATTTCAGGGCGATCGGCAGTGTATACGAGATCGTAAAAGACGGCCGCTCCTTCTGATTCTTCCCGTCGGGCCTGCTGGCTGCGTTGGTAAGTGACACCTGCCGCCCAGACTTCCTGACTGTCAATCGGGGCCAGGAACGCGACTTCCGAGAGCGCCTGTTGATGTTCTGAACGCGATGACAATTCCTCTGCCAGCTGTTCGGGGTGGGCGGAAGCCAAAATATCTGACAGCGTTGCTATTTCAGGATGATCGGTCAGATTGAACAGACGGATGGACTCGTTCTGGACATGTCCAATCCCGGTGGTTCCATCAGGTAGAGAGACTTTAGCGAGCTGCATGCGGAATTCCTTGACCATGGCGTGAAAGGTTATTCTTTTATGGTGACAAGGATAGTCGATGATGCGTGCGCGAACAATGAGATCTGATCTTCAAAGTAAAGGGGTGCTGAAGTATCCGGTTCAGGATCGTTCCCGGCAGAGATTGCTTGGAATGGTGGTGGTCTGAGGAGTAATCTGCGGGTTCAAGAGAGGTTTGAAACGTGTCGGAGTATGTGACGAATCCACGACATACCCAGCTGCTGCCGAGATGGATCTTTTTGCGATTGCTTGGGATCGTCTATTTGGCGGCATTTGGGTCATTGTGGTTTCAGGTGGACGGGTTGATCGGATCTCAGGGAATTGTTCCAGTGGATACGTTTTTTCAACAGATTCGTTCCCGTTCTCCGTCGATGAGTTTCTGGAACTTTCCCACCCTGAGCTGGCTGAGTAGCAGTGACCAAATGCTCCATGGACAATGCATTGCTGGATTACTGTTTTCGCTTTCTTTAATTCTGGGAAGTCTACCGCTTCTGTCGGTGATCGTTCTTTGGGGGCTCTACTTATCCTTGTCGACAACAGGGAATGTTTTTTTTCAGTTTCAGTGGGACACACTGTTGCTCGAAGCAGGGCTTCTGTCAGTTTTGGTTGCTCCACACGGATTGCGTGATGGGTTTCCACTACGTGGACAGCAGGGCATGCTGGTTTCCTGGGAGATACCGAAGTGGCTGTTCCGGTGGTTACTGTTTCGACTCATCTTTCTTGCCGGTGCGGTCAAATTGACAAGTGGGGACCCTTCCTGGCGATATTTGTCCGCACTGGAGTATCACTTTCAGACACAACCGTTACCGGTATGGACCAGCTGGTATGCCCATCAGTTGCCGCTCTGGATACATCATTTGGGTGTGTTACTGGTTTTCATCGTGGAGTTGTTGCTTCCCTGGTTCATTTTTGGATCTCGTAAAATGCGAAAGATCGCATTTGTAGGTATCAACCTTTTTCAGATAATGATTGCAGTTACGGGTAATTACGGTTTCTTTAATTTTCTCACATCGATCATAACGATCTGGCTTCTGGATGACGGTAGCTTTGGTGGCCGTTGGTCTGAACGTGTCCACAAGCAAGCCAGCTCTCATCCCACCTTTTGGCAGAAATGGATTCGATCCAGCGTTCTTATCTGGGTCGTACTGGTTGTAGTGGTGTCCGGAGAGCAAATCCATCAGACTTTGTTTGCCTCAGTGAGGGATCCTGGTACTGTCCGTGGCGCTATTCGGTATGTCTACAATCACGTGAAGCCTTTTCGGAGTATTAATCGATATGGCCTTTTTGCCGTGATGACGACTCGTCGAGATGAAATAGTGATCGAAGGGTCGATAGACGGTCATGTGTGGAAAGAATACGAATTCTTCTGGAAGCCCGGCGTGCCGGATCGGCGTCCCGCATTTACCGGTCTGCATATGCCTCGTCTGGATTGGAGGATGTGGTTTGCCGCCTTGAGAAGCGAGCCGCCTTCCTGGTATTTCCGATTGGTGCATCGCCTTTTAGAAGGGTCATCACCCGTTGACCAGATGCTCTATACGAATCCCTTTTCTGGTCAAGTTCCCCGTTTCATCCGTGGGTTCCGTTACGAGTATCGATTTGCCAGGTCAGGGACGTCGGATTGGTGGCGGCGAGACAAACAACGTTCTTATGGACCGGTTATGCAGTTGGATCCGCTGGGAAATTTACAGGAAGCAAAACTTCCTCACTGTAATGAGTAGTACGAAAATCGAGCGGATACCAGCCGTTTCGGATCAGGCTCGTTTCTGATTGACGGTTGGAGTGAATAGGAAAAAAACCTGGAAAACCGGAAACGATATAGTCAGATACAAAGAGGGCTTGGTAGTCTGTTTGAGCCAGGTCAGGTTAGACGTTCATGGTACTGCCAGTAAACGCTGGCAAGGATGGAATGATGCAAGCCCGTAATGCCCGTATTGGGTTGATTCTGTTTCTCTTATATTGTGGGTTGTACGCGGGGTTTGTACTGACCAACACCTTTGCGGTTGAGGTCATGGAAAAAAGTCCCTTTGCCGGGTTAAACCTCGCTCTTCTCGGTGGTTTTGGACTGATCGTTGCGGCCTTTCTTCTGGCGTTGCTGTATGGGTGGCTGTGCCGTTCAAAAGCATCTCCGGACAGCGTGCAGGAGACGCAACCATGATTTACGAACCATCTTTTGTTGCGGTGGTGGTCTTCTTCCTTTTCGTTGGGTTTACTCTCGGCTTGAGCTTTTACCTGGGGAAAAGTGCAAAATCGTCACAGGGTTATTTTGCAGCTCATGGTGAAATTCCGTGGTTTGTTAATGGAATTGCTTTTGCAGGAGATTATCTGTCCGCGGCATCATTTCTGGGCATTTGTGGAATGATTGCCTTTTACGGGTATGACGGTTTCCTGTATTCGATCGGTTACCTCGCCGGATGGATTGTGGCTTTGTTTGTGGTAGCAGAGCCGATGAAACGACTTGGAAAGTTTACCTTTGCCGATGCGTTGGATGCCCGATTTCAATCTCGTGGAATCAAATTGGCTGCTGGAATCAGCACGTTGTCCGTAAGTGTGTTCTATCTGATTCCCCAAATGGTCGGTGCCGGTGTACTGATTCAGCCCTTGCTGGGATTTCCTCATTATGCAGGGGTGTTAATTGTGGGGGCGACGGTGATTCTTATCGTCGTGCTGGCAGGAATGGTATCAACCACTTATGTTCAGTTTCTCAAGGGCTCTCTTCTGGTGATTTTCAGCGCGGTCCTTACGGTCATGATCCTTGCACGTGGATTTGAAGTACGTCAGGGAGGGATAGACGGACATGTTTTTCGTGTACTGTCAGGACTTCAAAAAGGGCAGCTCGAGTCATCGATTCAGCGACAGACGGGTTATGAGAAGGTTGTGATAGTACCCCCGTCTGGAGTCTGGGAAGATCTTCCCTATACGCGTCTCCGTGATCCTGAAACAGGAATTATTTCGGTCTGGCGGATCGAAGAATCCGGAGATGGTCAGATAACCTTGCGAGAAACGCAAACGGTGAGGCGTGCGACAGATGGTTCTGTCTGGGTCAATGGGGAAAAGAAAGGGGAAAAGAAAGGAGAGGCTGAACTGCACCCGGTGGGTCATGTCAGTCGACTTCCAGAAGGAAAAACACGAACCGGTCCACTTGGTCCGTTTGAATTTTTTCGCGTTTTCCAGGAAAGTGAAGTGGTTCTGTGGAAAACAGAAGAGACGGTAATCCAGCAGCAGGAAGGGACCACTACGATCCATTATCCTGTGCCAACATCAGGAAGTGATTTGTTACGGCCGGGAGTTCATCCCCGTTTTCAGGGTATTCACAGTGACCAGTGGGTCGACAAGTTAAACTTCCTATCCCTAATGCTGGCGCTGTTCTGTGGTACTGCATCTCTTCCCCATATTCTCATTCGTTACTACACGGTGCCCGATGAGGCCAGTGCACGCAAGAGTACGATTGTTGGAATAGCGAGCATTGGTTTCTTTTATATCCTCACGCTGTATCTGGGACTTGGAGCCATGACCAGTGGTGCGCTGGATGTAACCAACACCAATATGGCGGCTCCGTTACTTGCTCAAAGCATGCATCAGTGGCTTTTCGCGATCATTTCTGCGATCGCGTTTACGACGGTACTGGGTACGGTAAGTGGGCTCATTCTTGCTTCCAGTGGTGCCGTGACATATGACCTGTGTACGCACTGGATGGGAATCAGCATGTCCGATACGCAACAGGTTCGGGTTGCAAAATTGGCATCGGTTGTCGTGGGCGGAATTGCGATCGTTCTGGGTATTCTGTTTGCCGAGATGAATGTCAGTTATCTGGTTGGATGGGCTTTCAGTGTGGCGGCTTCTGCGAATCTTCCCTCTCTGATTTTGTTGCTCTTCTGGAAAGGTGTAACACGCCAGGGAGTGATTGCGGCGGTCGTAGTTGGTATGACCTCATCCCTTGCGTGGATACTGCTTAGTGGAGATACGTTCGCTAAAGTTTATGGTTTGCCTTCAGATTGGGGAGTGGTTCCCTTCAGTCAGCCGGGAATTGTGACCATCCCACTTGGGTTTGCTACTTTATTTGTGGTTTCCAAAATAACGGGTGCCCAGCGGACCGAAGCTTCATCTAGCTGAGCGGTAACTCCGAATACAATCAGGAACGGATTCGTTAATCGTGTGTGATAAATTTTACGAGCGTGAGAAAATTCGATTCCTTCGTTTACGCGGGTGAACAACGGGATCGCTGTTCATGTGTCAAGAGAGGAGATTAATGGTGAACGGAAGTGAAGCCGTTGCGGAAATTCTCAAACGTGAAGGCGTTGAAGAAGTGTATTGTTTTCCTTTCACGCCTATTCTCGATTCATTGGCGGCTTCTGGGATACGTCCAATTGTCGCACGCCAGGAACGCGTGGCCGAAAATATGGCAGATGGATTTTCAAGGACCAGCTTTGGCGATCGAATTGGTGTTGTGACTGTGCAGCAAAGTGCAGGTGCAGAAAATGCCTTTGCTGGTATGGCTCACGCCTATACGGATTCCAGTCCTTTGTTGTTTCTGCCCGGTCATCCCGGGCGTGACTTTGTGGGAGTGTCTCCTACTTTTGACGCCGTTGAAAATTACCAGAGAGTTACGAAGTGGTCAGATCGTATACCCTCGACCAATGCGCTGTCCCAGCGGATGCGACGGGCATTCACGCTATTGAAATCAGGCAGGCCACGTCCTGTTATGTTGGAAATTCCGGTTGATGTTGCAAAAGAAGAGCTTGCCGAGTCATTGAGTTATCAGCCGGTGTCTCGAATTCGAACATCCGCTGACCCGGAAGCAGTGTCGAGTGCAGTGAAATTGTTGCTTGAGGCAAAACGGCCCATGCTATGGGCAGGGCAAGGTGTGCTTTACGCAAAGGCAAGTGACGAGTTAACTGCTTTGGCCGAATTGATCGGTGCGCCGGTCATGACGACCCTGTTGGGAAAAAGTGCTTTCAATGAAACCCACCCTTTGTCGCTGGGGACCGGATCTTATAGTACGACGGATATGGTTCGTGATTACCTGGGGCGTTGTGATTTGATTCTGGCTGTTGGGGCGAGTCTTACAGACACCATTTTTGCACCTGATATCCCCTCGGGAAAACAGATAATCCATGTAACGGTCGATGCCTCTGATCTACACAAAGATGTGTATGCAGATGTTCCCGTTCAGGGAGACGCTAAACTGGTTCTTCAGCAAATGCTGGAAGAGGCAGAGGCGCATCTCGGTGGAGCGAAGCGTGATCAACGGGCTGAGGTCGAAGCCCATGTGGCGTCTATCCGAGAACCATGGAAATCGCGCTGGACTCTGAAGTTAAATTCCGAAGAGACTCCTATTAATCCCTACCGAGTGATTGGTGAATTTGTTCGTGCTACTGACGCCGCTGAAACCATTGTCACCCATGACTCTGGTAATCCCCGTGACCAGATTGTTCCGCTTTATGAAAGCGTGACACCACGTGGGTATCTGGGATGGGGTCACTCGACACAGTTGGGTTTTTCACTCGGTCTTGCCATGGGAGCGAAACGTGCAGCCCCGGAAAAACTGGTTGTGAATTTTCTGGGTGATGCTGCCTTTGGCATGGTGGGAATGGATGTGGAGACTGCTGTGCGTGAAGAGATTCCGATTCTGACGATGCTATTGAACAATTCCGCGATGGGCAACTATGAGAAAAATATACCGGAAGCCTGTGAAAAATATGGAACGAAGTTTCTCAGTGGCAACTACAGTGAGGTTGCAAGAGGGTTGGGAGCTTATGCAGAACGTATCGAGCAGCCTTCTGAGGTGGCAGCCGCGATTCAGCGGGGAATCCAGCAAACACGGGAGGGCAAACCGGCCCTGCTGGAGTTCATCACACGAGAAGAACCGGACATGGCCATTGGGTAAAGGTTGTGCTTGATAAAATCAAGCCTCCACGATTGCACACATCGGTCATTCATTTGTGACCAGAAAGATCCTTGGTCAGATTGCGCGCTAGGGCCCCATCCCACTGTACAGGCTACCCTGGATAGAGCAGGATCCTGTTATCGCTAGCTACAGGTTTGATCGGTTATCTCAAATCTCGGGAAGGGGCTTGTGCTCCGAATCGCACCTTGTTTTGAAAGAGTTGTGAACGTTGTGCGATGTTCACACGTATGCAGAAGAAAGTGAGGTGATGAGGGCAGTTTGCTATTTTCTGATCCAGCAAGGGTAATGAGATCCTAAATTAGAAGTCTGGCTTGAATCGAAATGTGAATGACCGCAATTTCCAAAAGACAGGGAGCTCGACAAAGATGAGAAGAATGCATATTTGGTTCGTCGTCATGTGTAGTCCGTCTGTACTGCTTGCAGACAATAAGGAAGACACTCTGCTGCAGGTAGCTGGCCTAGGCACGGTGAAAGTGCGTCCGGATTTGGCGCATGTAACTCTGGGGGTGATAACCCAGGCGGTGGAAGCCTCCAGTACCGTTGAGCGGAACAGCCTCTTGATGCAGCAGTTAATGAGCGCGCTTAAGAAACTGGGTGTTAACGAACGAGATATGCAGAGTGTTCGACTCAATCTTACTCCAAGATACCGACGACAACGCAATCCCCGTGAAGAGGATCCGCAAATAATTGGGTATCAAATGACACATACCCTAAAGATTACGGTTCGCAAGCTTCCTCTATTGGGTAAAGTTATGGATCAGGCAGTGAAATCAGGTGCTAATCAGATTACGAGCGTATCCTTTGGTGTTAGTGATTCAGAAAAACGAGTGGATGAAGCGCGTCGAAGAGCCATTGCTGATGCGCGTCGAAAGGCGGCACTCTATGCCGAATCAGCTGATCTGAAATTGGGGAGGATGGTGTCGATGAGTGAGCCGATACGGGGGCCTGTTCGCGGACAGGAAAGCACGCTGCGTATGCGGACATTTAGTGCAGATGCGTCGATACCGATCGCATCGGGCGAACAACAGTTCAGCGCAACGATTCATGTTACATACAACCTGAAGCCCTAATCAGATCCGCTTGCCTCACATCGTTCTTTGCGAAGGTAGCCGATGTGAGGGTTCCCTTCGGGGGTAGACGATAATCAAGGGGACCGGGAAACGTTCGCTACCAAAGTTGTGAAAATGTAGGGTTACAACCGTCCTATTGCAGCCCTTGTGATGGGCCGTAAATAGGTGTCTGAGGTCTCTTTTTTAGATCGTAACTTCTTCTCGTCCGGCGATCACACCTCTTGAGTGGCATAATCGATATAATCCAGATCATTGTTATGAAGAGATAACTCGATACAAAGGCCCCTATAGCCGTCGGACATCAGAACAGCAAAGTCCTGTACTACGCAGTGGTCCAGGGCGTTGTCTGGAAATGGGATACAGGTCCGGATGAGGACCTTTTTGCCTTGAAAATCGATTTGCATGCCATTACAGAGCTGATGCTGAAGCAATAAATGGCAACAAGGGCATATCGAAACCAGTAGTTGTCCTGAAATCATGCTGCGATTCGGAACTTCGGCTGCCTACGGCTCAAATCGTTTTAATAATCTGCTTCGCATGTATGGTGATAGGTGTCGCAGAAACCCATGTATTGACCAGATTATGCAGTCAATACAATGCAACGAATCACTATAAAACAAAAAGTTTTTAAAAATGTGCGGAACTTTCTTACGACTTGCGCGTTTTATTGGTTAGACGCGTATTTTAGATGTAATGCACAGTAACGAACGAATACCAATGTTGTGCCGAACAGGAGGTCTGGGTGCCATAAGTTGCATAATCCAAATTAAAGGAATTGGAAGAAGGGAAAAAATAGAAAAAATTAATAAAATACGGGTTTTTACTTTGTTATGAAAAGAATTCAAGTTTAGTATGGCTAGCTAGTATGGATGGTTCTGTAGGGTTTTACGGATTTTATTTTTTGAATTTTGAGGTTTTCACACACACTCACCAGTATGAGTTCCACATCCAAGTAAGGGAGAGTCTCCATGGGCGCTATGTTCCGCCGTCGTAATCGCAAGTCCGGAAAACAGCAGAATCAAGAAGGTCAGAATAACCTGCCTTTGAGACTGGAACTTCTGGAAGATCGTATTCTTCTATCGACTGTCGTTTTGCACGATATCCTCGACGCCAATGATAACGTAACCGCTACCCAGTTGTGGGTAACCGGTGATTCAGATGGCGACAATCTGGAACTCCGTATCAAGGCAGACGATACCTCGAAAATTGAAGTACTTGAGAATGGAAACATTCTGGCTGAAGAAAGCCTGTCTGATTTCGGCGATATCATTGTCAGTGGTGGCGGTGGTAACGACGTGATCACCATCAATGACAGTAATGCTACTGATGCTGACGGAAATGCGATTTTGGTAGGTGCTGGCCGTAGCATTACGCTGGCTGGTGGAGCGGGTAAAGATAATATCACTGGTGGTGGAACAGCCGAGTTGATCAAGGGATCAGCTGGCAACGATACCATTGATGGTGGTGGTGGAGACGACGATATCCGTGGTGGAGACGGTATCGATGTGCTCAACGGTGGTGACGGCAATGATGTCATAATCGGTGAAGCGGGCGACGACAACGCCGATGGTGGCGCTGGCAACGATAATGTATCCGGCGGCGAAGGCAATGATGCAGTGTCCGGTGGTGACGGTGACGATGTAGTCGACGGTGGTGTTGGTGATGATAACGTATCCGGAAACGGAGGCGCAGACGCACTGACCGGTGGCGACGGCAATGACCAACTTAACGGTGGTGATGGTGACGACAACCTCGATGGTGGGCTGGGTGATGACGTCAGTTCCGGAGGTAGTGGAAATGACACCTATGTCTATGCTGATTCAGCAGACGCTCAAAGTGAGACGATTTCTGAAGCCGCTGACGAAGGTAGCGATACCATTTCTTTTGCCGGCTTGACTTCAGGTGTGACAGTTGATTTGGGATCCGACTCGATCGCCAGCTACGCAAACGTTGATGTCTCAACGGGTGCCGGCGAGGCCGCAAATATTGAAAACGTAGTCGGTAGCTCATCGGCCGACACGATTACAGCTGGCAGCGCAGGTGCCAATGTCAATGGTGGTGCTGGCGATGATCAGATCACCGGTGGTGCTGGTAACGACACCCTGCATGGTGGTGACGGCATTGATGTGATCGAAGGTGGCGATGGCGCAGATAACCTGGATGGTGGTTACGGCGATGACGAAGTCTCCGGAGGAGCAGGAGATGACATACTGGCCGGTGGTGATGGCCTTGATATCATCAGTGGTGGTGATGGTAATGATGTCATCGATGGTGGTTTTGGTGATGATGAAATTACCGGTGACGCTGGTAACGATACGCTCAATGGTGGAGATGGATTCGACCAGTTGTTTGGAAATGATGGTGACGATGCCCTTAACGGTGGGATGGGCGACGACAGCCTGGAAGGTGGATCTGGAACCAACGCACTGGACGGTGGTGAAGATTTTGACAGTGTAGTGGAAGAAGGTGACCAGGATTACAAGCTTGCAGAAGATGCACTGGTGACATCTGCGGGTACACAGAATCTCGCCAGTATTGAATATGCCGTGCTGACAGCAGGCAGTGGTAACAACAATATTGATGCCAGTGGTTGGATCGATAACGAAGGCCAGACCGATGCAGACGGCAATTCGATTGAAGTTGTTCACAACGCGTTCTCCGGTTCGGTGACGGTCTACGGTGGTGACGGTAATGACACGATCACCGGCGGATCCGGCATGGATGAGATCGATGGCGAAGATGGCGATGACGTCATCGTCGGTGGTGCTGGCGACGACATGCTGAACGGGTCAGGCGGAGCCGACAACATTGATGGTGGTGAAGGTGATGATGCCATCGATGGTGGTGACGGAGATGATTATGTAGCCGGTGGTGTCGGCAACGACTCAGTTTACGGTGGTTATGACAATGACCAGGTACTGGGTAACGAAGGCGACGATGAAGTGTCCGGTGACGATGGCGACGACGTCGCCTACGGTGGTGCCGGCAACGATACCCTCTACGGTTATGAAGGTGCAGACACCCTCGACGGTGGCGATGGAAATGACAGTGTCGAAGGCGGTGCCGGTAATGATAAGGTGTCCGGCGGTGCTGGTAACGACGAACTACTCGGGGAAGATGGCAATGACACCATTCAGGGTGAAGCCGGTGACGACATCATGCGTGATGGAGGCGGTGACGATTACCTCAAGGGTGGTGATGGCAACGATACTTACTACCTGACACCCGGTGGTTTTGATGAGGATGGAAATGAAGTCACTTCAAGTGACAAGATCATGGATACGATCTATTCAGAAACAGGATCAGGTGACGCAGCTGACCGGATCGACCTGTCAGAATCTGAATCCGGTGTAACGCTTGATTTGGGTGGGAGTGGTTACCAGACAATTGACGAAGCGGGTAATCAGATTCGAATCGTCTATGGTGATTTCGAACAGATTATCGGTTCGTTCTACGATGACGTTCTGACCGGTACGGCTGCAAACGATCACCTCGAAGGAAGTGACGGAAACGATGTGCTCAACGGCGGTGGTGGTAATGACAACCTCCTGGGTCAGTTCGGTAACGATACCATCAGTGGTGGCGATGGTGATGACACGCTAGTCGGAGATGATGGTGATGACAGTATCTCTGGTGGAGCGGGTAATGATCACCTGTCCGAGAATGCTAACGCCAGCTTCACGCTGACCAATACCAGTCTTACGGGTCTTGGAAATGACGTGCTGATTGTTGAAGCAGACGGATCCCCGATTGAATCAGCCAGTCTGGTTGACGGCGATGCCGGTCACACGATTGATGCCAGTGGTTACACCGGTAATGCAACTCTGATCGGTAACGGTGGTAACGACGTGATCCGTGGTGGATCAGGCAACGACTCGATCGACGGTGGTGAAGGTTATGACAATCTTTACGGTAATGCCGGAAATGATGTAATCGTAGCCGGTACAAGTCCTGCTACGACCGGTGCCGGTCACAACGATACCATGCATGGTGGAGCCGGTGACGATCGCTATGTCTTCCACGATGCACCTGGAACGAATGAAAAGGATTACATTGATGAGAAGGCTGACGAAGGTCATGATATTCTCGACTTCAGCAATCTGACGCAGAGGACGGGTGTCAACCTGAGTGCAGCGCTTAACACGCGTATGGCCTGGAATAACTCACTGGGTAGAGGCGTATATCCCTTTGAAGTCGGACAATCAGCTAACGTTGAAGGTGCCTATGGCGGATCCGCCAATGATACCCTTGACGGCAACGCTGCGGACAATACCTTCTCAGGTGGTGCCGGTAACGACGCTATTAAGGGACACGGTGGTACTGACACGATCATTTCAACCTTTTCTGGAAACGCAACCCTTTCGAACTCCAATCTGTCGGCTAACGGCAGTAATTCCCTGAATTCGATTGAACTTGCCCACTTGACCGGTTCGGATGACGCCAACACGATTACGGCATCCTCCTTCTCCGGATCAACCACGGTAATTGCCGGTGGTGGAGACGACAACGTTTCGACCGGTGGTAGCGATGATGTGATTGATCTGGGTGATGGAAATAATACGGCCAACGCTGGAGGTGGTAACAATGTGGTTACAGGCGGTGCCGGTAATGACAATGTAACGACCGGAAGTGGCGCCGATGTGATTACCACCGGTGATGGCGATGATGTCGTCAGTGCTGGAGGTGGTGACGACAGCATTAATGTTGGCTCCGGAAGTGATGCTGCCGACGGTGGTGACGGAAATGACCACTATGTCCTGTCAATCGGTGGTGCCGATTCGGTTACAGATTTTGGTCTGGGTACCGATCATCTGGATTACTCCAGTGATACTGCGGGTATCACTCTGAACCTTACCAGCGACCTGGGAGCTCAGGTAGCTCGAGTTGACGACACCGGTGAAACCGATGCAGATGGCAATGCGATTGAAGTTTCGCATACGGTTACGCTTACCGGTGACTTCGAAAATATCTCGACCGGCTCTGGTGATGACAACATTACCGGAAGTGGTGTGGATAACACACTCGCAACTGGCAGTGGTAACGATGTTGTCAATGGTGGCGACGGTACAGACTCCTGGACCTTCGCGGGTGGTGCCGGAGATGACGTGCTGCGACTCGATGGTGATGCTGCCGCCGGAACCCTTTCTGGAACAGCAACTATTGACGGTGTCGTGACAGTCAGTACCGCTTCTGCGGTTGAAAACATCGTACTCGATGGTGGATCCGGTAATGATAGTGTCTTTGCCACAGCCATGACGCAGGCAAAAATGGATGCCGCAGGTGCAACCAGCCTGACCCTCAATGGCGGCGACGGTGACGATGTCGTCAAGTCCGGTCAAGTCGCGGGTACCGTGGTCAATGGTGGTGCTGGTAACGATAACCTCGTTGGCAAGAAGGAAGCTGAGATCTTCAACGGTGGAGAAGGTGATGACATCATCAGTGGTAAAGGTGGACTCGATGAACTGAATGGTGGCGCTGGCAACGATGTTCTGAGAATCGGAATTGCTGGAATACCTAGAGCTGAAAACGCCGCAGTTGCCCGTGGTGGCGAAGGCAATGACAGCATTTTCGGTTTCAACGGGAATGATACCCTCTACGGTGACGGCGGCGACGACGTTATTCGCGCACGACCTGGTGACGATAAGGTCTATGGTGGAGACGGCGACGACGTTCTTGATGGTGGTAGTCACGACGACGTTCTCTACGGAGAAGGTGGTAATGACCTGATCCAGGGTAAGAAGGGTGACGACGTGCTCAAAGGTGGGCCTGGTGACGACATCCTGAAGAACGCCCCGGTTGACACTGGAAATGATACGATTGACGGCGGTGCCGGAACGGATCTCTTCCAGGTTAAGGGAACGGCTAATTCGGAAACGCTGACTCCTTCATGGGTTGCCGGAGATGCGGGTGATCCCGATGATCCGACAGACGATGTTGTAGGCCATCTGGTACAGGAACGATCGATGGATGGTGTTGTTCTTGAGACCGAAGACGTTTACAACGTCGAACGAGCGTACTTCTCAGGAATGGCTGGTAACGATCACATCAATCTGGCCAGCTTGTCTGCCGATGATCTGGTGGCTGCAGCCATTGTTGAACTCTCCGCGTTCGGTGGTGGTGGAAAAGACACCCTGGACGGTGGATCCTCGGCTGAATACCTCTTCGGTGGTGGTGCCAAGGACCTGATTAACGGTGGTGATGGAAACGACACACTTGACGGTGGTCCCGGACCGGACACACTGAATGGTGATGGCGGCGACGATATCATCGAAATCTGGGGTAACTACGACAAGGTCGTTGACGGCGGAGCTGGTAATGACCGAATCCACGGTGCTGGAACCAGCCCGTACGATGGCGATACCATCAGTTCGAAGGGTAATCACACGGTCTACGGTGGTGACGGTGACGACTACATCGAGATGGGGTCTGGAAATGACACCATTTATGGTGGAGCTGGTAACGACACGATTCTTTCCGGTGACGGTAGTGACCTGATTGACGCCGGTGATGGTGACGATTACATCGAATCCGGTGATGGTGACGATACCATCGACGGTGGTGACGGTTTTGACGAAGGAATCGGCGGACCTGGAACGGATACCTCAACCAACGTTGAAGCCGATGATGAAATCGAAAACGTAGGTTAATTAACCAATAACGACAGGGAGCTCCCTCTTTTCTGAAGAGGGAGCTTTTAACTAACTCAAGGGCAGCCCCTGCTTGAAGCCTTGTGCCGACCGAAGGGAACCTAACCTCCAACAGGAAGGGAGGAGTGGGTGTTTCCAAAATGCAACACGGTGTTGCATAAATCGATCAGCCAAGGTGCAAGCGGGCGCTGCCCTTTTTTTTACTTAATTCACTATAAGTGGAGGTTATTTCTGAGTTTGCTTTCGAAATCAGGTAATCGCTCCAGGGTTCTATTGTCTTTGGCATACAAGATGAACAAGAGCGGTGAGAAGAATCAGATTTCAGATATCTGTTTTTTCTCTTATAGAACCTGAGAAACGGAGTTGTATTTACGAGATATCGAGAATCGTCCTGTCTGGCAGTGGCGGAACGAAAAAAGTAGGAAGAAAATGCCGTTTGTAAGGGTTCTAATTGCTCTGTCATATGAAATTCATTGAATTCGTCACCCATGAGGAGACTGCATCTTGGCAAAGACTGAACTCACACCGCAATTTTCGTCGGAGCCACCTATCCCCACTACGGGTTCATTTGGCGAGCTGGGCATTCCCTACATTTTATGGCAGCGTAAGTGGTATTTAATTGGTGCTCTGGCTGCCTGTCTTAGTTGTGCCGGGATCTATATTTTTCAGGCTGACTCAATTTACGAAGTGAGCGCCGAACTGCTGGTGCAGGAGTATCAGCAACCCATGGGATCGGATCTGAAGGCAACAAACAAGCGAAACGATGAGAATTTTATAGCAACACAAGCGCAAATCATTCGCACAGCTGTTTTGCGACAAGTGGTGAATGAGCTCGTTCAATCTCAGGCCGTAGACCGGACATTGGATGAATCCGACCTGTTCAATGTCATTCGTGATTCTCTTTCCGTGACCTCGCTGCGCGACACCGATGTATTGCGGATAGCGTGTCGTCGGGGTGTTTCCGATGAGGCACAGCAGATTGTTGAAAAAATCATCAAACAGTATATGTTCTTTGTTTCAGATCAGGAAAAGGGACGTACTTCAAATATCGTTGGTTTACTGGCAAGCCGTGAGAAAGAGCTTCGTGAGGAAATTGATCAATTACGAGAAGATTATGATTCCAATCGAGATTCTGGTCAGAATCTTTTTGCGGGGTATGGCGAAGAGGCTACGAGAATACATCAAGCGCAATTGTTGAAAATCGGAGAAGGATTGACGACAGCGAGGCTCAAACGCATTGAACTGGAAACACAACTGGAAGCACGGTCTTTATCACCTGATCAGGGACAATTACTGGCTTCAGTCGCTCCTCTGGAAGCAAGTTCATTGGGATTGCGCACGACCTTGATGGGTAAGTTACGTATCGAACAGGTGCAGCAGGACGGACTGATTCGTGTCGACAACAGTCTTGTCAATGCCCGTACTCGTCGAGAGAAACTGGGGCTTAATTATGGGGCCAAGCATCCGAGTATGCAGGCAGTGGAAAAGGAAATAGAAATGCTCGAGGATCTTCGAGCACAGATGAAAGAACGTATTATTCAGTCTGAGAAATCCCGACAACAGGAAGAGACGGGGGCCGAACTTCTTGCCTCGGAGCAGACTCGAATCGCACTGGAGCAGGCACTTAATGCGGAAAAACGAAAAGAAGAACGACTGACTGAATTGTTTGATTCAGAGCAGGCGGTGATGAAACAAATTAGTCTGCATTTAAGTCAACAGGCGCATTTGACAAAAGAACTAGAACGCAAACAGTCCTTTTATGATGTTGTTTTGAGCCAGCTAAAAGATACGCAGTTAACCGAGCGTGCCCTCGCAGAGGGCCAGGGTGGTGTAAGTGTCAAGGTTCTGAAAGAAGCAACTACTACCGTCAGTCCCGTCTGGCCTCGTCCTTCACTGGTTTATGGGGTTGCTTTGGTAGTTGGACTGTTAGGTGGCACTGGTCTGGTTTCCTTAGTTGAGACGATGGATCATCGGTTTCGTCTTCCGGATGAAGTTAAATCGCTTCTTAGTTTACAGGTGTTGGGACGTGTTCCACCGCTTTCCTTTCCACGTGGTACGGCATCCCGTCTGATGCACAGTGCCCGCATGGTACTGGGGTCGTCCTGGACGGCTTATGCTGAATCGTATCGTAGTTTGCGAACGCTACTGGTTGCCAATTTCCCACAGGAAGGATGTCAGATATTGCAGATTACCAGTCCTCAGGAGAGCGATGGAAAGACAACTGTCAGCGCGAACCTGGCTACCAGCTATGCCCAGCTGGGAAAACGTATTCTGCTTATCGATGCCGATTTACATCAAGGCGAGATCAATAAGATCTTTGATGTTTCTAATCATCAGGGTTTAACCGAGATCCTCGAGGGAGAAGCGGATGTAAACACAGTGATTCAACGTGCATCAGAAGTGGAACTGGATATCATTACCCGCGGACGTGGCGTGAAAAATACAGTGGAACTTGTTTCCAGTCCGTTGTTCGGTCAAACCCTCGAGCAGATGCGTGATAAATATGACGTTGTGATTGTCGACACTCCTCCCACCTTGGTCCTCAGTGATGCTGCTATTATGGCTCGCTGTGTGGATCATGTATTAATGGTTGTGATGATTGGAAAAACCACAGTTGCATCAGCGCGACGCGCTGCAGAAACGCTGCAGTCGGTGGGGGCGCAGATTGTCGGCACCGTGGTTAATAGAGTGATTCCATCTAGTCGCTATGGTTATGATTACTATTACCAGAACTACAGCGAAGAAGGATATGGTTCGCTCAAAGAGAATGGAACAGTGTGAGTAATAAGTACATCGTGAGGATACGAGATTATAATGGCAAGGAGGCCGAAGAGCGGGTTTTTAATAAGTCTTAATTGAATGATGCAGTTATCGTACAACCAAGACGAGGACAACCTGATGTCGGTCTGTATGCACCCTTTTGTTTCAAAATCTGATGACAATGTAGATTCATCTTCATCCTGCCCAACAAGTGATTTGAGGACCGGTCCGTTACGATCGGCTTACTGGGTAATGAAGGAATTGTTTGATAGATCTTTTGCATGTACGCTACTTGTTTTGACAGCTCCTCTGCTGTTTTTCCTGATGATTCTTGTGCGTTTGAGTTCGCGTGGTCCGGCTATTTACTCCCAGTTACGTGTGGGTAAAGACGGACATCCATTTCGAATATATAAAATTCGAACCATGCACAATGACTGTGAAAAGCAGACAGGACCGGTATGGGCCGAACGGAACGATCCTCGGGTGACCGGCTTGGGGCGGTGGTTACGCCGTTCGCACCTTGACGAACTGCCTCAGCTGATCAACGTCCTGAGGGGAGAGATGAGTTTTGTTGGACCTCGCCCGGAACGTCCAGAACTATTTGAGAGCTTGCAGCAGCAGATTCCACTATTCCATTTACGTGTCCAAGTCAAGCCTGGTGTTACAGGGCTTGCGCAAATCCGTCAGGAATCAGATCGGACGATTAGGGACGTCCGACGAAAATTGCGTTATGATCTGCTTTACATTCGCAAATCCGGATTGTGGCTTGATGTGAAATTGATGATAGCGACATTCCCGCGGATATTTGGCAGCCGCTTTGGATACCTGTCAAAACAGAGAGAACGCTTATGTAGCGATGTGGACACTGCAAAGGAAGCAGGAGCAGAAAGCGGAATAGATCAATCGACGGTCCTATTTGGTGAACCCCGCGTATCTGGCAATGGACTGGCTACCAACGTTTCCAGCTCTGACATTGAATCGCATGTAGAGCTGAGATGACGTACTGGTTTTAGATCCTGTATTAAGACGGATTTGAGCACGCTGTCTACGGGTGATTGATTTGCCAGCAGAGTAATTTTCAGGGGTCTTATACTATGATGGATTTCGCATCGCATATCCGAGGAGAGGGGCAACCTCTGCGCGGTGCATATTTAAGTGGTGTCCCCGGCTTGAAAGGTGTTCCGAATTTACGTCTGAGTGACGGATTTTTGCTAGCTGGAATTTCGGTATTACCTTTTTTGCGCCCGATTCCCGGCAGCTATGATCAAGCCCCCAGTTCACTGTTGATCGGTCGTCTGGCGATATCTGATTTTCTTCTGGGAGTGGCTGTTTTTCTAGTAGTGGTTCGATGGGTAGTGAACGGTATCTTTGGGAAAAGTACGAGTTTTATTGCAAAGAAAAGCGTTTCGGGTAAGCGGGGTCGATCTTCGGTCAAGCAGCAGTATTTGCGTCTCAAAAAAGTTTCATCTCGAAATAGAGCCGTGCCCCGTTTAGGTAGAAAATGGAGTATGACGGGGCGAAACTGGAAAAAAATGACCGCCCACGCTATCTGGTATGCCACCGGATGCTTTTTGCTGGTGGCTCTTTTCTCTTGGCTAGCTAATCCGAGTTTGCTGGTATCCTCGCGTATGATTTCAGCATGGGTGATTCAGGCGTATTTGTTGAGTGTCGGTATTGTGGTGGCTGAAGCTGTGCAACGATGGGGGACCGTTCGCCCCATTTTTGTTGTGTGGATGTTTGCATTTGGATTGCTAAGTCTTTTATGTCTTCATGATGTTCTTGCGATTGTTAGTGGTTGGGAGTTGTTGTATCCGGGATCGCGTCCGTATCTGTTAAGAGGACCCTTCCGGACCAGTGCCCAATTGGCCCATTACAGCTTGAGTTCTTTCTTCGTTTTACTGGCTGGCGGAATGTGGCTAAAAGGCACATCTCGTCAACATGCACTCAGTTGTCTATTTGGTGTTCTTGCAGCCATGTTTATTGTGATGGCCTCCAGGAGAAGTGCCTTTGTTGCCTTGTTGCTCGGGTCTCTAGTACTGGTAGTACTGGTTCGATCACGTATCCACATCATGTGTAAGGTGCTGCTTCCGTTTGTGCTTTTTTCTGTGGCTATCTTTTATTGGGGCCCACCCGAGTTATCACAGTTCATGACCAGACGAGTCGCTCCTCTTATTGGAAATAATCAGGCAAAAGTGGAAACTACTATTGATCATTTTCAACATGCATTTGAGGTAATCAGAGAGTTCCCTGTTCTGGGCATTGGGTTTGGTGGATTTAAAGAAAGTCGCTTCGGTGAGTTTGAGAATCTTACTACTCATGAGCAGCATTCCGGTTACCTTGCGATTCTGGCAGAAACGGGGCTGTTGGGTTTTGCCATTGTCATGTGGATCCATAGCATTGTCGGAAAATATATTGTTTCACTGTGGAAACAGGGTTCATCTCGGATCCGTGAGTTATCAGGGTATCTTGCAGCGTTTTTGTTCGCCATTTCTGTATCGGAAATATACAACCGGATTTGGAGAGAACGAGCGCTGTGGATTGTGCTTGGTATGATTGTATCTCTGATGATCTTTAGCCAGATTGAAGAACGTAAGTCAAAGTCATCGAAATCCCTTGTGAAAACGGGGGTTTTATGATGAAGACTGCCTTTACAAGAACGGATAGCAGTAACGATGTGGCGATTTCCAATGTGGTCCAGTCCACTGTAAAAGGGCCTTCTGCCAGTGAAGATCGCATACATGGCGCGAAACCAGGATTGCAATCAAATACAGAGATGGTGCTGGAAGAAAAGGCCTCTTCTGCCTCATCGCAAACGTCCGGTTATCGGTCTTTTCCTGAAAACCTTGAAGTATTGTGTGTTCTTGGCGCCGGTGACGTGAATCAG
This sequence comes from uncultured Planctomycetia bacterium, assembly GCA_963996245.1. Classification (GTDB taxonomy): domain Bacteria; phylum Planctomycetota; class Planctomycetia; order CAXEIY01; family CAXEIY01; genus CAXEIY01. Next base: position 12,099 of record CAXEIY010000290.1, on the reverse strand, counting down.
GGTTTGCGATTAGCTACAGAGAACCGATTGCGAGAGCTGGGCAATAGGGATTACGTAAACCGAATTGCGGTGTTGCCGGATGTCCACTGGAAACCTCGTATGGAGACACCATCGAGTATTGCTGTGGAATCCGGGAGTTATGTGGTGCCTGATGCGACCTCTGTGGCATTGAACGATTGCATGAGTGTCATTCGTACGCAGTGGCACAAAGATGAATTAGAGCCACAATGGATGGAAGTGTTTTTTCGGCAATTAAATCGATGTGCTGCACCCCATCGGGGCGCGATGACACCTTACAGTCCCAGTGTTGAAGATCTTGCCAGTTTTCTTTTTGAAGGGGCGGCAGCAGCGGTGCGTCGTTACGGGATGCCGGATCATTGGTTAGATTCGATTGAAAACCAGGGACAGTCCGCCTTTCATCATGTTTCTTCACGTGATCTACATCGTATTGTCCCATGGCTTATGCGAACATGCCGAGTTTTTCGGTCTGAGTTTGGTTTGAATTACCGGGGAAATCACTTTGTAGAAGTTCAGTATGTATCAGACATTGTTGATCCTGAATTAGCAAAGCAGTGGCAAATATTTCCTGGTCAAGTAGTGATTATGTCGCATCTGGGGCCTGGGCCGTTTACTGGGAATCTTCTTCATCTCTATTCGAAACGTCAAAAACAATCCTCTTTGCGTCGTATCCTACGTGCTGGATGGAAGATGCCCTGGCATCTGGGACGACGTTCCGATGCGAAGCGTGCAGAACGCTGGCAAGCATTTGTGAACCCTCAGCGTTTTCAGGGGTTTTGTCTCGATTCCGCCATTGGAAATGAGCTTGCCTGTGCTATCCATTTTGGGACCAACTGTGGTTTTGCCTACCAGGTCGCATCCCACAGGGCGTTGTTGGATGCCATGGATCATTCGGCTAAAGAACGGTCAATGTCCAGGCCCGAGCCCGAGTTGTTGTGGTGTGTTTCCCATAATCATATTACTCGTGAAACAGTAACACAGGATCCCGTGGTTATTGCCCGGCACAATGCTGCTCGTGCTTATGAAGGTCAGCCTACTGTCATAGCGGGAAGTTATGATGTGCCAAGTTGTCTGGGCGTTGGTATGGATGGAGGGAGTCGCCTGTTGAGGAGCTATGATCACGGATTCGGTGCGTTGATTGATCAATCAACGCACGCCAGTCATCGTTCAACGGGGTTCGAGAAAGCCCTCATTTACTACATGAAAAGAGATCAACACGGGACCCTCAAGCGTATTGTGCATCGACCAAAGCGTCCTTGCAAAGAGATCGTAGATCAGGCGTTGCAGGTACTTGAATCCGAACGGATAACTCGTCGGGTCTGTCATATGGAGCCCTTGGCAACCATGCACAACTAGAAGCTTTGATGAAATGTTTCGGAATGTTCGTTCCGGTAAGAGAGGCAGTGACTGAGGTTTGAATGTGATGAAGACAAGTCGTTCAATAAAACAATCGTTTATTCAAGAGCTAGGATCACGGACTATCGTGAACCGGCTTACGCCTGCGCGCATTTGGACAGTGGTTGCCTTGACGTGTTTCGGAGTAGTTCTTACCGGTAGCTGGTGGAACAACTGGATGGCTCAGGGTTCCTCCCCAGTCGTTCGACTAGGTTTGAAACGGGAACGTAATGAGACGTACCATGTTTCCGGCGAACCCGGTTCATTGGCCGAAGCGGTATCTCGTGCGGAAGATGGTGACGTGCTGGTTCTTGGTGAAGGTCACTTTGAAGGCGACCTTCACTTGGATAAGAGACTGAGCATTCGGGGAAGCGGTCCCGGAACGGTTATCGAGACACAAAAAGGGGCGCTGGAGGTACGTTCAAGAGTCGATATTAAATCGTTAAGCATCCAGGGTGGAGCCGTCGGACTGCGTTTAAGTGGTCCTAAGGCAAGCTTGACCCTCCAGAATGTTGCGTTGCTTCACTGTGATCGTGAGGCGGTTGTGGTAACAGATGAGAGTGATTCAAGACTGGTCATAAAGGACTGTAGTTTTACAGACAATGGTACCGGTGTCCGTGTAGGAAATGGTCAGGTGATGATCGTCGAAAGTTCTTTTTCCGGTCATCGTGAAAACGCAGTACAGATTGTCGGTAACGTCCAGACAGTGGTATCGAAAAATACATTTGAAGATAACTCGGGCAACGGTCTGGAAGTGTATTTAGACCGCCGGACTTATGCGTTTGTCATTGAAAACCGATTTCATGAACATGAGAAGGATGCGATACGTATTTTTAACGCGCCTTCTGATGCCAACCGAAATGTCTTGGTTATTTCAAATAATCGTATGGAGGCTAATCAGGGTCGTGCCCTTGCGGTGATTGAAAAGAGTGATCAAGTTCTGGATGATCGTCCAGTCCGAGCCAGTTTGTGGGGTGGTGCCAATTGGATCGATGCCTCTCTGGATGAAAAGTTCAGTGAAAATGTAAGAAGTTTGGGGTTGGAAAGTACGGAATTATCCGAGCCGGTTAAAGTGGTGTTACATCGTGGTGACGATAAGGAAGAACAATTTGTACATATGCAGTATCCGATCCCTTTGGGATTGTTTGCGATTAACGGTTTAAGAGATGCAGAAGGGATTGTTGTTGAAAAGCACCCACGTGGACTTTTGGGGTGGATTACAGATGATCGTGCCGAATCGTTGCTGTGGATTAACCTGCGTAAGAATGAGATCGTTCAACGATATCCCATGAAAGAACTTTTTCCGACAGGTCAGTTTCGACATCCGGAAGGGGTGACCCTGGAACACGGTGTATCAGGAACACAGATATTCGTATCGGACGACGATGCACAAAAAATTGTATCAATGTCTTTGCATAATGAGGCATTGCAGATAAGAGACAGCATTTCCACCGTATTGTGGCATCGATCTCCGGAAGATCTTGAGATCATTCATGACACCATGTACGTGATTGGTCAGCATCGATTGACCGCAGTCGATCATGATACCCAAGTGGTTCGTGACGGGTTTCCGATTCGCCTGGACCCAGAGGGACACGGAGGGCATATGGCCGGATTGAGCTTTGACGGTAGCGCGTTGTTGCTTACTACTTCAGACAATCAGGGATCTGAAACCGGAACGATTATTCAAATTAATCCGTTAACCGGTGATGTTTTAAATATGTGGAGTCTTGGAAGTTATATTCGTGACCCGCGTGGCATTTCGTCCTACGAGGGTCTGGTTTTTGTGGTAGATGGGAGCCCTCCAGATGCGCGTTACCGCTTATGGTGTTTCGCTCTGGATTCAGTAGAGGATTTAACGTCTCATGCGCAAGATATTCTCATTGGTCGAACCTTCTGACGATTCGTATAGTAACGAATCCAGGATTGCTTTGCAGGCTAATCGTACGCCGATACGCGTCATGGACGTGTATAACGTCGATCGGGCTGCCAAGGAACTCCACATGCATCGAGCGGAGTTGATAAATGGCGAAGGACGATATCAGAATAGTATCGTATGTACGGAAGGACCGTGTGTTGAGGGATTTCGGCAGCGTGGAATAGATGTAGACACCATACCTATCGCACGTGAATTGTCTCCGAAAAAGATGATGGCCAGTGTTCAGGAGTTGGCAGCGTTATTCGAAAAGAGACAGCCTACGATTGTACACAGTCATGGGTCAACTGCTGGAGCCTGTGCACGTTTGGCAGCGAGACAAGCAGGTGTTCCCTATGTGGTTCACACCGTTCACGGGTTTCATTTTCACGAGTTTATGTCAGCACTGGGCAGACGTGTTTTCATTCATGCAGAACGATTTCTGGCCCGTTATACGGATGTGCTTCTGTTTCAGAATCAGGAGGACTTAGAGGAGGCCGCACGTCATGGTATTCGGGCAAGTCGAGCAAATCTGAAAGTAGGAAACGGCATTCATTGGCAACAATATGCATCTCTTCAACTTGCCCCGATAGAAGAGGTTCCCGTTCTTCTGATGATTGCCAGGTTTGAGCCTGTCAAGAATCAAGACATGTTGATTCGTGCAGCGCATATATTGATGAAACGAGGTGTGTCGTTTCAGTTGTGGTTTGCTGGTGGAGGTCCACGACTGGATTATTGCAAACAGCTTGCAGACCAGCTTGGCCTGGGAAGTCGTGCCCATTTCATGGGGTATGTGAATGACGTGAGACCTTTGGTTGCCCAGGCATCTGTGTCGATACTGACATCGTTAAAAGAGGGGATTCCCCGAGGCCTTCTCGAACCCATGGCTGCTGGGATTCCAGTAGTTGCGACAGATGTAAAAGGCAACCGTGAAACCGTGATCGATGGAAAGACGGGGATGCTGGTACCACTTAATGATGTCCGGATTCTAGCAGATGTATTGCAGCGTTTAATTGAAGAAAATACTTTGCGTCGACAATTGGGTAGAGAATCTGCGGCCTGGGTACGTGATAATTTTGATGAAAGTAAAGTGGTTAACCGTCTGGTATCTATCTACGACTCCCTTACGAGTCCTATTTGGAAACCCACACCGTTGATCAAAAAAGAAGATCGAATTAATGATGAAAGTGGGGAGCGTTCCGGGACTGCAAAATTACAGGAGGCGATGACACTTAAGCAGATTGCAGATCGATGTCATCGTGAGAAACGCTCTCAACCCGCCTGGCATTATGTACATCGAAGGTTATCGCTTCCCTTAACGTGGTTGCTGTTTCGAATGCCGGTTTCTCCGAACTTTGTTTCAGCGATGATGTTGGTTTTGGGGATTGTTGGGTCAGCGTTGCTGGTTCCTGTGAACGGTACGATTAATATAGTCGGATTTGTCTGTTATTATCTGGCCTTTTTAATGGATAAGGTCGATGGTGATCTAGCGAGATTGAGAGGGCAGGTGGGGCCACGAGGAATGATTGTTGATCATGCCTATCATCGCCTGACGATGTTTGTGTTCTTCACGGCGATGGGGATTCACTACTATTTATTAACATCGGATGTTTATGGTCTTTGTGCAGCTATGATATCGGGATTTCTGGCAAATTATTTGCAAGATGCGCAAGTGTACCCTTATCGACTTTATTCACAGTATCTCATTATGAAAGGTGAGTCGTGGCAACTTCGATCTTTGCCGGAACCGCGTCGTCTTATTCGGCGTGAGTTATGGATGAAACCTTTAAAGATGTTTAAGTCAGAGCCTACGGTTTGTTGTATGGCAGTCTTGCTTTATGTGTGGCCATCTCTTCTGTTTCCGTTTTTTATGGTGAGTGTTTCCAGCCTTTTTTTCTTTGTTTGTGTCCAGCACATCATCCTTTTCCGTGATGGTACGGAAGCCGAGTTAGCATACATCGATCGACTTGCCGCCGTGCAGGCGAGCGAACTTCTTGAAGAAGGAGCACGAGAGCACATTTCAGATTCGCAGCGAGTAGGGAATATGAGATCAGAGTCTGTAGAATTACAGGATGCCGTTGCAAATCAACCGTAGCAAAGCGGGGATACCTGGAGTACAGGATTAGTATGATTGTTGTAAAGAATTGAGAGCACAACGTGCAAAATATCAAACAATTTCAGTTAGGGGATCGTTTATTCCTGGTGTATGCCATCCCCATAACAGTAACAATTCTGTCTGCAGCAGACCGATACTTGGAGATCAGCGGATTAATTCCTTTGTCGATGTACGTGATTTCTCTTCTAAGTTTGTTACCTATTTTCCTCTATATCGTGTTCCGCAGTGCTCTTCTGAATCGCTCAAGAGAGTTAATCAACATATATTCGGCAAATCGAAGAGTCATTTTTTCGTTTGGCGCATTAGCATTGGTTGTTCTGATAGGGGCTGTTTATCCAGATGCCTATTTTGACCGTCGAGGCGAATTTCTGAAACCGTTTATTATGTTTCTGGTTTTGCTTTTTTCCATTTCGATGGGAACGATACCGGATGTTGTTCGTCATCATAGAAAGATTCTTGGAATTGGTTTTTGTTGTCTCGTCGGGAGTGTGATTTTTGACATTATTAGTCCCGGTACCTTTTCGATTACTGTTGGGCGTCCGGGAGGTTTATCACTCAATCCGGGAGTATCCGCTATCCTGCTGGTCCTGTTGACAATAGGTATTGCCGATTGGCAACGCCTTCGATTTTATGATTTGATCTGCTGGTTTGTTTCTTTCTCAGCCGTGTTTTGTACTTTGGCCAGATCCGGGCTGCTGTTATGGATGATCTGTTTTACCTGGTACATCTTAAAACAATGGAAAAATCGAGAGATTAAAGTTTTTCATGTCATTGGTGGCCTGTTTTTACTTGGTCTTATGCTAATAATGACCTCTGATGTGCTTTTGATGCTTCAGGAAACGACTTGGTTTGAAAGTCAGAATGCCCAGCGCCGAATCGACTTTATAGCGAATATTTCAGAACTGGATGCGGACCAGTTGAGGGCAGAAGATCGGGTCTGGTTGCTTCAAAAATATATGGGGTATGTATTTGAAAGCCCCATCATTGGCCATGGTACGGGATTTTCACATGGTACCGGCCATCTCGTGTCCCACAATCTGTTTGTTCATTACTGGGCAGAAAATGGATTAATTGGGTTAATGGTGGTTTTGTGGTTTTTAGGGGCCACTGCAAAACATTTTCAAGTGAACAAGGATTATCGAAGTATAGTTGTATTAGCAGCCATTATTGTTGCCGGAATTGTCTGGCACAATAACCTTTTTGAGCACCGTTCAATTGTAATGCTGTTGGGGCTTCTTGCATCTGTTACCTCGGTCAACATGAAGAATCTCGAGGTTGAGCACGAAGACAGTCCGGTGTCCGTTTCACCAGTGGTTCTTGCAAATCACACTGTATAGCAAAACTTTGAAGTGCGTGTTTTTCTTGAGGTGGGAGATGAAAATGGTAGATCAGTCTAAGGAGCTGATGTCCCAATCGGATTTGAGTAACGTGGATCTTGATCGCGTAGCTCGTGAAAAACAGCAATATGATGATGATGAATTGGAACGGGACGGCTATTTGAATTTTTTCCGTCGCGCGAACCGTGGTCCTGCCTGGGACCGCATGACTTCGACGATTGATGCGATAATGCAATGTGTACGGGATAAAGAGGTGCTTGAGGTCGGATCCGGTGTCTGGGCGCATTGGATCGATTTTGATAAATATGCCCCCAGAGAACTGACCTGTATCAATGTTTCACAACTGGAAATACAGCGTGCACAGGAACTCTCTGAGGAACAGGGCATCGATATTCGGTATATAAAAATGGATGCCCATCGCCTGGCATTTCCAGACAACAGTTTTGACGTGGTCTACGGTGCATCTATCTTGCATCATCTGGACTTTTCTTGCGGAGTCCGGGAAATAAAACGTGTATTACGTCCTGGCGGACTGGCTATTTTTCGGGAGCCTATGGGAGTGAACCCCGTGGCGAAAGTGATTCGTTGGTTGACTCCCTTTGCAAGGACTGTGGATGAAAGGCCTTTGGGTTTTCAAGAACTAGGCATACTGAAGGGGCATTTTAATGCTACATTTCATTATGACCAGTTATTTTCAGTTCCAGCAGGTTTGCTTTCACAGGCGGTTTCACGTCAAGTAGTTAATCCCATTACCCGATTTGCAGATCAGATTGATAAGGCTCTTGAACAGTCGATTCCGTTCGTTGGTCCTTTTTATCGTCGAGTTATTTTTGTAGGGCAAAAACAAGATTAGTCTTTTCAGACGATGCTGTTTTGATGGTCGATGATTAGGGTGTGGTTTGATGATACAAAAGAACAGCAAAATTCGAGTGTGCCATGTTATTACCAGTCTGGATGCGGCTGGTGCACAGGTGTTACTTGAAAATGTGTTGCGCCATGTAGACCATACTGTGTTTGAATCCGTAGTCATTTCATTGCGGGATCGCGGTGTATTGGGTAAAGATATCCAGTCGCTTGGCATACCGGTTCATACTCTGGATATGGACCCGGGAAGATTCGGAGTATCCTCTATTTTCAAACTTCGCAATCTGATGCGTGAAATCCGTCCGGATTTGATTCATGGGTGGCTTTATCATGGTATTTTGCTGGCAACCATGGGAGCACGTCTCGCTCAAAAAACACCGGTTCTTTGGGGTATCCATCATCTGCGCATGGATCCCGATACTTTAAAATGGATGACTCGAGGCGTTATTCGAACGTGTTCGTTTTTATCCCGATGGTTGCCGGAGATGAGTCTTTACGTTACTCAGGATGCATTGGATGAGCACATCCGACTGGGATTTTCCCCATTAAAAACACATGTCATGAGAAATGGTGTTGATGTCGAGCGATTTACTCCGAATCCAGATGCTCGTGTGGCATTTCGACAGCAGCTAGGGATTGCGGAGCAAACTAAGGTAGTAGGTCGAGTGGGGCGATACACTCCAGAAAAAGATTATCGTACGTTCATTCGAGCGGCAGGGATATTAGCCAGACGTAATCAAGATATGATTTTTGTTATGTGTGGTGAAGGTCTCGATGACAATAATCGCGAATTAGCGGGATGGTTGAAAGAAGAGGGTATTGAAGGCCGGTGTCATCTCCTTGGTCAACAGAAAGAAGTGTGGAAAATCATTCCGGGTTTTGACGTGATGGTTTCCTCTTCGTTCAGTGAAACCTGTCCGATTGTTCTTTGTGAAGGTATGGCTTGTGGAGTAGTCTGTGTGGCGACGGATGTTGGGGACTCGGCGAAAATTGTTGGGGACACGGGACAGGTTATTCCCTCTCGCAATGCTTCGCGATTAGCCGAAGCAGTATCGAAGGTGACGTCACTGACATCCGAGCAGTATGAACGACAGTCAATAGCTGCCCGTGATCGTATCCGTGATGAATTTTCTATCAGAACCATTACCCGTCATTATTCGGATGTCTGGAAACGTGTTGCCCGTTCTACATCCAATGGGAATGGACGGGTAGTTCCGGGGACACCGCTGGCTACGTAAATGGTAAGAGATTCAATGACGGAAAATGGTCAGGGCCGTAAGCCGGATTTTTTTATCGTGGGTGCCGCAAAGAGTGGGACGACCTCGTTGTATGCCTACCTGCAGGAACACCCCGAAGTTTATATGTGCGAACCCAAAGAACCATGGTTTTTTGGTGAGGAACAGGATCGTCATCCCCTGAATCAGTTTCGTACGATTGCTGAGTATCTGGAACTCTTTAGGAATGCCCCAGACAATCATCGAGCAGGGGAAGCATCGCCTTCTTATTTGTGTTCTGAGTGTGCTGCCCAACAGATTGCACGTTTTCAGCCTGATGCGAAGATCGTTATTATTTTGCGCAATCCGGTTGATCGTGCCTACTCGCACTATTGCCATCAACGGAGGCGAGGAAGAGAAAAATTGAGTTTTGAAGAGGCGTTGGCTGCTGAAGAGGAACGCATAGCAGATAACTGGCGTTTTTCTTTTCACTATGTACGTTGTGGTATGTACCACGATCAAGTTCAAAGATATTTCAACCTGTTTGGAGAACGATCTGTCCGGGTGTATCTTTTCGAAGATCTGGTTCAGGATCCCGAGGAATTGTGCCGGGATTTGCTCACATTTCTGGAACTGGATGTGAACTGTAAAATTGACGTGGGGCAGGTGCATAATCGAGGTGGCACCACGCGGAATATTCTTGGAAGGACGGTCTATTCTTTTTATCAGCCCGCTGCCGTTAAAACAGTTATCCAGACGGTACTGCCAAAAAGATGGAGAGGACAACTTCGGGGTTGGGTAGACAAGAATACAGTTTCAGGTCGTGTTGCGCCGATGGCATTAGATACACGATCAGCACTTCTGGAGGTATTTCGTGAAGATGTCTTTCGGCTACAGTCATTGATTGGAAGAAAGACGATAAACTGGCTGGAAGTGAAAGAAGAGACCTCTCTGCTTCCTTAGGCATTCTGCCACGGAGGTGAAGCGGCCAATTCCAGATAGGCCTTGTTTTTCATTTCAGATAGAGATAGTTACACCTGAAACCTGGGGCATGATGCAGTGCAAGAAGGCAATTATAAGTTGGTTTATATTGCCGGTTACGGACGCAGCGGATCCACCTTGCTCGATGTGATTCTTGGTATGCATCCGGAAATCGAATGTAATGGTGAGTTGTCCTATTTATTCAATATCGCTGATGATTACCAAGAGCGATGTGATTGCGGACTGGAATTAAGAGAATGTCCCAAATGGAAACATGTTTTTAGACAGTTGCAAGATCAGGGTCTGGAACAAGGAAAAGAGGCGGAGCGGATTATGCGGTCCGTGGAGCATGTTCAGAATATTTGGACATGGCTCTTTTGGCCTATCGTGGGGCTCGGTCGATGGGGAGCCTACTGTCAATTGATGAGAGGTTTGTTCGACGCAATCTATGCTGCACAGAATAAGCCTCTGCTGGTGGATTCATCAAAGAGTGCCTATCGTTGCGCTGGACGTGTGGCGGGCTTAAAGTGTGTATGTAAGTTTCAGGTCAAAGTGATTCATTTGGTACGCGATGGTAGAGCCGTTATTTGGTCCCATTTGCGCAGACCACCGCTAAATCGACGTCGTGCTGTCAGTGTTCGAGTTGTTTTCGGTTGGATATTCGGAAACGCGATTGCAACCTTGATGGGAGGGGTGTTACTCAGGCGACATGAATACTTGAGAGTCCGATATGAAGACTTGATGAAGAATACGCCGGAAGAGCTGGATAGGATAGGAAGATTTCTCGGTTTGGATTTTTCCAATGTTTCGGATCAGCTTGTGAACAATGCAACGGTTGAGACAGGTCACAGTACGGGAGGAAATCGAGGAGTTAAGGGATCGATTGTCAGAATTCAACCCGACCTTGAATGGCAGGAACGTCTACCTCGAATACCCCGTTTATTGTTTTGGTGTTGGGCATGGCCATTAGCCTGGTGGTATGGCTATCGTTAGAGTCCTGGCTTGTAGGAGTAATAAGATTGGTGTCTCCCAACATACAGGAAATTGACGAATCTGGTACGCAAACACGTACGGAACGTTCATTGCCCTGGTCTATTTTATGGACCAGTCTGGGTACCGTTGCGATGGCTGTTTCTAACTGGGGTGGACTGGTTATTCTTGCAAAAATGGCGTCAACAGAGGTGGTTGGTGATTTTGCGCTTACCTTAGCGATTGCTACGCCTGTTGCAGCGATTGCTTTTTTTGCAATTCGTCCGATGGTCGCTACAGATGCGGTCAATGAGTTTCGGTTCCAGGACTACCTGGGAGTTCAGCTTGCTTCCTGTGTAGTCTGTATGGGTATTCTTATTCTGATTGCTGTACTGGGCTATTTTCACGCAGAAGTGAATATGGCAGTTCTTACCGTGGGTACAGCGAAATTAATTGAAGGGACAAGCAATGTCTTTTATGGATTAATGTTGAAGCACAATCGAACAGGTCGGATGGCAGTGTCAATGGTAACCAAAGCTACTGGAGGTTTGGTCGCATTGTCTCTGGGGTACCATTTCACCGGATCCATTGCTGTGATGGGAATGGCGGTCGCCGTTTGGTGGATCCTGATATTACTTTTCATTGATGTCCCGTGTATGTCACGCTTATTAATAGAACACGAGGGTGGGTCAATATGGAGTTACCGCCCCCGATTTTACACCTTATGGAAAGTAGTATGTGTGTGCGCCCCTGCAGGCGGGACTACTTTTCTGCGAATGTTAAATCAAAATATTGCCCCCTACTTCATTCAAGTTTTTCTGGGTCGGACATCTTTGGGGATCTTTGCCGCATCGATGGTAGTATCGCGTGCAGTTCGACTTCTGTTTGTAGGTTTGTCACAGGCGGTCGGTCCTCGATTGTCTCAATATTATCGGAAACGTCCTGATGCATATCTTGGTCTGATATTGAAAATGCTTGCGGTTGCACTGGTTCTCGGAGTGAGTGTGATGACGGTCGCGTGGTTATTGGGAAGATTCATTCTAACGGTTGTTTTTCAGCCGGAATTTGCAGACAGTCATGGAGTATTAGTCTTATTGCTGCTTGCAGCGACTGTCACACTGCAATACAACATTATTCGGATTGCCATGATTGCAGCTCGATATCTGGTAGCGTTGATTGCGCAGGTGTTGGCAACTACTGTGGTAACGGGAATCAGTTGCTGGCTACTGGTTCCTCAGTATGGGCTTGTCGGGGCCGCGTGGGCGCTGGTGATCTCCGCAGTATTTGAAC